>JAEUVS010000087.1 GCA_016786745.1 Chitinophagaceae bacterium | reverse complement strand
AGCATCGCTGCCAGTAAAGAAATGAGTATCGTTGTCACGTTCCGTTGTTGGAGTTTAGGCTTTAAGATAGGTTATTCCTGACTATTAATGGAATGGCCTCCGGCGGGCGTTACCCAAAAGCAAAAAAATAGATTTCTGACGTCCAAAAACTAAGCGGAAGCCTTTAAGCGATTTCTCGCATTAATTCTATTGAGCAAAAGAAATCCAACAAAACCGGAAATAACCGAAGTAACCAAAACCGAAAATTTTGACTCTGCCTGCAAAAGAGGGTCGTCAAACGAAAGAAGCGCGATGAATATCGACATTGTAAACCCAATCCCTCCAAGCAACCCCAAACCGATAATATGCGCCCACGTAGCCCCGCGAAGCATCTTTCCCCATCCAAGTTTCACAACGATCCATGTAGTGAGAGTTATTCCAACAGGCTTGCCTATAAAAAGCCCAATCATAATTCCAAGCCCGAGTTCACTAAACAATCCACTTGTCATCCCACTCTCGAACGTAATATTTGTATTTGCCAGTGCAAATATTGGCATAATGACAAAATTGACCGGGTAAGCCAGCGCATGTTCAAGTTTTTCCAACGGCGATACTGTCGCGTCTTTCGTTGTTGGTATGGTGAGAGCAGTGAGCACCCCGGCGATTGTTGCATGTATGCCTGAATGATGAATAAAGTACCAAAGAAAAATGCCGGGCACAAGATAAAAAACAAGCCGTTTTACATGGAGCCTGTTCATTACAACCATTGCAGCGAAAATTACTCCGCCATACAATAACATGTCGAGATGAATGTTCGAGGAATAAAATATCGCAATCACGAGAATTGCTATGAGATCGTCCACGATCGCAAGCGCGGCTAAAAATATTTTGAGCGACGGTGGAACTTTTTTTCCCAGCAGGGATAAGGCCCCGAGTGCGAAAGCGATGTCAGTGGCCATCGGAATGCCCCATCCTGCTGAAGTAGCACTATTATTATTGAAGAAAGAATAAATGATGGCAGGCACGATTGCACCTCCGAATGCTGCAAATACCGGTAGAAGTGCCTTTTTACGGGAAGCCAGTTCTCCTTCAACCAATTCTCTTTTTATTTCCAGGCCTACCAGTAAAAAGAACACAGCCATCAGGCCGTCGTTGATCCATAGCAACAATGAATATCGCAGTTGAATGGCATCGTTTTGAAAGCCAAGTTGTGTCGACAAAAGATTTTCAAAATCGTTACTCCATGATGAATTCGCTATCAATAGCGAGCAAGCCACAAGCAGAATGAGCACAATACCGCCTGCTGCTTCCGAAGAAAAGAATTTTTTGAAAACGGAAGGATTAAATTTCATAGTGCGATTGTGTCATTAACCGGTGACGCCAATGATTTTCGATAAACATAGTGAAATGTAAATTATCTTAAAAAATTATGTAGATTGGAACATGCTTTTAGAAAATTACTGATGAAAAAAAAACTGGTACCCCTGCTCTTTACTGGAGCAATTTTATCGTGCAAAACAGAAAATGAAAAAATAACTTATGGCACAAACGAGTGGAGAGAATATCTCGGCGGCCCCGAGCGGAATCATTACTCTCCGCTCAACCAGATCAACAAAGAAAACGTAAGCCAACTTAAAGTAGCCTGGGAGTATCATACCAAAGACTCAGGACAGATCCAGTGTAATCCCATAATTGTAGATGGTGTTCTATACGCGATGACGGCTACTACGCGGCCTTTCGCTCTTGATGCGGCTACCGGAAAAGAAATCTGGAAAGGCGATCATGAAGGGCCCGACAGCTATAGTTCAAGCAGGGGAGTGGCCTACTGGGAAAAAGGTGACGACAGGAGAATTTTGTTCACCCGCGGCCCATGGCTCTACGCTGTTGATGCAAGAACCGGTAAACCCGTTGCTTCGTTCGGTGAAAACGGGCGCACCAGCCTTAAATCGGGCCTCGGTGAAACGAGCGCCGATAAAATGGTGATGTCGAACACACCCGGAACTGTTTTCGAAGACCTCATCGTAATGCCGATGCGTTTGTCTGAAGGTTCAGATGCGGCGCTCGGGCACATCCAGGCTTTCAATATTGTTACAGGAAAACTGGCGTGGGTTTTCAAAACCATACCCGGGCCAGGCGAATTTGGTTACGATACGTGGCCCCCTGATACTTATAAAAACACTTCCGGCGTCGGAGCGGCCAATAACTGGTCGGGCATGTCGGTGGATAAGCAACGCGGAATTCTTTTTGTACCCACGGGCTCCGCGGCGGATGATTTTTATGGCGCAAACAGGTACGGCGCCAATCTCTTTGCAAACTGCCTGCTTGCGCTCGACGCAAGAACAGGTAAACGCATATGGCACTTCCAGTTTGTGCATCACGATATACTCGATCGTGATTGTCCCGCTCCTCCCAACCTGATAACTGTAAAACACAATGGAAAAGTGATTGACGCGGTGGCGCAGACTACAAAACAGGGATTCGTATTCCTTTTCAACCGGGAAACCGGTGAGCCCTTGTTCCCGATAACAGAGAAACCTGTTCCTGCATCCGATGTTCCGGGTGAACGCGCATGGCCCACACAACCCTTTCCTGAGAAACCTGCGCCTTATGCGCGCCAGTTTTTTACGAAAGATGATATCAATCCATATGCTGAGAATAAAGACGAACTATCAAGACAATTAGACTCGAGTCGCTCCGAAGGTCCGTTTACCCCATTGAGTGAAAAGGGGACGATCATATACCCGGGGCTCGATGGTGGTGCTGAATGGGGTGGCGCTGCTGCCGACCCTGACGGTATCCTATACGTGAACAGTAACGAAATGGCCTGGAGAATTATGCTCGGCCCCGCAAATACAAAAGATCAGCATATTAGTATGACTTCCGGCCAGAGTCTTTACGCTACCAATTGCGCCACCTGTCATGGTACACAAAGAAGAGGTAACCCGGCAAGCGGATATCCTTCTTTACTAAATATCAGCGGTTCGCGTTCGAGGGATTTTGTAAGAAATATAATGGAGAATGGTAAGGGCATGATGCCTTCTTTTCCTAAATTGAATGAAGAGCAAAAGGATGCGATCGTTGGATTTTTATTTGGCGATGAAAAACAGGAGCCCGGATTAGCTAAAGAGCCCGGAAAGAAAAGATCTGAAAAGAAAGATTCAGTTGTACGATACAGCATCTCCGGATACATTAAATTTTTAGATAAGGATGGTTACCCTGCAATGCGTCCGCCATGGGGAACCTTGAACGCAATAGACATGAATACAGGTGAATATTTATGGACGGTTACCTATGGTGAATATCCCGAACTGCAGCAGGCGAAAGGTATTCCGCAAACGGGTTCTGAAAGTTATGGCGGCCCTGTTGTTACCGCAAGCGGTTTGTTATTCATTTCAGGTACAAAAGACGCATTCTTCAGGGTGTATGATAAAAAAGATGGAAAATTGCTCTGGAAAACTCAACTTCCGGCAGCAAACTTTGCCACGCCCAGCACATATGAAGTAAATGGCAGGCAGTATGTTGTTCTTGCGTGTGGCGGAACAAAACTTGGAGCAAAAGGCGGCGACAGCTACGTAGCATTCGCACTTCCGTAATATGAACACTCGACGAGATTTTATAAAAAAGGCTGGTTTGGCCTCACTCGCATTGCAGGTGCAGAATCCATTTCCAATTCCTGGCGCCAAAGTGCAGGTGTGCGCTCACATATGGGTGTATGCAAGCCGGTATCCTCCAAATTGGGATTGCACGCCGATCCTTGATGAAGTATTCGGTGACCTCAGTTATGCAGGCTATGCAGGCGTGGAAATAATGGAACCGATCCTGGGGCACAATGATTCTGTGGAAAGGCTTAAAGAATTGCAGCAGAAATATTCCCTCCCTGTAATCGGAACATCTTACGGTGGCAAAATGTATTTAAGAAACGAACATCAGCAAATAGTAGAAGATGTAGAACTTGTGACCGAAAGGCTCTCGCAGGTAGGAGGTAAACAATTGGGAATTTCTGTTGGAGACGCCGGTCGTAAGAAAACGGAAGAAGAACTTGATGCCCAGGCAGACGTGCTAAAGAAAATTATGCAGATTTGCGGCAAGCGCGCCATCATACCAAATCTTCACAATCATACCTATGAAATGGAGTATGAGATGACCGATTTCAAAGGCACGATTGCACGTGTGCCGGATATTAAACTCGGTCCCGATCTCAATTGGCTGATGCGTGCCAAAATAGACCCGGTATGGTTCATTAAAGAGTATGGCGATAAGATGGTGTATATGCACCTTCGCGACCAGGACGCATCCGGAAAGTGGACGGAAGCATTGGGAGAAGGAGTTGCCGATTTCAAAGCCATTTCGAAAGCGCTTAAGGATATACGTTATACAGGAAGCGCCGCAGTGGAACTGGCTTTCGACAAACCTCCCGTTAACCCTGTAAGAGAAAGCTGGAAAAAAAGCAGGCAATACGTAAAAAAAATTTTTAACTGGTGAATAACTTCGATGCCATTGTAATCGGCTCAGGAATGAGCGGCGGCTGGGCCGCAAAAGAACTATGCGAGCATGGTTTAAAAACACTCGTGCTTGAACGTGGAAGAAACGTGGAGCATATCAAAGATTACATCACTGCCACAAAACGACCGTGGGAATTTGAACACCGCGGCCAGCTCACCGAGCAAATCAGGAAAGACAACCCTATCGTCGGCAGGTGTTATGCCTTCACCGAGGATACTCAGCATTTTTTTGTAAAGGATGGGGAGCATCCCTACATCCAAACAAAACCGTTCGACTGGATACGCGGATACCAGGTGGGTGGTAAATCGTTACTCTGGGCGAGATGGACGCAACGCTGGAGCGACCTCGATTTTGAAGCGAACGCCAAAGAAGGTATTGCGATCGATTGGCCCATACGCTATAAAGACATTGCGCCGTGGTATTCGTATGTTGAGAAATTCGCCGGCATTAGCGGCAACAGGGATGGTATTCCGCACCTGCCCGACGGAGAATTTCTTCCACCGATGGAAATGAATTGCCTTGAAAAACATTTCAAGCAAAGTGTGGAATCAAATTATGACGGGCGACATTTTATTATTTCACGTACTGCAAATCTTTCAAAAGGATTGAAGGATCGCGGTCCCTGTCAATACAGAAATCTTTGCAGCAGGGGATGTCCTTATGGTGGATATTTCAGCAGCAACTCCGCTACATTGCCCGCTGCCCGCGCTACAGGTAATTTGACATTGGTGCCTTTTTCCGTGGTGCATTCGATCATCTTCGATGAAGAAAAGCAACGTGCCAAAGGCGTTAGGGTTATAAATGCTGAAACGGGCGAAGCCACTGAATATTTCGCTAAAGTTATTTTCGTAAATGGTGGCACCGTTAATAGCACCATCCTGCTGCTTAATTCTACTTCGCAAAGATTTCCGAACGGTATGGGTAACGACAGCGGTGTACTTGGTCATTACCTGATGGATCACAACTACCGTGGACGTATAAATGCCAGTCACGATGGCTTCAAGGACCAGTATTATTTTGGAAGAAGACCCGCCGGCACATATCTCGCTCGTTTCAGGAACGTGGGCAAAGACAAACAACCTGATTTCCTTCGCGGATATGCTTATGCCTGCGGCGCTGGTCGCGGCACGGGCAGCTCGCCGGATGAAACGATAGGAGCGGGTTTGAAACAATCGCTCAGCGAAGCCGGTGAGTGGGGAATGTCGATGACGGGCATGGGCGAGCATCTTCCTTACTTTGAAAATAAAATTTCGCTTTCGAAAACTGAAAAAGACAAATGGGGGATACCGCTCGCGGAGATTGATTGCGAGTACAGGCAGAATGAAGATAATATGACTAAAGATATTCTTAACAGTGCCGCGGAAATGCTGGAGAAAGCGGGTTTTAAAAATATTACCACTTACGATACTCACCAGGCCCCGGGACTCGCGATACATGAAATGGGTTCTGCGAGGATGGGCAGGGATCAGAAAACTTCTGTGCTGAATGCGCATAACCAGGTGTGGGGGGCGAAGAATGTGTTTGTGACGGATGGCGCGTGTATGACTTCTACCGGCTGCCAGAATCCTTCACTCACTTATATGGCGATGACGGCGCGTGCCGCGAATTTTGCTGTTGAGGAGTTGAAGAAGAGGAATTTGTAAGATGCCGTTTATTCTACAAAAAGTAAAGAGAATTATTTTTTTGTTTTGCTTTATGAAAAAAGATATCCGTTCAGTTTCACAACCACTTCTTCAAAAAATCTAAAATATCCTTTCTCATTTCTTCTGTCTCGACATGAGCCACAGGATAAATCTTTAACTGCCACGCATCAGCGGCCCCGGCATCTCCATAAACTTTTTTAAGTGCAGCGTCAATCTTCTCCAAACCTTTAACCGGCGTGAGCGGATCATAACGGCCGGCCAAACCAAAATGCGGTCGCGGAGCGATTAATGCGTTAATCTGTGAAGTAGAAAAATGATTCAGTAAATCAGGAACATAATAGTAAATACCGTGGCGACTTAAACCATTATCCTTTATGAGTTCATCAAAATCTGTCAGGCAGCAAAGATCAACGCACACTTTAATCCGCGTATCGAGTGCAGCGAGCCACCACGCCATCGTACTGCCCATCGACATACCCATTGTCGCTACGCGGCTCATGTCAACATCTTTTCTTGTTTCAAGGTAATCGAGTGCGCGGAGATTGTCGTAAACCATCATTCCCCACATCACCTGTCCCTTCCATAACATTTCTTTAAAAATATCCTGCTCACTCCGGCCCGCGCGTTTTCCGAATGCCCATGCGTCTATGCATAATCCGGCGTACCCCTGTCGTGCGAGAGCCACAGCATATGGTGGAGTTTGCATTTCTTTTCGTCCATATAAAAATTCGTCTTTTCCCACGTTGTATTGCCCGAAATGGGAGTGGTTAAATAGAACGACGGGAAGTTTGCCCGTGCTGTTTTTTGGTTTTGTGAAATAAGCGGGCACTTTTTCCAATCCGTTAAGATCAAGTGTGAGGTATTCGATAATGATATCGTCTTTTTCTTCGCGGGAAGTAACTTCAACTTTTATTGGTCTGTTTCTGTCTGGCAGTTTTCCCAGTAGCGAATAAAGTTTCTTTTGTTCAGGTGACATCTTTGTGTTTCCGGTGTGTTTTGTGGTGGTGCAGGATATGAAAATTGCGGAAGCTATGATTGCTAAAAATATTTTCATCTGTTTGATTAATTGATTTCTTTTTTTAATTTATCTGCTTAGGCGGCTCCAGAGAACAACTGTCTTCGTTATCTTTTATTTAAAAAATAAAAAATCTACCATCCTCCCCCTCCTCCACCTCCACCGCCACCTCCACTACTCCCTCCACCCGAAGAACTGCTGCTCGGCGGAGTAGAAGCCGAAGAAAGCGTGCTCGCCAACCCCGATGAAATTCCCCTGCTGAAATCATTCATACTGAAACTCTGCCCGGAATGACCGGCAAAATGATAATACGCCGGCTGATAACCCGACGCCATCGCCGTCGCCATAATACTATCGAACTTCTCCGACCACTCATTCTCCACCTGCAACGCAACCGCATAGGGCAAATATTTTTCAAAAAGATCAAGCGTTTTTTCCGGTGGTGTAAGTTGATTGTAAAGCCGCTGCTCCGCTGTTCCAAGGTACATCCTGAAACCAAGAAGGTGATCCACCACTTCACGCCCTTTCTTTGTGTACGCACTCATAATACTCCTAAACACCAAATGAGTAATAAGGATAATCGCAAGAACTATCGCACAAAAAATCCCAATCTTCACCGAAGGCCGTTCTGTAATAAATTTAATCGTGGCGACAACCGACGCTATCACCACTACCATTGCGAAAATGATGTAACCCCTGTTCAATACAAACATAGGTTCATCTTTATTTTTCTTTCTTCCCCTGATCAGGAACTTATCTTTTAAATCATTATGCAATGAAGTATAGCAACTTCTCAAAGTGCTGTTATATTTACCTTTCACCGCTTTCTGCCCGTAAAGCTGATTTAAATTAAACCCGGTGTTTCCGTTGGCAGACTCAATATTCTCCGGCTTCGTAAACGTGTAAGCATTGGATTTAAAAATCAATCCTTCCCTCGATACTTCAATATTCAATTGCCTCTTCACCGCGGCTTCTATCAACGCCGCGGCAAACAGGTGCGAACCATATTTTTGAGTGAGTATGTATCCGGCTTCAGCAGGGTCTATGCCCGGTGGTGGTGAAAATTGCGGATAGATCACGCCTTTCTGCGGATCACGGCCTTTCCTGTACCACACGTAAAAATAATATCCAACAAAAAAAACCAGCAAAAAGGAGAGAAGCGGAATTATATAATTGGCCTTCAAAAATGCCGCAGAGTTGCCGGCTCCCGACGGTGGTTGAATAATACCTTTTTGAATGGCCACAGCGACCGTAAGTCCCTCATACGCCTCGAAGCGCCTCGTTCCTGTGAAACCAATTTCGGTCGCGGACAGTTTCCTGCTTCTACACTCTGAATCCGTAGATCCCTCCGGTCCCGTGTAACACCTGTAATCGCCTATTTCTGATCTCTCAGGAAAATGAATAATACATGAAACCGTATCGGCACTGAAGATCCAGCCGTTTCCATTTACATTCCAGTACAGTTCATCTTTTTGGGGTGTAAAAATAACCTGGCGACTCGTTTCATACTCGATGCGGTAAGTATACGTGCCCTCGGAAAGGCGCACATCTTTATCGCCAATCATCAATCGAACTCCCCGTGTAATATTTTCTTTTTTGAATGGTTCTTTTACTCCATTCTTTGTTACGTTTCTAAACCTGAAACTCCTTTCATCCCAAAATCCTGAAGTGTCTTTATAAAGCGACGGAATGTCGCGGAATATCCCGCGTTCAATATTGCCGACCATTCCATTATACACAGTAATCGTTTCAATAACCTGAAGGATGCCATCTTTCTGCACTGTAATGTCGGAGTGGAACTTCAGGATTCTGTCGTTCAGGTCAACAACAGAAGGAAATGGCTGCGCATGCAATTCGCAAACGCATAAAACAAGCGCAAAAACAATATATCTTTTGATCATTCTGGCTTTCTTTCGTTGCAGAGCCCTCGCTTTGCCCGGGATGACAATCTAGTTGAATGATACTTTAGGCACAGCGCCAGCTCCCGCTTCCTCCTGGAAAAATGGTTCAGCAGTAAATCCAAACATACCTGCTACAAGATTACTCGGAAAAACCGCTACGGCCTGGTTGTAATCTCTCACTGCTCCGTTATAATAGCGCCTGCTCTGGTTGAGGCTCACTTCCATCTCTTTAAGGTCGGTTTGCAGGGCGAGGAAGTTCGTGTTTGCTTTGAGGTCAGGATATTGTTCCGCCACTGCAAAGAAGTCGAGCAGCGCTTCATTCATCCTGTTGCTTGCCTCCATTTTTTCCGTATTGCTCGTTGCCGCGACCGACTTATTTCGCCATTTTACCACATCCTGCAGCGTTTTGCTTTCGTGAACAGCGTATCCTTTTACCGTCTCAACAAGATTGGGAATCATGTCGTTCCTCTGCTGCAGAAAAGTTCCGATGCCACTCCATCCCTCACGAACCAAAATTCTCTTCTTCGCAAGGTTGTTATATACGGCAATGAAAAAGAAAACAAGGAGAACGACTATTATGAGGACTATCCAGAAGGGGCTCATACGCAGAAATTAAAAAATGAACATTTAAAGTAAGAAATCTTTAATTTTCTGCAAATTCTTTCAACACATGAGAAATCCCTTTCTGCTTTTAGCCGGCGCTATTGCCTGTTCACTGTTTTTTTCCTGCGCCACGTCGTCGGAGCAACCCGAAGGTCAGAAAACCGAAAAGCCTGTTATTGTGGCTTACGTAGGCGGTTTTCGTGGCAACCTTACTGAAAATGTAAACCCGAACAAGTTATCGCATATTAACTACGCTTTTGTAAATGTGCTTGGCAACCGTGCGGTTCTTACCAACGAAAAAACAGATACGGTAAATTTCAGATTACTCAACGAGCTGAAGAAAGTGAACAAGGATCTCAAAATCCTGATTTCTCTCGGCGGATGGAGCTGGAGCAAATACTTCTCGGACGCTGTACTATCGGACACGTCTAACCGCAATTTTTCCCAGAGTTCCGTGGATATTGTCGCAAAGTACGACCTCGATGGCGTGGATATTGACTGGGAGTATCCCAATATGATCGGCGACAGCAACGTGTACCGGCCGGAAGACAAACAGAACTACACAATCTTATTCAAAAATCTCAGGGAACAGCTCGATAGCCTGGGAAAGGTGACAGGTAAAAAATATTTCGTTACCACTGCAGTTGGGGGCAACGTCGATTACACTTCAACAACAGAAATGGATAAGGTTGCGCAATACTGCGATTTCATCAACTTAATGGCATATGATTTTGCGGGAGGAAATGATACATTGTCGAACCATCACACAGGTCTTTTTCCTTCTTCACCTGAAAAATCGAAATTTTCAAATACTGATGAAGGTGTAAAAATGTTTTTGAACGCAGGAGTACCAGCTGATAAACTGGTAATCGGTATGGGCTTTTACGGAAAGGGATGGGAGATGGCGACTACCGAAAATAATGGATTGTTCCGGAGAACTGTGAAACCGGTTAGAGGTGGTGGCTTTGGTTACATTAAAGACAGTCTTGAAAACAAAAATGGATTTGTAAAGTATTGGGACGATGTTGCAAAATCTCCTTACATATTTAACGCGGAGAAAAAAATCTTCATCTCTTATGATGATGAGCGTTCCATAAAAGAAAAATGCGACTACATCAGGAAAAACGGGTTGCGTGGTGCGATGTTCTGGGAGTATGAAGATGATCCAAAAGAGAACCTCCTCTCTGTTCTCGCAAAAGAATTTGGATATGTCCAATAACAGGAGAGATTTTATAAAGAAATCGGCGTCTGTTGCTGCAATCACATCACTCGGCAATATTGGCTCAGTGGTGAAAGAGCAAAAGAAGATTAAGGAGTATGCTGCCGATGCGGGGATGCAACTTTCAGAGGCCTATTTCAGGGGACTTGAGCAAAGGCGGATAGATTATTGTCTTCAGATGAATGTGCTTGGAGCGGTCAGTGGTGTAAGAGCGGATAAAGACGTAAAACCGTATGAAGCGAAAGCCATCATCGCGCAAAAAGAAGCATATGAGAAAGTGGGACTGAAATGGAATGTTGTTGAAGGACCGCCATCGCTTGGTGAAAAAACAAAACTGGCGCTTGAGGGCAGGGACGAAGAAATTGAGAACTTCATCACCTTCATGAAAAACCTGAAGAAGCATGCTAACATAGACGTGATTTGCTATAACTGGATGCCTGTGATAGGTTGGTACCGTACAAGTAACGATAAACCCGGAAGGGGAGGGGCACTGGTCACAGCATTCGATTTTGAGGATGTGAAAAACGCGCCGCTTACAAAATATGGTGAAGTGTCGCGCGAAAAATTATGGAGCAACCTTGAATATTTTTTGAAAGCCGTTGTTCCGGAAGCAGAGAAAATAGGAATGAAGCTGGCCATGCATCCTGATGATCCGCAGGTTGACAGTTTGAAAGGAATTGGTCGTATCATGACAACCGTGGAAAATTTCAGGAAACTGCTGAAAATTTATCCGAGCCCTTCGAATGGAATAACGATGTGCCAGGGAAATTTTTCATTGATGGGCGCAGATATACCCACAATTGTCAGGGAATTTGGTAAGGAGAAAATTCATTTCGTTCATTTCAGAAATGTTCGCGGGGGTAAATTTAAATTTGAGGAAACATTTCACGATGAGGGACAGATCGATATGTACGCCGCTATGAAATCGTACTACGATATTGGTTTTAAAGGTCCTATTCGTCCCGATCACGTTCCCACGATGGCTGGCGACCTGAACGATTTTCCGGGTTACAGTAATGTTGGAATTCTGTATGCTCTTGGGTATATTCGGGGTTTGATGGAAGCAATTGAAAAAGCATCATAAAGTAAACATGAACAAAAACAAAATCTCATCATTTTCGTGGCCCGGCGCTGTGCCTTTCGGGACGGCAATTATAATTAGTGTTTTTCTTTTAACGGCCTGTAATACGGTCAAGACGTATGACAAATCAGAAACGTCGGCCGTTGAATACAGGCCGAATACTGCATTTGCATCGTTTGAAGATATATCGCTGCCACGTTTTGATTCGTTAAAAATAAAATACCAGCTGGATACGGTATTTCATGGAGAA
Organism: Chitinophagaceae bacterium; assembly: GCA_016786745.1. Lineage (GTDB taxonomy): Bacteria > Bacteroidota > Bacteroidia > Chitinophagales > Chitinophagaceae > Flavitalea. The sequence goes on along the minus strand of JAEUVS010000087.1, from coordinate 24,743 downwards.
ACAGATGAGTTCAAACGTATCCTGTTGTTAAGAAACTGGATCAGGAATCACATTGCCATCAATGATTTTGGTGACCCATATCCAGGCGGCGGACACCCGGCAGGAATTATTGATGCCGCTGCAAAAGGCCAGGGTTTTCATTGCGGACACTACATGATTGTGCAGAATGCTGTGATGAATGCTTACGGATATGTTACAAGGTGCCTGGGTTCCGGTCCCGGTGTGAAAGGTGGTGAAGATGGTCATCACGGCATGAATGAAATATGGGTGAACGAGTTCGGCAAATGGGTGTTGTCTGATGCCAAATTCAACCACCATTTTGAGAAGAATGGAATTCCGTTGTCGGCGTTGGAAGTGCGCGAGGAATTTTTGAAGAATAAGGCTGCTGATATAGTGCTTGTGAAAGGCCCCGACAGGACACCGATACAAATAGATTCTCTAAAAGATCAGAAAGGAAAATATGTTCGCCGTAATAAGGAGTGGTTTGCGCAATGGTATACATGGATTGAGTGGGACCAGCAGGCAAACAGGTTTTCTGCATGGCCATCGTTCGATACCAAGCTGAATATGTTCAGGGATGATTATTTCAAAAACCACACGTGGATTTGGGATGGCAAGCCGCATTGGGGCTACAATACAGATGCGATCAACTACCAGGATAGTCGCGCTGCGATAGAGTGGACACCGAATACAATAGAAGCCTCCGTGATTATGGGTGAGAAGGATGCGGAAGTTCGTTTGAGTTCGATTACACCGAACTTCAAGGAATACCAGATGAGAGCCCCGGAAAGCGGCGAGTGGATAAAATGCGATTCGATTGTTAAAGTAAAATTTGATAAGGACGCTCTTAAATACTCATTCAGGGCCGTGAACTTGCAAAATGTCGCTGGCCCTGAGTACCAGGTGGAATTCGATGCCGCCCATATATAAGTATGTATAGCTTACCTTACTTTACAGAAGAAGATAAAGAAGAAGTGTTGCGCTTTATGCATGCGCACCCGTTTGTCACGCTTTGTGGCAGCGACGCGGCCGGCAGGCCCTTTGCCACACAGGTGCCTTTATTATTTAAAGAGCAGGATGGCAGGATGATTCTCGAAGGACACATTATGAGAAACACCGATCATCATAAAGCTTTCCAGCAAAATCCACAGGTGCTCGCGATTTTTACCAGCGCACACACATATGTTAGCGCAAGCTGGTACAGTAACCCCAACCAGGCTTCGACATGGAATTACCAGAGTGTACACGCGAGAGGAAACCTCTCTTTTATTGAAGAAGAAGAATTGCGCCGCGTTCTGAAAGAAACAACCGAGAAATATGAGAATCACCGGGAGTCGCCCGCGTCGTTTCACAACCTTCAACCGGAATATATAAACCGGTTGATAAAAGCGATAGTGGGTTTCAGGATCCCTGTAGACGAGATTGGTAACGTATTTAAGTTGAGTCAGAACAGGGATGAGGAGAGCTTCGATAATATTATGCAGAAGCTGAATGCACAGGATGAAGATGGAAGAAAAATAGCCTCCGAAATGAATCGAATAAAAGAAAAGTTATTCAATAAAAAATAAGAAAAATAGTTTTCCGTACACCACTGTATCAAAAAAGAACACTCCGCATCTACGAAACCCTTATTACATTCTTGTGAATGAATTACATACAATCGGGCATTTCGTTTGATCTCACATTTTACCTTAACGACACCTGATGTTCAAATGCTACTTTCTTCTTGCCTGGCGGGTAATGAGGAAGCAGAGAGTGTATACCCTTATCAATATATTGGGTTTAGCCATCGGCATCTGCTCCTGTATCGTCATCTACCTTGTAACAGGATTTGAATTTTCTTTCGACAGGTTTCATCCCGATAAAGAGAGAATCTTCAGGATTGTTGGAGAGGTTCAACGCCTGAATGGCGACAGGGAGTTCGCCAACAGCGTTGTGCCCGACGTCGCGGGAATTGAAACAGCCATACCAGGGTTTGAAGCAAAAACTGGAATCTGGCACTACGGCTCAAGCGTGAAAGCGGGCGGTAAAACATTCGAAGGAGAAGAAGTTGTCGTGACAACGCCCGACTATTTTAAGATATTTTCCTATCAATGGCTTGCCGGTACCCGTGAAACCGCGCTAAGCGAGCCGAATTCAGTTGTTATCACAGAAAAACGCGCGCACCTGTATTTCGGCGATCAGGCCCTTCAGAAAGTGCTTGGCGCGTCGGTAATGGATATTACCAATATGCTCAGCAAAGATTTCGGGGTATTGATTTTGCTCTCAGCCATTGTCGCCACGCCTGTTGCGTGGTTTGTGATGAACAGGTGGCTGGATGATTACGCGTACAGGACGAATTTTTCGTGGTGGATATTTTTTGCCGCGACTTTTATCGCGCTGGCGATTGCGATGATTACTGTGAGTTACCAGGCTATCGGGGTGGCGGTCACAAACCCGGTTAAACATTTAAGAACAGAGTAAACTATGAATGAAACTTTACAAATTATAGTGAGGGGAACGGTTCAGGGAGTGTATTTCAGGCAGAGCGCCAAAGAGCAGGCCCTTGCGTTAGGTATAAAAGGAACGGTTAAAAATAGTGCTGACGGTTCGGTGAATATCGTTGCTTCCGGCGATCATAGTCACCTGCAGCGGCTTATTGACTGGTGCTGCAAGGGCCCACGGCAGGCGTCGGTTACTGATGTGCATGTGGAGAAGATTCCTTTTGTACAGTTTGAAGATTTCACCATTATCAAAGAGAAAAGCTAAATCTCGATAAACAATAAGGATTCCCTTCTTATCGTAATTCTACGAAACTCCCCGCTGCACTTCTACTATCACTAAGTATTTTATTTTAGTCACTTTGCATTAAACATACATTCTTCAAAAGGCTATTGCCGAATAATTGGAAACAGCATGTAAATGAATGCATCTTTGTGTGGTCAAAGAGACAAACCCCTAAACCCCGAACCGTAGAAAAAAAGAAATCCGAACCTGAGAAAACTTAATTCGATCCTAAGAAAAACGCAACCCCAACCCGTGCCGTCCTTATGAAACAAAACCCAGTATCCCTTGGCTGAAAAACCGAAACGTATAAAAAAGCAAGGGAAATTATTAACGACCCGCCTCTAACCCAGGCGGGTTTGTTTTTTGGGGGGAGTACTAAAAATAATTTACAAACCCACCCGGAACCAGAAACACCCTATTCACCGTCCAGAAAATTGTCGCAATAACTGCAAGCAACAACATCACCCGCCCATGACTACGCGTATACTCGTCGTATATCTTCGTTTTCCGCCCATCCGATAATCTTTTTGAAGACGTAAGAATTACCAGGCCCGCGAGAAGACCCACAAATGAAAGCAAGCTGATGGCATAACCAAATATGATCCATTTCGTGTCGAGACGTTCCGGTGAATCCGGGATCGAAGCATCGGCCTGAAAGTTTTTATTGAGTTCACTTGCCGCGCGAAACTGTTCGACCGGAATGTCAACAGCAAGCATTGGATCCAATGAACTTCCGATAATGATACTGTCGATCTGGTTCCTTTCCTGCCGGATTTTGTATTGTATGTTGTTTTCGCTTAAAAGAGTCAGCAGGGGCTCTGCTTCTTCCGCGGTATAGAACTTTGCAAATGTGGCATACTCAGGCATCCCACTAAATTAAGCAATGAAAAGTTACTTCAGGCCCGCCTGGTACTGCTTGCTTACCTCTTCCAAACTTGTTTTCTTCAGCTTTTCGTAGTCAGCGTCTTTTACCGATTTAAAGTTGTCATAGATCTTCCCTTTCCACCGAAAAACCGGGTATTCCATTCCGGGCCCACCGATAAGCAAATCAGGATAACCCATATTTTTCGTGGTTAAAACATCAGGAAGCGTGCCTGGAAAACCGAGGTTCATTTCATATTTACCGGCTGCATTCCTGATAAAAGCCGCGATACTCGACCCGGTATTTCCGGAAGTATAACTGTTGCCAAACAAAACAAAGATTTCTTCTGTACCGTCGCCGTTTAAATCAGTTGGATATGCCGTAGCTCCAAAAGGGTACTCTTTGCTGTCTTTATCCAGCGCGAACGGTTGGTCCTTATTTCCGGAAGGAATAAAAGCAAGGCTGGTTGCAATTGATTTCTTTTCAGCAGCGGATAATTTGCTTTTTACATTTTGAAACAGTAGCGTGGTGACGTCCTGTTGTGCCTGAAGCAAAGCGGCAAGCGCCAACAGGAAAACGGTTAGGAATAGCAGTTTCATTTTTTTGATTTTGGGGGTTTAGGCAAACTGCTCCGCCGTTATCCCGGGCGAAGCGAAGGATCAGCGGAGGAAGTACGTGTAGGAAATTTACGATTTCTTCACCTGCACATCTACGATTACTAAGTATTTTGTTTTAGAGTGATTTGAATTAAACATACATTCTGCAAAAGCACGTGCCCTGATAGTTGGAAATAGCCCCTCAGTTGATGCATCTTTGTGTGGTCAAAAGCGACAATCCAAATCCGAACCTGAGAAAACTCAAAAAACCGACCCGTAGAAAACATTTTGTGGCTCTTTGTCCACCCTATGAATGACCATCCAGTATCCCTTGGCTGAAAAACCGAAACGTATAAAAAAACAAGGGAAATTATTAAGAAAACAACCCGCTTCGGAGAGAGGCGGGTGTTTTATTTTGGTGGCTAAATGGTGGTTAGTTACTTTAATAACATGAACAGCCTCGACCTGATCGGTAATACGCCTCTTCTTCAACTCGATAAAATACCTGGTAGCTCAGGAAAAATCTTTGCTAAAGCGGAGTATTTGCAACCCGGTGGCAGTGTAAAAGACCGTACTGCGTTGCAGGTAATCCGGGATGCTTACGAATCAGAAAAATTAAGAAACGGGCAGGTGGTTGTAGAAATGACCAGCGGAAACATGGGAGCGGGACTGGCCTTTGTATGCGCGCGATTTGGCAATCCGTTTGTCGCCGTGATGCCCCAGGGAAACAGTCCTGAACGGTTAAGGATATTAAAAGCGCTGGGAGCGGAGGTGATATTAACCGAGCAGGTTGATGGCACACCGGGGATGGTGACGGGAAAGGATATTCAATTTGCCACTGATGTTGCTAAGGAGATAGCAGAAAAGCGCAACGGTTTTTACGTCGATCAGTTCAATAATCCATCAGGTATAAAAGCGCACTTTACAACTACAGGTCCTGAGATATTAAAAAACCTACCGGATATTGATGTGTTTGTTGCGATTATTGGTAGCGGCGGCACGTTTACCGGGACGAGTAAATTTCTAAAATCGAAAAATAGCGGCATAAAATGTATTGCTGTTGAACCTGCTAACGCGGCGATATTAAAAACAGGAAAAGTAGAAGATGCAAAACACATTATCCAGGGAACGGGCTATGGCATTGTTCCTCCGCACTGGAAGAAGGAACTTGCAGATGATATTATCACGGTCACCGATGGAGAAGTAAGAGCGATGACAAAACGGTTGTCGTTGGAAGAGGGTTTGTATGTGGGATATTCTTCCGGTGCAAATGTTGCTGCGGCATTAAAATATTTGCAGTCGCAAGAAGCCGCGTTGAACATTGCAACTATTTTGTGTGATAGTGGATATAAGTATTCTGATTTGTGATTCCCCGCATGTTCCGATTGTTTCAACCATCACCACGCAAAGTAGAAGAATACCGTTAAAACACGGGTTGTGAACACCGCGAAAGGTTTTACATTGAATAAAGATTTCACACAACCCCCGCCACCTAAAACCTTGTGCTATGAATAAAAGCTTTACGCTGGTTATTCTGTTTATATTCCCCGCTTTCTTTTGCATTGCTCAACAAACCACCACTGTTACAAGAGCGGCAAGTTCATCCTCTCCAAGCAACCAGCCAGATAACTACACCACTCCTCCAAGTTCCACCAGGACATACCAGGCATCTGTATGGAGTACAAATTTTACAGTTCCTATTCTTCGTTTTAACGTGCTAAAAAAGTCAGCTAACAATGAGGCGAAAGGAAATGTGGCGCTTTTTAACTCGATCGGCGCGGGATTCGGTATCAGTTGGGGAAGACTGGAGGAAACAACAGACAACACAGGCAAGGTCATCAATACAGAAATGCACAACTCTTTCGGGATTCAGGTGGGAGTATTATTCGCCACCAATTCGAGCGGCGGCAATAATGCCAATATTTTTGCACCTACACTATCAGTAAGCGTCCTGAATTTCAACGTAGGTTTCGGGCATGAACTCGGAACCTTGCCGGATGATACACATCGCGGATTTCTTACGGTCGCCTATGGAATACCGATTTCAAAATTGGTGAAAGGAGGCTTTTATATCCGCAAACGCGGTCCCGCAGTTGCCAATAACCGCCAGGGATTCAGGTAAAAACTTCAGCATTACCCCTCGACATATGAAGAGAATCCTGTTAACTGTTTTTATAATTTTTCAATTTATCTGCCTTAAGAGCCAGGTGAAACCGCCGGATGCCCGCGTCGGTGTTTTTTCTGAGTGGAGAAACATCCAGCAGGCCAACAAGGAACTAAATTATATTGGTATCGGCCCATGGCGCATCAATGGAAAAGGCGAGGTTCCCCCACTTTTTGAGGCGCAGATTCGACAACCTTTTCTGCTAATGAGAGGTCGCGACAACCAGCGCCCGTGGCGCAGGTCCCTCGCATTTAGTTTCAACCTCGGCCTGAACCTCCGTATGTACCAGGGAAGTGAAAACAAATCGTACCCGGTAAGACCTATAAATTTTATGGCGCCTGGTTTTAGTGTTGATTATCTTTTAAATCATTTGTTTCGTTCGATGAAGAGTATAGCACTCGAAGATTCGTCGCACATCAAAAATTTTTTTACCGCTCAAATATACTTATCACACTATTCGAACGGGCAAAGTGGATCGTTCTACAGCCAGGATTCATTGACAAGCAATAAAGTAGACGGGAATTTTTCTACCAATTTTATTCAGCCACAGTTGACATGGTCCCGATACCTCGAGAATAGCGGGCTCGTATCGGCCGCAATAAACTGGCGGCACGACTTCGGCATCGGAGATGCCCTGGGTATTGAAGAGGGACTTCGGAACAGTTACGGATTTAATCGCCTGAATCTAATACTGCAATACAAAACGGGAAACGTTTCTTTTGGGCGGTACCGCTACCAGGAAGCATATTATAAGAAGACAAAAGCCGATACTTCTAAAGTGGTGACACAGGTTAGAAACATGGGCAGGTATACGCGGTATGTAAGTTGGTTATTCAGGGCTGAATTCGGCGAAATTATTGGGAACGTCGATAACTATCCGACATTCAGGAATCGATCATCCGAAAAGTTGCGAGGCAGTATCAGGTTTACTGCAGGCTACTACCCCGCTAATGCAAGAACCCTCGGTTTGTTTGCGCAAGTGTATTATGGTCGCGACTACTACAATATTCGTTACACCGATAAACTTCTCAATATAAAAGCTGGATTTCTGTTTGATCTTGACAAACATATTCCACCCAATACTAAATATATAGCGGTGCCAAAAGCAAGGACTATTCATGCCGGTGATTTGCAATTGTGAGAATACGTTCTGCCTACTCGCTCCTCAAACTCTTCACAGGATTAGCTAACGCCGCGCGAATAGCCTGGTAACTGACAGTAGCAAGTGAAATCAAAATCGACAACAATCCTGCACCCGCAAACACCCACCATTGAATATCTATCCTGTAAGTATAATCCTCCAGCCATACCCGCATCGCATACCAGGCAACCGGCGTAGCAATAAGCAATGAAATAATCACAAGCAAAAGAAAATCCTTCGACAACAACGAAGTAATCTTCAACACCGACGCACCCAACACTTTCCTGATACCAATCTCCCTGATCCTGTTCTCCGCCATATACGCAGCGAGGCCAAGTAATCCCAAACAAGAAATAAGAATTGTTAACCCTGCAAATAACCCGGTCAGTGTAGCGGTCCTCTCTGTCTCATTAAATTTCGCGGCGTAATCCTGGTCGGTAAAATGATATTCGAAAGGATAGTTCGGGTTGTATTTCCTGAATATCTTTTCCATCATCACTAAATTCGACGCGGTGCTATTTGCCGGGTTCAGCTTGATGTGAATAATATTGAACCAATTCGCAAGGGCTCCCTGCACCACCATCGGATACGTTCTGTCAAACGGCGATCCAATGATAAAATCTTTGAATATTCCGACTACATGAAATTTAAACGGTCCATCAGTTACGATTTGTCCGCGCGGTTCATCGATGCCCATAACTTTGGCGGCAGATTCATTCAATAAAAGCGCTGAAGAATCTGTCGGAAATTCCGCCAGATTAAAATCCCGGCCCTGTAAAAGTTTTAATCCTGCGGTTTTAATGAGCCCCTCATCCTGGATGAATCTTTGAAATTCTGTTTTGTTGTTGGGGTCTTTGCCTTTCCATTGAAAGCTCCACGTAGTACTAAAAGAAGAAGTTAATGGAGAACTTGTTCTCGTTACATTGGTGGCTACGCCGGAGGTAATCAGTTCATTTTTTATAAGAGCGAAATTTTCATAAAGGTCGCCCGCCAGCCAGTGATAAACCAGTTGACCCCGCTCGTAACCTGTTTCGCGTTCCTGCCCATGTTTCATCTGCTGCACGATAATGATGGTGCAGATGATAAGTGTTATCGCAAATGTGAACTGAACAACCACCAATACTTTACGCGGATTAATTGCCGCGTGCGCCTTTTTAAAAGTACCCTTCAATACGCGAATCGGGTTGAAGGAAGAAAGAAAGAATGCAGGGTAACTTCCCGCAATGAGGCCGGTAAATAAAACGAAAACAATAGAAGATAGCCAGAATGCCGCGCTATCGAATGGTACAGAAAGTTGCTTTGAAATCAGCAGGTTGAATGATGGCAGTGAAAGTTGAACAATCCCGAGTGCAATAATTCCTGCGATGAGCGAAATCAGGGTTGATTCACCCAGGAACTGGCCCACCAATCTTGATTTGTTCGCTCCCGCAATCTTTCTGATACCTACTTCCCTGGCACGTTTCTCACTGCGGGCGGTGCTGAGGTTCATGAAATTGATGCACGCAATAATTAAAATGAAGATGGCAATAACGGTAAATATCCTTACCGTTTCAATTCGTCCGCCCGCCACTTTCCCGTTCTCGAAACGCGAATACAAATGAAGCATACTGAGCGGGTGTAAAAAAACTTCCTGCTGCTCCTGGTTATTGGTATGCCTGACAGTGATGCCCTTCATTTTCTCTGCAAACGCATTTAAATCCACGCCAGGCTGAAGCTGCATAAAATTGTAGACCGAATTGTTTCCCCAGTTTTGGTCATCCTGGTTCACTGCTTTCATGTATGACCACGGTAACATGAACTCGCAGGAAAACATGGTGTTGTTCGGAAAGTTTTTCAACACACCTCTGACAGTAAAGTTGTTGCTGTCAATCTGTATCACTTTGTTAAGCGGCTCGTCATTGCCAAACATCTTTTTAGCAAAGTTCTCTGTCACCAGTATCGAGTAAACATCATTGAGTGCCGTTTGCGGATTCCCTTTCACAAGCGGAAAACTGAACATCGATAGAAATGCCGGGTCTACGATCATTGATTCCGAGGATATTTTTATATCCTTGTATCTCGTTACGAACCATCTCCTGTATAGTCGCGAATAGTTGGCAACTTCCGGGAATTCGAGTTTCATGGCGGGACCCAACGGTTTTGGTGTCGCCTCCCAGCATTGAAGTTCATTGTCAAACATCCCCCTGTTCCAGGCCATGTACAGGTTGTCGGTATTCTTGTGAAACCGGTCGAAGCTCACTTCGTTGATTATCCACAGTGAAATCAGGATCGCGCCGGCCATCCCAATTGCCAACCCGGTAATATTTAAGGCAGAAAAGCCTTTGCTTTTCCATAGGTTCCTGATGGCTATCTTAAAATAACTCCTGAGCATTACTGTAATTTTTAATAAATCATCATCCACCCCCGAATAAAATGCCATATTATTATTTAGCTATTATTCAGTAATTTATAACCCGGTTCAAACGCAATAGTGTCCGTTTATGGCACACCGTGTGTTTCTTATTAGAACATAACCAAAAGCATATGAGAACACTCTACCTGTTCCTGTTTCTCTTTCTTTCCTTTGGCGCGATAAGCCAGTCAAACTCACTCGGCGACTTTACCCACGCGGCCGACATAGGTAAACCAAAAAAAGCGGGCTCATCTTCTTATGACCAGGCCTCGAAAACTTACACCGTTAAAGGCGCCGGTTATAACATCTGGTTCAACCGCGACGAGTTTCAATATCTCTACAACAAAATTTCAGGCGATTTTATATTGACAGGCAATTTTGAATTTATCACCGACACCGGGAACGCTCACCGCAAATTCGGATGGATGATACGTGAATCGGAAGATGCCGGTGCCGTTCATATAACAGCGGCACAGCATGCTGATGGTCTCGTAGCGCTGCAATGGCGACCACAACAGGGCGTAAACATGCGCGACCCTGAAGATGAAATTTTCTTTCCCACTAAAAAGATCTACAAAACCGTACAACTCGAACGGAAAGGCAATATGATAACTATGCGCATTGGTAACCCTGGAGAACCGCTGCAACTTGTAGGATCGCATGAAATGAAATTGCCCGAATCGGTCCTCGCAGGCATCTATGTTTGCTCACACAATGAGGATAATATAGACGAGGTAAAAGTGACCGATGTGAAGATCGAAAAACCGAAAAAGAAGTAGATGAAGAGTACAAATCTCTGCCTTGCTTTTACAATGATGACAGTATTAAACGGATGTACAGATAAGAAGGAGAACATAACACCACCCGTAGCAGAGAAAAAACCGCACGATGTGGGCTCTCATGGCGACAAACGCATCGACTACTACTACTGGATGAATGCCTACTTCAAGAAGACTGCGGACAGCGACAAAGTAGTGCAATACCTCGAAGCAGAGAATAAATATCGCGATGCAATACTGGCTGACGTTAAAGATTTGAGAGATACACTCTTCAAAGAAATGAAGGGAAGAATCAAAGAGAAAGATCAGTCAGTTCCCGTATTTCACAATGGTTACTACTACTATAACCGATACGAAGAAGGAAGCGAATATCCTGTAATCTGCCGTAAAAAAGAAAGCCTGGATGCACCGGAAATAATCCTGCTCGATGTAAACAGGATGGCGAAAGGTTTTGAATTCTTTGAATTCGAAAACTCTGCTGTAAGCCCCGATAACAAATTAATTGCGTATGCGGTCGACACGCTTTCGCGCCGCCAGTACACCATCTACATAAAAAACCTGGAGACCGGCGAAGTTTTTCCCGATGCAATGTATCCGTGTAACGATGACATCGAATGGGCTAACGACAGCAAACATTTATTTTACATAGAGAACAACACGCAAACACTTCTCACTGAAAAAATAAAACGGCATGTTGCAGGCACGCCAGGTGCTGATGATAAAACTGTGTACCATGAAAAAGACAGCACGAATTATTTAGCGCTAACAAAAACAACTTCGGATAAATTCATAATGGTGCGGTCGCGGTCTACATTATCGTCTGAAGTACGTTTTCTCGATGCGAACAATCCCAAAGCAGATTTTAAGATTCTGCAACCACGAATGAAAGACGTGCTGTATGACGCCGTAGAACAAAATGGAAAATTTCTAATCCGCACCAACCTCGATGCGAAAAACTTCAGGTTGATGGAAGCGCCTGTAGAGTCGCCATCAGTAGAAAACTGGAAAGAAGTTATTCCGCATAGAAAAGATGTTCTCCTCGAAGATGTATATCCGTTCAAAAATCATTTTGTAGCAGAAGAGCGAAAAAACGGGTTGATGCAATTACGCATCCGAAACATCGCTACCGGCGAAGATCACTATCTCGATTTTGGCGAACCCGCATACGCTGCGACTCCTGAATTAAATCCTGAATACAATACTCCTGTTTTCAGGTATAACTATACTTCTCTTACGACGCCGGAATCGGAGTTCGATTACGACATGAACACCAAAACAAAAACGCTGTTGAAACAGCAGGAAGTTGTTGGTGGATATAACAAGGAGGAGTATGTGACCGAAAGATTGTGGGCGCCAGCCGGGGATGGAAAGCAAGTTCCCATTTCAATTGTATATAAAAAGGGATTTAAACGCGACGGAAGCGCGCCTCTTCTGTTATATGGATATGGCTCATACGGCCACAGTTCCGATCCTTACTTTTCTTCACCCCGGCTCAGCCTGATTGATAGAGGATTCGCTTACGCAATTGCGCATATTCGTGGAGGACAGGAACTGGGAAGAGAATGGTATGAAGATGGGAGGTTGCTACACAAAAAGAATTCATTTTCTGATTTCATTGCTGTTGCGGAATACCTTGTGAAAGAAAAATATACTTCGCCGGCGCATTTATATGCGTACGGTGGTAGCGCGGGAGGATTACTGGTGGGCGCAGTTGTGAATATGAAACCCGATCTTTGGAACGGAGTGGTGGCTGAGGTGCCGTTTGTTGATGTTGTAACCACGATGCTCGATGAAACTATTCCGCTTACCACAAATGAGTTTGATGAATGGGGTGATCCGAAAAAGAAAGAGTACTACGATTATTTAAAATCTTACTCTCCCTACGATAACGTTGAAAGAAAATCCTATCCAAATTTACTGGTGATGACAGGACTCCACGATTCGCAGGTGCAGTACTTTGAGCCTGCCAAATGGGTGGCGAAGTTGCGTGAGTATAAGATCGGTGATAACCTGTTGGTGCTTAGTACAAATATGTCGTTCGGTCATGGCGGCGCTTCCGGCAGGTTTGATTTTCTACACGACATTGCGTTGATGTGTGCGTTTTTTTTGAAATTGGAGAAACCTGTTTAGCGGGAATTTTTTGAAGAAAAAAATAATCAATTAATAACCAAGCAAATGTTCAATTTTTTAAGCTACCCGCTACGCGGCGTAAAAATCATAAAGGGCGTGGGGTTGTTCCTTGTTGTTCTTTTTGTCAGCAATAAAATCTATTCCCAGGATATCGGTGTATTCGAAGGAAGTACCGATGTTGGTGAGAAAGTAAAAACCGGTTCTGCTGTTTTCATTCCCTCAACCGGTCAGTATGTTATTTCCGGGGCCGGCTATAACATCTGGGGCGATCATGACGAATTCAGGTTTGCATGGAAGAAGATGAAAGGCGATTTTATTCTTACTACCCGCGCAGAATTCGTGGGACCGAAAGGCGTGGAAGAGCACCGTAAAGTAGGATGGATGGTGAGAAAGGATCTTGACGGTAAATCACCGCATGTAAATGCAGTGGTACACGGTGATGGACTTACATCTCTTCAATTCAGGAGGACACCGGGTGCACAAACGGAAGAAATAAAATCTTCGCTTACTCACGCTAATATTATTGAACTCGAAAGAAAAGGTAATGTGTATACTATGCGTGTGGCTAAATATGGTGAAACATTTGTAAACAGCGAGGTGAATATTGACCTTGGAGACGATGTGTATGTGGGACTTTTCGTTGGTTCGCACAACGCCGATGTTCTCGAAACAGGTGTATTCAGCAATGTGCGTATTACTGTTCCCGCGTGGGACAGCCTCGTGCCTTACCGTGATTATCTTGGCAGCAGGGTTGAAGTACTTGAAGTGGCATCGGGTGCGCGGGAGATAGTGCACACGTCACCCAACTCTTTGCAGGCACCGAATTATACGATAGATGGGAAAGGGTTAATATACAATTCAAAAGGATTGATGTATAAATATGACCTGGAGAAGAAACAGGAAGAACTCATCAACACCGGCGAAGTAAAAAATAATAACAACGATCACGTGATTTCATTTGATGGTAAAATGCTTGGCTTGAGCAGTGGGGTGCAGAAGCTGGGTGGTTCTATTATTTACACTGTGCCTGTTGAAGGCGGCACCCCGAAGCAGATTACGCCAAAAGGTCCATCTTACCTGCATGGATGGTCGCCTGATGGCAAGTGGTTAACTTTTACGGGCCAGCGTAACGGTGAATTCGACATTTACGTGGTTCCTTCAAATGGTGGAAAGGAAAAGCGCCTCACAACTGCGCAGGGTCTCGATGATGGTTCGGAGTATTCGCCGGATGGAAAATATATTTATTTCAATTCGAACCGGACGGGTGAGATGAGGTTGTACAGGATGAATGCCGATGGCACCGACCAGGTGGCGCTCACTGATGGTGAATACCATGATTGGTTTCCTCATATTTCTCCTGATGGGAAATGGATACTTTTTATTTCTTTTTTGAAGAGTGAAGTAGGGGCGGGAGATCATCCTTTTTATAAGCATGTTTATCTCCGGATGTTTCCTGTAGATGATCCGAAGAAAGTGAAAGTGGTAGCATATTTGTATGGTGGACAGGCAACGATTAATACGCCGTCGTGGTCGCCGGACAGTAAGAGAGTGGCGTTTGTGAGTAATAGTGCCGATATAAAGTGATTGCCTGCGGCGCGCGCCCATGGCGGTTTCCGGCCTAAGCAAAAAAAATAAAAAAATAAAAAAATATAATCATGGGCTTCGACCAATATCATGAACCAGCAGAAGAACTATCTCAGGAAGTAAGAACCTTTGCCAGGATGGTAAAATCATTAATAGAAGAAGCAGAGGCCATCGACTGGTACGAACAACGCATTTCCGTGGAAAAAGACAGCGAAGCAAAAAAAATTATGGAAACACGCAGAAAGAAGAATTCATTCACTTTTCAATGGATCTCGAGTTTCTTCTTAGAAGAAAGCCAGTTTGGCGAACCATTGCAAAAAACATTCTTTTCAAATCCGGCGATATCGTAGAAAATGGCGAAAAAGCCGAGGAGAAGGTGGAAGATTAATAAAGTCAGTGGATGAACCACAAAGAACTAATTTCTAAAAGACTCTTTATGCATAACCGTAGAAAATTCTTATACAACTCATTGTCTGTCGCTGCCGGCACGGTAATCCTTCCATCCACATTAAGGGCTGCGCCGAACAAAAAATGGACCGTAGGCGAAATCATTGATCTTTTTCTTAAGGAAATAAACGGCGCGCCATTTTCACAAACGGTCGACACATTAAAATCCGGATCGCGCGATAGCGAGGTTACAGGTATCGTCACCACGATGTTTGCCACCATCCCGGTTATCCGCAAAGCGATCGAAGCAAAAGCAAATTTTATCATCGCCCACGAGCCGACATTTTACAATCACCTCGACGAAACCGAATGGCTCAAGGATAACGAAGTGTATCAATACAAAGCGAAATTGCTGAAAGATAATAACATCACTATATGGCGTAACCACGACTATATTCATTCGCATAAGCCGGATGGCGTGATGGATGGTGTGATCGAACGCCTCGGATGGCAAAAGTATTCCAGGGAAAGCGACGGGTATTTCGAGGTGCCCGATCGTGCCCTCAAAGATCTTATTTCAGAGTGCAAAGAAAAGCTGGGCGTATCAAATGTGCGTTACATCGGCGATCTGAATGAAAAGAAGAAAAAAGTGGTCCTGTTACCCGGCGCCTGGGGTGGAAGAAACCAAATCACCGCTGCGGGCCGTATTAATCCTGATGTGCTGATAGTAGGCGAACTCTCCGAATGGGAAACTGCGGAATACGTGCGTGATGCCAGGGCAATGGGAAATAAACTTTCATTGATTATCCTCGGTCATGCGGATTCTGAAGAACCCGGATCGAAATATATGGCTGATTGGATCAGGAAAAATATTGCGGGGATGAAAGTAGTTGAAATTCCAGCGGGTAATCCCCTGCAGTTTGGATAAGCGTAAACCGGTGTATATTGCGCAAAATTTTTTACACTGGCTTCTATCCGCACTATAATTCAGAACGATCCGCGCATAAGATGGATATTACTCGCGGGCTTAATTCTCCAGGTAATCACCTCAATCACCGCGACAGGCACATCCAGCGCCGATCAACACTTCCAGGTAATTGAATTTTCACTTAACCAACTAGGCCAGCCGAGTGGCGCTCCGTACGTGTGGGAATTTGAAAACTTTGTGCGCGGCACTCTGCAGGTGTACATGTTCTCCGGATTTCACCTCACCATGAATGCCGTCGGCATTACCGACCCTTACACGCAGCTCACCATTTTACGCATCCTGCTCGGCATCTTAATGTTTGTGGTGTTCAACCTGCTTGCGATCCACTATTTCAAAAACACACAGCAAAAAATATTCCTGGTCGTGCTGTTGTTAATGAATTTCTCGTGGTCGCTGCCATACACACGTACCCTGTTTTGCGGCGAAATGATGTCGTCGCTTTTTTTCTTCGGTACCTTATTATTTTACGAGAAAACGAAAAATAAGACAGGGTTTTGGTACCCAATCCTGACAGGATTCCTATTTAGCCTCGCATTTTATTTCCGATTTCAAACTGCTTTTTTCTTACTGGGATTCGGAATTTGGCTATTGTTCTTTGAAAAGGAATACCGCCACATCGTACCGATAGTGATTGGATTTATAACAGGTGTTGCCTTAAATGTCGTGCTCGATTATTGGTACTATAAAGAATGGGTGTTTACGCCTTTCGCCTATTATACAGCGAACATTACCGATGGAAGGGCCGCAGGTTTTGGAACGTCCAGCTTTACGAGGTATATCGCGCTTCTTATCGGCATCGCGCCCGCGCCATTACTTAGCATTGTACTTTTTTATTACAGCATCAAAACATTATTTAAAAAAATTTCTAATCCAATATTCCTTTCAGTAACCATTTTCATCATACTTCATTGCCTGGTTGGACACAAAGAAGAACGATTCATGTTTCCCGTTTTCAACGCAATGCCATTGATCATCGGTTGGTCGCTGCCATCGTTGTTTCAGCTCTATGAAAAAACGCAGTCGTGGATCAGGGGCTTTTTAAGATTTCTGTTGTGGTTTACGGTTGTGTTCAACACGTTATTACTCCTCGCCATCACCAGCGTGCCGTACTCTCAAACGATACGGTTTTCAGAAAAACTCAAAAACAAGTTTCACCATCAGCCTGTTAAACTTTATACACTTGGTCAAACCCCTTTTCAAACGCCGAGTCGTAACCCGATGCAGTTTTATAAAAACGGCGCGCCTGAAATCGAATTGAAACGCCTTTCTACGCTCGATTCGGTGATCATGTACGATAATAACATCGAATACCTCGCCACTACATACAACGAAATAAAAGACAGGAGGAATTCAATTGATAGTCTCGGCTATAAACCTGTAATGTATTCATCGAACCTTCTTTGGAACGTAAACGAATTTTTGAATAGGAAAAAAATGAATACGATTAATGAAATTTGGGTGCTGTTCAAAAAAGAATAATCATGAAGCACGACGAGTATCCCGTTAAAGAATTTAAAACGGCGAAAGCGTATGAAACATGGCTTTTGAAGAACCATGCAAAAGAGGATGGTGTATGGTTGAAGATGGCTAAGGCTAAATCAGGCATCAAAACCATTACCTATTCCGAAGCCGTTGAAGTATCTCTCTGTTTCGGGTGGATAGATGGAATGTCGAAGGGACTCGACGAAATTTATTTTACGCAAAAGTTCACTCCGCGACGGCCAAACAGCAAATGGTCGGTGATAAACAAGGGCAAAGTAGCTGATTTAATTAAACAGGGACGGATGCAACCACCAGGACTCGCCGCAATAGAGGAAGCTAAGAAGAACGGGCAGTGGGATAACGCGTATCTGTCGTCATCGAAAATTACCGTGCCCGATGATTTGCAGGAAGCCCTCGATAAAAATAAGAAAGCAAAAGATTTTTTCTCGAAACTGAGTTCGCAAAATCGCTATGCAATCTTATATCGCCTGCAACAGGTAAAACGTGAAGAAACGAAAAAGAAAAAAATTGAACAATTTGTGGCGATGCTTGAGCGCCATGAAACCATCTACCCGCAATAACTTATTTAAATTTCTATCCGTCCCTCTACTGATCCATCGATCTCTTTCCCGGCAATTGCGCCACTAACCATCTTTAGTAAAGTAATCAGTTTCCCATTTTTCGTATCCCAATAATACCCATGTTCCGGTGTTACTTTGATAATTGTGAGCGATGGATCTTCAGGTCCTTCATGGAACCATGTCTTCGCCATTGGTGACCACAACTCACGGGCCTTCTCATCATCTTTAATAATCTCCGCCGTTCCATATATACTGAGGTACTCCTGGTTATTTGTGTTGCTGAAAAAAAGCTGCACACGGTTATCCAGCTCGATGTGCTGGTTCTTATGACTGTCTTTTTCGCTGAAAAACCATATTGTACCGTCATCCGCAATTCCCTGGCGCGACATCGGTCGCGCCGAAATAGGTAACTCTGTCAGGTTAGTAGCAAACAGGCATATGTCGGCCGCATTGGCGAGTTCCTGTATTTTTTTCATTGCCTCTTCGCGGTGAACGTCTTTTATCTTTCCCATCTTAAATTTTTTTAAGATATACCAAAAATTCCGTGCCACCACGGCGATTCCCGCGGTTCGGATGAAAGTAAAGAAGTAGTAATATCGCGAAGACAGTTGTTCTCCGGAGCCGCCTTTGAGTGCCGAAGGCAATCCTCAGTGGCGAAGGAGAACACTGGATGAGTTTGTTCAATCAAGGCCACGGCGTTCCGATGCAGATCCCTCATAGGCCAGTGTTTAATCTTTCGCCTGAATCGCCGGTTAAAACTTAATCAGTATATTGGCGCCTCTCGTAATCAACGCTACCGCCTTATGTCACGATCTTTTTGGTCTCCTTATATTTCTGTACTCATATTCATTTCTTCCTGTGCATCAAATAAACAGGATGTTTCCGCCGGAAAAACAGAACTCGACGGTTTAAAAGTACCCGCAGGTTATTCAATTGAAAGAATTGTGGACCCGAAGCTTCTTTCTTTTCCGATGTTCGGCATCTTCGATAATTCCGGGCGGATGTTTGTGTTTGAATCCGACGGCAGCACGCCATCTACAGAGGATATGTTGAAAACTCCGACGTATCATGTAAGACTTCTCCAGGACACCGACAATGATGGCATCTACGAAAAGAGCAACATCTTCGCCGATTCTCTCACTATTCCAAAGGGTGGCGTTTTTTATGAAGGCAGCTTGTATGTAACAGCAACACCCGACCTTCTTCGCATAACCGACACCGATGGCGATGGTGTTGGCGAGAAACGGGAAGTGGTTCATACAGGTTGGAGGCTCGATCATAATGCGGCCGTATTGGGTGGACCATTTTTAGGTCCTGAAGGATGGATGTATCTCACCGATGCACGCAGGGGGTATGACATTACAAACAAAGAAGGCGTTAGATATACAGGTAAAGGCGCCCGCATCTGGCGATGCCGCCCCGACGGTTCAGGCCTTGAACCAATTTTAGGTGGAGGATATGACAACGCTGTGGAACTCGTGTTTATGCCCGCCGGTGAAACAATCGGCACCATGACTTATTTTTTGGATCCTCAAGGTGGTCAGCGCGATGCGATCATGCATTGGGTGGAAGGAGGCGTTTACCCAAAACCGCATAATGTAATTGCAGAGGACAAAATGAAACTCACCGGCGACCTGATGCCGGTTATGACCAAACTCGCGAGGATAGCGCCTGCGGGATTGATGAGATATCGCGGAACCGCGCTGTCTGATGAATTCAATGGAAATCTATTCTCTGCGGAATTCAATACAGGCAGAATCATGAGAAGTAAAATTGTGGAAGACGGCGCTACTTTTAAAACCACTGATGAACCATTTGTTACCGCGACGTTGTCTGATGTTCATCCGACTGATGTTTTCCAGGATGCTGATGGAAGCATGATCGTAATGAATACCGGCGGATGGTTTATTGCCGGATGTCCGCTTTCGCGCGTTGCGAAACTTGATGTGCCAGGGGGAATATATAGAGTAAGAAAAGATGGAGCGCCAAAAGTTGAAGATCCATGGGGTAAGAAAATTGATTTTACAAAATTGCCCACGAATGAATTGGCAAACCTGGTTAGTGATACCCGGATATTTGTAAGTGACAATGCAGCAAATACGCTTGTAAAACAAAAGAACGAATCTCTTCAGGCGGTAAAGCAAACGTTGTTGTCATCGAAGGATGAAGAATTGCGTGCGCGGGCCGTATTTATTTGTGGAAGAATTGGAACAGGAGAAGCGTTGGCGATCGTTCGTGAGGCATTGAATGATAACAGTGCGATTGTTAAAACCGCAGCTGCACGTGTGCTCGGTCTCGCAAAAGATAAAAAGTCGGTTGAAAAATTAAAGCAACTTGTTGTTGAAAAAAATCTGGCGGTAAGAAGACAGGCTGCGATTGCTTTAGAACAAATTGGCGAAGTGGGTGCAGTTGAAGCATTACTTAAAGCGGCAGCGGAGAAAAATGACAGGTATTCGGAGCACGCGATTATTCATGCGTTGTTTACGCTTAAAACTCCGGAGCCGTTAGAAAATGCTTTGGGCCATTCTTCGGATGGCGTTCGTCGCGCTGCGCTTATTGCGCTCGACCAGATGGATGGGTATAAAATTCAAAAGCAGAGCGTCGTCTCTTTTCTTGAAAGCAACAACGATGAACTAACCAGGACTGGCATCTGGGTTACATCGCATCACAAAGATTGGGGGAGTGTGGTGGTGGATTTTCTTACCAATACAAGAAATCAAAATAGCGAAGCGAATACATTACTGGTTACATTCAGCGCTGATCCGCTTGTTCAGCAATATATATCCCGCAGGTTATCCGATTCAACAGCTTCCTTTGATACAAAAAAATCCCTGCTTGATGTAATTACTCAATCGGCGGTTAAGAGATTTCCGGCTGCGTGGACTTCGCTTTTTAGCCAGTTATTAAAAAATGGTACGGCGGAGATAAAATCACTTGTATTGTCAGTTGTTCAATCCCGCAGTATCAAAGAACTTAATCCTCAATTGCAGCGCATCATTCTTGGGGAATACCCGGCAGAGCTAAAACTTAAAGCATTGTCGGCCCGTTTAACATCGGATCCCCTTTTGACGGCAAGAGAGTTCAACGTCGTTATGCAGTTGCTGGATAGCTCGAACTCGGCACCGGTGAGGCAGCAAGCCTCCAGGTTGCTGTTGTCAGCTGAGCTGAGCAGCGCGCAGTTGTCCGTGCTTGCAGGTAAAATTGCTACTATCGACAATTATCTCGTTGCAAATATTGTGAATTCATTTGAAGGAAGTATGAATGCTTCAGCAGGAGAGATGCTCGTGTCTGCGTTGCTTAAGTCGCAGGATAAGCTGAATAATATTTCCGAACAGGATTTGACGAGGGTGTTGAAATCATTTCCATCTTCTGTAAAAAAATCCGCCGAACCATTAGTGGGTGTGGTGAAGCAAAAAAATGCTGAGAGGCTGAGCCAGTTGCAATCGCTCGAAGCATCGTTAAAGAAAGGAAATATTAGTGATGGACGTAAATTATTTTTCGGCAAAGCTATTTGTTCTACCTGTCATGCGATCGCGAAAGAGGGAAATGCATTTGCTCCCGACCTTACTAATATTGGTGAAATTCGTTCTCGGCACGATATTCTCGAGGCGATTATGTTTCCGAGTGCGAGTTTTGCGCGCGAATATGAAACGAGTCGCGTGGTTACAAAAACGAACAGTTACAATTGTATTATAAGAGAACAGTATCCCGATGCTATTGTTATTGAAACCGGTCCGGGTGCGGTTACGAGAATCGACCGGAAAGAGATTGTATCTATTGAGCCGGGAACGCTTTCATTGATGCCGCCGGGGCTTGAGAAACAGTTAACTCAACAGGAATTATCGGATTTGGTTGCCTACCTGGTTTCGTTGCCTGATGGCGCCAGCGGAACGATTGGTTTTTGAGTTTTTGTTTTTGCCTCCGGCGCTAAGTCTTCTCCAGTAACTCGTAACTTTGGGCTTCCACATCCTCCATCTTACACCTATGAACAATAGCGCGGCGCCCGATCATTAAAATAAGTAACGCGGTAAACGAACAACCTGCCATCACACCCGTCATAGGCATCGCCGTATGATTACTCAACACACCCACAAGCGCCGACGAACCCGCGCCGAGCGCCATCTGGATTGAACCCATCAGCGCCGAAGCGCTACCCGCTTCTTTAGTGAAGGGCGCCATCGAAAGCGCAGAAGAATTAGGAAAGCTAAAACCCTGGCAACACAAATAAAAGAAGATGCATCCTATCGTGCCGAAAAGACCAAGAAAATCACCCAGCGTACCAATCACCAGCAAGGCAGCAAAAAAACACTGAACAGAAAGTGACACACGAATAATCTGGCTGCTGGTATATGTACGCAACAAAACATTGTTAAGCTGGCTACTCATAATCAATCCCGCCGCGACTATCGCGAATATCCAGCCATAATGCTGACCGGTAACATGGTACAAATCCATAAACACAAACGGCGAGCCCGCGAGATAGGCATACAAGCCCGCCGACGCGGTAGCCCCCGTAAGCGAATAAGTATAAAATTGCGGGTCCGAAATTACTTTTCTGAAACTTGCCAGTATTGGTTTTGGCCTTAATGAAAAAGTAGGGTCAGGGCGTTTGCTTTCAGGAAGATAGAATATCACCGCCATCAAAATCAAAAATGTGATGACGGATAAAATGATAAATATGCTATGCCATCCAAAATGTGCAGTGATATATCCGCCTGCTGTAGGCGCGATGATGGGGGATACACCAAGTATAAGAATGAGTAGCGAAAATATTTTTGCATTCTCGTGAACAGGAAATACATCCCTGATGATCGCACGTGGCGCAACGATTCCCACGCATCCGCCCGCAGCCTGGAAGAATCTTAAAACTATTAACATTTCGATGGAGGTTGCCAGCGCACATCCAATCGACGACAAAATGTAAATCGTTAATCCTCCATATAGCGGTCGTTTTCTTCCGAGTCTGTCGAGCAATGGACCAATAAGTATTTGACCGACGCAGATGCCAATAAAGTAGCTCGATAAAGAATACGATACCATTTCAGGAGTTGCGCGCAGGTCGGAGGCGATTACCGGGAAGCCGGGCAGGTACATGTCTATGGAGAAGGGGCCGATTGCGGAAAGTAAACCGAGGATTAATATGAGTCTCGCCCTGTGTTTTATTGCCGGTCCGTCTGCCATAGCCAGGGTAAAGATACAAAACCCGTTCCGGGGCGCATTTGACCCGCGGGGCGGCCGGACCTGCGCCGCAAAACCGTCATTAATTCTCTAAAGTCCGCAAAAACACAATAATGCTTTTCATCTCTCTCTTCGAAAGCCCTAAGCTATCCGCTGGCAACGTCTGATTATCCAGGTTGAAACCCATCCCTGCGCCACCACCTTTATTATAAAAATCCATTACTTCCTCAAGTGTTTTAAACGCGCCATTATGCATATAAGGCGCCGTTCGGGTAATGTTCCGAAGCGTGGGCGTTTTAAACGCATGCCGGTGAACTTCGGACCTGGTAAACATATACTTGCCCTCATCCGCATCAACACCCGAAACAGAATTAGCCGCCGGTACCCCAAGCACTTCAGACTCGGTCTCGGTAAACTGCGGCGGCACCAAACCATTAAATAAGGGGATAAAATGACAGGTAGCACATTTCGCTTTACCCGCAAACAGGTTGAAACCTTTTCGCTCTTCGCGCGAGAGTTTCGCTTCACCACGCATATACCTGTCGAACTTTGTATCAAAAACAGGAAGTGATCGCAGGTAAGAAGATATAGCATTCGCAATAGTATATGCCGTTACTGCGGGCTTATCATTTGGATACGCTTTACTGAACTGCTTATGATAATCCGGGTTCTCCCGAATGCGGTCGGTGCTTTCTTTCAGCGACCCATCCATCTCATCGATATTATGAACAACGGAGTTTAACTGATTTTCGAGTGTGGCTGCCCGTGAGTCGTAGAAAAATTTAGTTTGAAATGCCACTGCCGAAAGAGTAGGAGTGTTCCTTTTAAGCTCCGTAGTTTTATTAATCGCCACCGGCACACGTAAGCCATCGCTGAACCCTTTCGAAGGTTGATGGCACGTCGCGCAGCTCCTGCCTGCCCTCGACAGCACCGTATCGTAAAACAATGTCTTTCCTATCGCAACTCTTTCCGGCGTCATGCGGTATCGCTCGTTCGGCGAAAAGAAATGAATATTAAACAATGTATCTGAAAATATACTCGTGGCAAACTGGTTAATCGGACGACGTTCAACCGGTAACTCATAACGTTTTGCTACAACCATATTAACAAGATGACTGTACAAAGGATCGGCGAAGTCCTTGATAAAACGCAGCCGGTCAAACGAATCGAAGTTGGTTGCAGATTTTAAATTCTGCTTTGCTTTACTTGCGAGATCAGTTCCTGCATCATCCCGGTATATTTTTAAAATCTCCGCGATGCCCTCCAGGACTCCTTCACTTTCCTCGAGAGCATTCAACGCAATCGGTGAATCAAATCCTGTAACACCCAACGATACCATCCTTATCACAGCGCTCTTCATCGCATCAAATAACAAATCCGATCGCAGCTTATAGTCGAGACCCGGCTGCTCGTCGATGCTTTTGATCGTTTGCAGTAGTGACGAAATTTCGTTTTTTAGATCAGTATAGTTTATTTCGTCATCATATATTATCCGCTCTATTACCTGGAAGCCATGGGGATCATGAATAGCGTCCGGGTTATCGTCTTCAGCATATCTCAAATCCGGACCATTAACCACTTTTCGCTGAATAGGAAAAAAATAATCCACCATCACCGACGACCGCTTGTACGCAAGTCGCGTATCAAGAAACAACTGCTTCAGATTTTCCTGCGCATCGTTCCTGCCTGCCGCCTCATTCAGCTTTTCAAGTT
>JAEUVS010000024.1 GCA_016786745.1 Chitinophagaceae bacterium | reverse complement strand
GAGGGAGGAGGAGTGCTTGTTGTTACGTACGTGGGATTTCAGTCGAGCGAAATATCCGTTTCGAGAGCCACATCTTCTCTAAAAATTTCTCTCAATCCACTGGATTCTAAAATCGAAGAAGTAGTTGTGGTGGGTTATGGTACGCAGAAACGAAAAGATTTAACCGGTTCGGTGAGTTCGATAGGCCCGGCACAAATTGAAAATGTTCCTGTCACCACTCTCGACCAGGCCATCCAGGGAAGAGCAGCGGGCGTTAACGTTACAAACAACGATGGAGCGCCGGGTTCAACAGTGTTTATCCAGATAAGAGGTATCGGTAGTTTGGGAAGTAATAATCCTCTTTATGTGGTTGATGGTTACCCGATCACCGGCGGACTCAATGCACTCAACGCAAATGATATCGCTACGATCGACATTCTCAAGGATGCGTCGGCAACTGCTATCTACGGTAACAGGGCCGCAAATGGCGTGGTGATCATTACAACAAAACGCGGCAGAAAAGATGGCGTTGAACTTTCTCTTGATCCGACTTTTTCTGTTCAGTCGCAACCAAAAATGCACGACGTATTGAACGCCCAGCAATGGGTGACACTTGTAAACGAGCGCGCACCTATAGATAACATTCAAACATTGCCAGAATGGAGCAATCCTTCTTCATTACACAGCATCGACTGGCAGGATGAAGTGTATCGCACAGGGCTCAGGCAGGATTACAACCTCGCGCTTCGCGGTGGTAGTGAAAAAATCCAGTCCGCATTTTCAGCGGGTTATTTTAATCAGAAAGGAATTGTGCTGGGATCGGAATTCAAAAGGTTAAACGTAGGTCTTAATCTTGATTACAATGCTTTCAAATGGCTCAAGTCTTCATCAAGTATAAAATTTTCAAGACGTAATCATAAAACACACATCGGCACCGGTGGACAGATTGGTGACTCAGAAGAAAAGGGAATTCTTGATCTCGGCTTTTTACCACCAACGATGACTGGTAATAAATTAACCGACAAGGTGAAGGATGGCAACGGTAATTATGGCTTCTTCCCTCCTGCTAATGTTCACTTCTTCCTTTACAATTATGGCAACCCGGTTTATGATGCCGAAACCGACCAGATAAAAAATGAAAACGATGTTTTCCTGGGCACCACTTCACTGGAAGCTACAATACTCGAAGGTTTAAGAGTGAAAACAAATTTCGGGATCAGCACAAACGAAGCCTCAGGTTACCTGTTCAAACCATCTGATACACGTTCGCTTGACCAGTACGGTGATCCCGGTATCCAAAGAGCGCAGAATACATATTCCCAATATGCCAGGAAATCGTACGAATGGCTTTGGGAAAATACAATTTCATATACCAGGACTTTTGGCGATCACAGCATCGACGTTGTAGGGGGAGTATCGGCACAGGAAAACACTTTTCGCCATATGGGCGTGAAGGGGTTTGGTTCTATCAGCGATGTGCTGAGAGATGTGGGTAGTATCGTGAATATAACCGACCTGGTGGGCAACCAGCAAACATATTCTCTTGCTTCACAGTTTGGAAGGATCAACTACAAGTTTATGGACAAGTACCTTCTCACTGCAACTGTAAGAAGAGATGGATCTTCAAAATTCGCTCCCAATCACCAGTATGGAACATTTCCTTCCGGTTCTATTGCCTGGAGAGTGAAAGAAGAAGGATTTATGAAGGATGTAGCCGCGATCTATGATCTTAAAATCAGGGCGAGCTATGGAGAAGTGGGTAACCAGGATGGAGTTGGTTTGTTCCAATATTTAGCCCAGTACACTACCGGTGGTCCGCAGATAGATCCAGGCAATTTAGGTTATCCCTTCAACGGAGGTTATCAGCCCGGTCTTCAACTCGCTGCATTACCTAACCCGGAACTGAAATGGGAAACCACGAAAATGACAGACGTTGGTATCGATATTGCATTTTTGAATGGAGCCCTTACATTGACAGCCGATTATTACAGGAAAGAATCAAAAGACTTTCTCCTCAATATCCCGGTACCAACACAAACAGGATTTATTACCGCTGCACGTAACGTGGGTAGCATACGCAATAGCGGAATTGAATTGGCGCTAGATTACAGGAAAGCTCTATCGAAAGATTTTAGTTACGGCGTCAACTTCAATGTCAGTACAGTAAATAACAAATTACTGAGCCTCACCGGCGATCTCACCACATTGTCTGACCTGCAACTCAGCAGAGATGGGATTGGATTGGGATTTCCTTCGAACTGGTCGCAGTTTAGCCTGACTAAAATTGGCGGACCGGTGGGTGAGTTTTACGGATATAAATCGGAAGGCATTTTCCAGACACAACAGGAAATTGATGCGTTGAATGCGAAAGCGGAACAGCTGTACGGTCCGGGCGCAGCCTATCAGCTTGGCGCAGTTCCCGGCGACCGCAGGTTCGCCGATATTAATGGAGATGGACAGGTTACAGCAACTGACCGCACATCGTTGGGAAGTCCGATTCCAAAGGTGTTTGGAGGTTTGAATCTCGATGCAACGTTCAAGCAATTTGATTTTAATGTATTCTTCTATGGAGTTTTTGGAAACAAAATTCTGAATTATCAGAAAGCCGTGCTTGAAAGTTTTGGTGGCCTTTCAAATATTAGCGAAGAATATTACAACAATGCATGGCGGCCAGACAGACCATCGAACAGGTATGCAAGAATTACAAACGAAGATAACAACGATAACAACCGCCCATCGGATGTGTATGTTGAAAGCGGTAACTATGTGCGCTTAAGAAATGTTCAGGTTGGTTACACCCTGCCGGCAAGTGTTGCAGGCAGAGCTTCCATTACACGACTGAGAGTTTTTATATCTGCACAGAACCTGTTTACTATCACAAACTATACAGGTCTGGATCCTGAGATTGGATTACCGCAACAGTATGATGGTTCCACGAGATACGGCATCGCAAGCCCGAATGAACTTACAAGAAGTGTGGGATCGTCAGGTGTAGATGTAGGTACTTATCCCCTTTCGAGGATTTACACGTTCGGATTAAACGTAACCTTCTAAACGCACTTAAAGACTTTAGATATATGAAACCTAACACTATTATTAAACACTCGATATTCCCGGTAATCCTCTCGGTGCTGATACTGACGCCGCCGCTGGGTTGTAAAAAATTCCTGGAGCAAACCGACACTTCGAACGTTGCTGAAGACGCTCTCTTTAAAAAACCCGAGGACGCAATTCAGCTTGTTAATGCGCTTTACAACACGTTTGACCAGTCGGGCAACTGGGACATCATGAAATTTTCGTTTTACTATATAAATGCTTATCTGCCGCTCGATCATATCAACTACGGTGGAGACAGAGGCTGGGCGCAGTATTTATTTTCTAACGACAACCAAGCTTTCGAAGGGCTTTGGATTCAACTGTACAAGGGCATCGCTTCGGCGAACGCAGCTATTCCAATCATTGAAAAAATGAGAACAGATGGCGTTTTGGACCAGGAGCTTGCTGACCGGTTATCAGGTGAAACATATTTTTTACGTGGAATATTCTATTACTACCTGGCATGCGCTTTCGGCGGAGTGCCGCTTGAATTGAAAACGCTGGAAGAAGGCGATAATGGTCTGCATCCGCGCAACACGCAGGATGAAGTATTTGCTGCTGTCGAGTCGGACCTCACTACGGCTGCGGGTTTGTTACCCGAAAAAGATCAGATCGAAATAGGAAGGGCCACCAGGGGCGCAGCATACGCATACCTGGGTGCGGCTCAAATGTGGCTGGGAAAATATTCAGAAGCAGTTTCCTCTTTCGACCAGGTGGCCACGCGGTATCAATTGCTGCCAAATTATCTCGACATTCATGAATACGACAACCAGAATAATGACGAAACAATATTTGCTGTACAATTCTTAATCCCCTCGGGCGGCACGAGATCGTGGGGTCGTTCAAACGACGCAACATGGCTGCAGTCGTTCAATATGCCGGAAGAAATAACCGGTCTTGGTTTTGAATCTGCGAGCCCGAGCCTGTATGCTTCGTTCCAAAGCGGCGATACGCGTAAGCTCGCGAGTATAATTGGTCCGGGTGATGAGCATCCGAGTCCTGCGATCAAGATAAAAAACTACGTAAAAGTTCAACAGGGATTTGCGAATGGCGATCCGCGTTACATCGGAACCGACGGCAATATCATCAACACGGCGGGCACTCCCGCAAAACCATGGATAGGCTCTGATCCGAGCGAGTTGAGATCAGGATATTTTAACGTGAAGACATGGCGCGA
The DNA here is from genome assembly GCA_016786745.1 of Chitinophagaceae bacterium. Taxonomy (GTDB): domain Bacteria; phylum Bacteroidota; class Bacteroidia; order Chitinophagales; family Chitinophagaceae; genus Flavitalea. The sequence continues at coordinate 13,822 of JAEUVS010000024.1, read as the reverse complement.
TCCGCGTGTTACAAATGGAAACGACTCGCTGTTCGGTGATCAGAGTGTGATCATGATGCGTTTGGGCGAAGTGCTGGTGAGCAAAGCCGAAGCGCAATTGAAAGCGGGCGACGAAGCGGGCGCAATGGCAACGATACAAACGGTGAGAGACAGGGCGTGGGGCAAACTGGCAAATCCTTCTGTATCTGTCCCGGCACCGGTGGAAACAGAACCGATGCAAATAATACTCGATGAATACCGGCATGAAATAGCCGGAGAAAATTCGCTGTGGTTTGATTTGAGAAGGTCTGGCGAATTGATTCCGTTTATACTCGACAGGCATGGCGTACAGGTACCGGCGGGTCGTGATTTGATGCCTATTCCCGCATCGGCGCTCGCTACAAACCCAACATTGGAGCAGAATCCTAATTATTAACTTTTAAAATCTTTCGAAGGCTCTGTTCAGGCAGAGCCTTTTTGTGCCAGCAGATATGAACCGGCTTTTATTTTCTTCTGTTGCGATAATCTGTACGTGGCTGGCTGCCTGTAAAAATAAACCTGTATTATTCGAAAAGATTTCTTCTTCACATTCAGGAATATCTTTCAATAACAGGATCATCGAAAACGATTCTGTTAACCCGCTCGACATAGTCAACATCTACAATGGAGGAGGCGTTGGCATAGGCGATTTCAACAATGATGGATTACAGGACATTTACTTTTCAGGCAATATGGTACCTAACCGTCTTTACCTGAACAAAGGGGATTTTAAATTCGAAGATGTAACGGAGACCGCAGGAGTTGATGGCATGGGCAGGTGGGGACGAGGTGTAGCGGTAATTGATATTAACAACGACGGGCTGCAGGATATTTATGTATGCAACACCATCTCTAAAGATTCGCTGAAGAGGCGAAACATACTTTATTTAAATAAAGGAATAAATAAAGATGGCATTCCGCATTTTGACGATGCCGCGAAAGAATACGGCCTCGACATCGCCGTGCAATCTACAATGGCGAATTTCTTCGATGCTGACAATGACGGCGATCTCGACATGTACCTGACCGTAAATGAAGCTTCTGATGATAACATGAACAGGTTCGGCAGTTCAGGAAGTAAATCGGCGAGGCGCAGCAGGGGAAGACTATTTCAGAATAACCGGGACAGTTCAGTCAACCACCCGGTTTACAGGGATATTTCGAATGAGGCGGGTATCAACCGTGATGGTTATGGTCACGCAGCAACTATCGTTGACATCAACTGCGATGGATGGAAAGATATTTATGTGACGAATGATTTTCTCTCTGAAAATATTCTGTACATCAACAATCATAACGGCACGTTTACCGACCAGGCAAAAAACTATTTCAAACACACATCCTACAACGCAATGGGCCAGGATGTGATAGATATCAACAACGACGGGTTAGCCGACATCATCGAACTCGACATGAATCCGGAAGACAATTACAGGAAGAAGATGATGCTGAATGCAAACAACATTACCGCGAATCAGAATTTCGAATTTTTCGGAAATCAATATCAGTATGTGAGAAACACATTGCAGTTAAACCAGGGACCGCGAATGGCAGAGGATGATACCATATGCATGCCTGTGTTCAGTGAAATTGGTTTTATGAGCGGCGTTTCTGAAACAGACTGGAGCTGGGCCCCGGTTGTTACTGATTTTGACAATGATGGCTTCCGCGATATTATTGTTACGAATGGATTTCCGAAGGATGTATCCGATCACGACTTCATGGTATACCGCGAGGAAGCTTTTGCCAAAAAATCGAAACAGGACATCATTCGCCAGATTCCGCAGATCAAACTGGAAAATTATGCGTACAGGAATAACGGCGATCTCTCTTTTACTAATACGTCTGTCGATTGGGGAATAAATTGGCCGGCATTTTCTAATGGCGCCGCATTTGCCGACCTCGACAATAACGGTACGCTGGACCTGGTGGTCAGCAACATTAATGATGAACCGTTTCTTTATAAAAATACTTCCCGCGATAAATTACCTGGCCCTAATCACTATCTCCAAATAGAATTCAACGGTGGCGATAAAAATCGGAATGGAATAGATGCGTGGGCAGACATATATTATGGGAAAATGCACCAGGCGCATGAGCATAGTCCTTACCGAGGCTATTTATCAACGATGCAATCTGTCGCGCACTTTGGTGTTGGGGCAACCACGATTATAGACTCAGTGGTAATCCGCTGGCCAAATGGCAGACGGCAGGTATTGCAGCAAGTAAAGGCCGACCAGGTGCTGAAAGTAAATATTGCCGATGCAGAAGAAGAATACAACTGGCCGGAGCACCGCACAAACAAAAATTCTCTCTTTAAGGAAATAACGAAGACCGCCGGCATTAATTACAAACACCTGGATTTTGAACAGGTTGATTTCAACATACAGGTCACCCTTCCTCACAAACTTTCCGAGTATTGTCCCGCTTTGGCAGTGGGTGATCTGGATAAAAACGGGTTGGAAGATATTGTGCTTGGCGGCAACTCAGACATTCACAGTCAAATACTTTTTCAGCAGTCGAATGGAAAATTTATAAAGAAAGATTTGGGCGCCGACAGTTCAAAAACGGTGTATAAAGATGGGGGCATTTTAATTTTTGATGCGGATGGTGATGGTAGCCCCGATATCTATTTCGCAAGTGGCGGGTATAAACCCAAGCTGAACAACCCGGGTTACCAGGACAGAATTTACATCAATGATGGAAAAGGAAATTTCACACTCGTTGAAGGCGCATTACCGGCCAATTACGACAGCAAACTGTGCGTAAGGTCAACCGACTTCAATAATGATGGACGCCCGGATATTTTTGTTGCGGGCAGGGTAAAGCCCTGGGAATACCCGAAGCCCGTAAGCAGTACTCTCCTGAGAAATGATTCAGAGAAAGGAAAAATAAAATTCACTGACGTAACCGAAGAGATTGCTCCCGGGTTGAAAGACATCGGGATGGTGTGCGATGCACTGTTCACTGATTTCGACAACGATGGACAGGTCGATCTTTTATTAGCAGGAGAATGGATGCCGATCACTTTCTTCAAAAACACAAACGGCAAATTCACAAACGTTACCACCGGTTCCGGAATCGGCGAAGCGCATGGCTGGTGGAACTCAATTGTTGCGGGCGATTTTCGCCACACCGGCAGAACAGATTATATCATAGGAAATGTAGGCCTTAACACACTTTACCAGGCAACAGAGGAACACCCGGTGTATATCACCGCAAATGACTTTGACAAGAATGGCGGTTACGAAGCTTTTGTGTCACTGTTTCTCGCGGATCAAAAAGGCCAGTTGAAAGAATTTCCTGCGAATAACAGGGATGACGTGCTCGACAGGCTGCCATCCATGAAGAAACAATTCAATAGCTACAAGGCGTTTGCGAGTGCAACGATGGATGAAATATTTCCAGCGGAAAAACGGGTAGGCGCATTACGTTTAAAAGCGAACATGCTGCAATCGTGTTTTGTGCGCAATGATGGCAACGGAAAATTTACATTGATACCATTACCAAAAGAGGCTCAGTTTTCAAACGTCAATGCCATGCTCGCTGATGATTTTGACGGTGATGGGAATCTTGACGTGATGATGAATGGTAATGATTTTGGAACTGAAGTGTCAATCGGAAGATACGATGCGCTCAACGGGTTATTATTAAAAGGAGATGGCTCCGGCGGATTCGCGCCACTTTCTATCCAGGAGAGTGGAATTTATATACCGGATAATGGCAGGGCATTGGTAAAACTGATGGGAGCATCTGGTAATTATCTTGTCGCTGCCAGCCAGAACAAAAACGCTTTAAAATTATTTGAGCTGAGAAAGCAGGTGAAAACAGTGCCGGTTAGTTCGTCGGCTGTTTCTGCTACAATTAAATTTAAAGATGGTAAAACGGAGAAAAGAGAATTTTATTCCGGATCATCATTTTTGTCGCAATCATCGCGATCTATTCCTGTAAGTGATAAAATATCATCAATAACAATCCTGGAGAAAAACGGAAAAGTGCACGAGCTACAATTCTGATTCGTCATGAAAAAAAGTTTCTTCCTTTTATTCGGAACGATATTTATTTCTGCGTTTTCTTTTACCGCGTCCGCGCAAAAGTATGCGTATCCGATCAAGCATAGCACGAACGGACGCTATCTTGTGGACCAAAACGACAAACCTTTCCCGATACTCGGCAGAACCGCGTGGTTCGTGATGTCGCAGCCGACTGCCAAATACCGGAAATTTATTGACAACACGGTTTCACACGGGTACAACTCTATTGAGATGTCGGTGCTAACTCATGATGCGCGCGCAGAGCATCCGCCATTCAATGGAAATGGTTATGCGCCTTTCTTAAAAACACTTGGTGGCGCCGATTGGAATGGATCGTTGATATATACAGATACTGCGAAGCAGGCGCCCGATATCACCACTCCCAATGAACCATTCTGGCGGCACATCGATTCGCTGCTCGACTATTGCATGATGAAGAATGTTATGGTGTTCCTGTTTCCTGCCTATGTTGGTTACGATGGCAACGAACAGGGATGGTTCCAGGAACTTGTAGCGAATGGTCCTGAAAAATGTAAAGTGTATGGAGAATGGATCGCCAACAGGTATAAAAATCAAAAAAATATTGTGTGGATGTTGCTCGGTGATATGGGTCGTGGTTTTACACCGCAACAGAAAGCAGCAGAGGCAGCACTCATTGAAGGATTAAAGAGTGTGAAAGGACAATCTGTGGATTATAGTGCCGAGGGAAGTCCGGGACAACATGCAGCAGGAACTGATTTCGGATATGCGATGACGATAAATGGTGTGTACACGTGGACACCGCGCGACATGAGTGTTGCTACATTGGGAAGGGACGCATATTCGCATTGCCCGGTTATGCCGTCGTTTCTTCTTGAAGAACCTTATGACGAAGAGGGGCCTGATGGAAACAACGTAAACCCGAGCGCGATACAACCTGTCAGACGATTCCAGTGGTGGGGATGGCTGACAACGATCGGTGGATACATCGCAGGCAACGGATACATATGGCCATTTAAATCTCCTCAATGGGAGCAGCATCTCGATACAAAGGGAACGTATGATATGGAGCGACTGAATAAATTCATTCAATCGTATTCATGGTGGGAACTTGTGCCCTCAGGTTTGCAGGGCATGAAAACATTAATTACTTCGGGCGCCGGAAATCCTGCGGATTCAAACTATGCGGCCGCGGCGGCCAGTTCACGAGGGAATTTATTGATCGCGTATGTTCCGCCACATCACACTGGTCCCATCTCTGTTGATATGACGGCAATGAATAATAGCGTGTCGGCTCAATGGTACGACCCAACAAGTGGGACTTATCTAAAAATTGCCGGTTCTCCATTCGACAATAAAGGCAACCGCGAATTCACGCCGCCAGGAAAAAACAAAGCGGGGGCCACTGATTGGGTGCTGGTGCTCGAAGCCGCGGAAAAAACATTGGCAAACAAAAACAATTCATCAATCAAACGACCACTTACAGTTTCATCGAACCCAAATTATTTCCAGGACGATTCCGGAAAGCCGCTGATTCTCTGTGGTTCGCAGACGTGGAACACACTGCAGGATTGGGGCAGCAACGGCTCGGTCCAAAAACTTGACTTCAATGCATTCGTAAATTTTCTGAAGAAACACGGGCACAACATGACGCTTTTATGGATGACGGAGCTGCCAAAGTTCCATGGCTTTCCGACCAGTGAAAATAACGCGCCGGATATTACAGTTGGTCCGTTTCCGCATAAGAGAACAGGGCCAGGTAACGCATCCGATGGTAAACCGAAATTCGACCTGGACAAATTGGATGAAACTTATTTTGCCAGGTTAAGGGAGCGGGTGAAGGCGCTTCATGAAGCCGGCATTTACGCGGGTGTTTATTTATTCAGCGGTGAATGGTTGCTGCGTTTTCGCAGTGGCTCAGATGGCTATCCATTTACAGGCGGGAACAACATAAACGGTGTTGACGATGGTTATGTTGAAAATTCGAATGAATCAGCTGTCGCTTCTATAACCATGAAGAGCACTAATGAAATTACCAGGTACCAGGATGAATATGTAAAGAAACTGATCAATACACTTAACGATCTTCCCAACGTATTGTGGATTGTTTCCGAGGAAGCGCCAGCCACGTCGGCGTGGTGGACCGACAGAATGATATCGTTCGTCCGGGACTATGAAAAAGAAAAACCATTTCAGCATCCGATCGGATTCGGCGGCTTCGATGGCACGCTCGATGATTCAGCGATAGTGCATAACGATGCTGATTGGATAGCGCCATGGGCAAGGGTTTCACCAACAAGATCGTGCGGCAACGGAAAACCTGCATGCAAAGTGAATATCAACGACAGCGATCACAGCTATTGGGAAATATGGCTGGATAGCCCGGTACAAAACAGGAACTATATCTGGGCAAACTTCCTGAATGGAAACCAGGTAATGTTTATGGATCCGTATGTTATACATTATTCAAGGCAGTCCCGAAACAATTTTGATTCGTCTATCAATAATATTAGCAGGGCGCCGAACCCGCGCTGGAACAATGTGAGGGATAATATGGGATATGTGCTCAACTATTCGCGACGGATAAACCTGGCGAACGCATTGCCGCGTCATGAGTTGACCTCAACAAAATATTGCCTGGCAAACATCGCTCCGACAGGTTCAGAGTACCTGGTATATTCACCAACGGGAGGTTCATTTACGGTAGATTTAACTGCCATGCCGCCGGGTCGAAAATTATCGGTTGAATGGTTTAATCCTGCAACCGGTGTAACTGTTAACCAGGCGCCGATAGCGGCTGGTGCGAGGGCACAGCAGTTTGTTCCGCCGTTTTGTGGCGATGCGGTGCTGTATTTAGCCGACACAGAAGTAAACAATCAACGATGACAAATTTGAAAAAATTCACGAGACGAAATTTTATTTCAACGATGACAGCGGCGCCAGTTGTTGCAAGTATAACGGCATCGAATCATGAACATGAAACACCACCCGACAATAAACCGGAGATAATAGACACCAATGTCAACCTGTTCAAATGGCCATTCAGGAGAATGAAATACGAGGATACAAAATCGTTCTCAGCGAAACTCCGGCAACATCGGATTACCAAAGCGTGGGCGGGCAGTTTCGAAGCAGTTTTTTCAAAAAGCCTTAATGAAGTAAACAGCCGGCTTGCCGAGGAATGCAGAAAGTCGGACAAAGGAATGTTTGTGCCTATCGGCGCGGTAAACATCGCATGGCCCGATTGGGAAGAAGATTTGCGACGTTGTCATGAAGTGCATAAAATGCCAGGCATACGAATTTATCCCGCATACCAGTCGTATGATCTCACTCATGAAGATTTTCCAAAGCTGGTAAATCTCGCTACTGAGCGAAGCATGATGGTTCAAATTGTTGGAACGCTGGAAGATACGAGAGTGCAGCATCCCATCGTTGCTTCGAGGGAGATTACATTCGAACCTATTCCTGATATAATGAAAAAGAATCCACGGGCAAGAGTGCAGCTGCTCGGCTGGAACGACTATGTGAACGATGAGCTGTTGAAAAAATTTGTAACGGAAACAAAGGCAACGTTCGATATATCATGGGTCGAAAGCACGGGAGGGTTGGGCCGGTTAATTGACGGCAACAGTTGGTTCGGTGTACGTACCCCAGTTCCTGTAGAACGGATATTGTTTGGATCGTATGCGCCTTACTTCCCGTTGGAATCGGCGGTGATGAAACTTTTTGAATCGCCGCTCACGCTGGAACAAATGAAATCGGTAATGAATATCAACGCGAATAACTTCTTTAAACAAGTAGTATGAACTGGCAGGAATTTGCACTAAATCCGGCTGACTACGGAATACCCAATCAGCAACAACTACAGGAACTGCGCATATGGAGCGATCACTATCATGGATTCTGGAACCTCAGGGGCCTGTTTCCACCATTGAAACAGCATGAAGAGATGATGAAATATGTAAAACGTATGGGCATTGAAAAAGTCATTTCTCTTGACATAGGCGGCGACGACGACACGGAAGCGCTGAAACCTACCCCGATTGAGAAGGAAGAAAGAGAAATACTGGAGAATAATAAAGACCATATTCTTGGTATCATGCGCGTGGATGCAGAATTTCCGGAAGAAAGCTGCGCGAAAATGGAGAAGTGGATTCGCAACGGTCCATGCATCGGAATAAAATTTCTTCTTCAGAAAAATGGTTACAAGTGTAGTCACCCCAACGCTGATAAAATTGTTCGCCTTGCTGAAGAACTTGGCGCAGCGATATATGTTCATACGTTCTTAAAAGCGGGCGGAAATCCAAAATCTATCAACGGTGGTAATTCGCCCGGCGAAGCAACACCAATGGATGTAACCATGCTCGCGAAACGCTTTCCGAACGTTCCGATGATTTGTGGACACTCCGGGGGTGATTGGGAACTGGGTGCACGTGCAGTGCGTCCTTATGAAAATGTGTTGTTCGAATTCGCAGGAAGCTGGCCGCATTCGGGTTCAGTTGACTATGCGGTAAATGAATTGGGTGCGGATAGAATTGTGTGGGGCGATCATGGCCCCAGCCGGTCGTTTTCAACAGAACTTTCCAAAGTGCTTGACGCTTCAATTTCAAAATCCGACCGCATGAAAATACTGGGAGAAAATTACAGGCGCACGTGGGCGAAAATGTTTAAAAGCAAAAACATTCCCGCGTGATAGTTGATCTTAAACGATTGCAAACGTTGCTCTTTGTTCTTTGCATTATTTCTTTACAATGTAAGCGCAACAACAGCAACGGGCCGGTGTCTATATCTATAAAAGCGCTCGACGGATTGAAATTCGACAAAGTGAGATTTAACGTAAAACCCGGATCAAAAGTTTCGCTGACATTTGAAAACGTGAGCGACATGCCGCATAACATGGTAATCACTTCACCAGGCGCAAGGGAAAAGGTAGTAAGCGCAGGCTTGCAACTTGAAGGTAAAGGACCGGAGATGAATTTCATTCCGGCCATGGATGAAGTATTATGGTCCATTCCTGTGTTATCGCCGGGTCAAAGCAAATCAATAAATTTTGTTGCTCCTTCTGAAACAGGCGTGTATCCTTACGTGTGTACCTATCCTGGTCACGGGTTTACCATGTTTGGTGAAATGCATGTAACAATGGATGAGGATAGCGCGCAGGAAGAAAAAAATGATTCAGCGGCCAACAAACCAAAAATCTCCGAAAACCCGCATCCCTACCCGCTTACACCGCCATATCTCTATCATGTTTTTATCGATGGAGCCACTCCGGCCTCTATTGCTGTCGCGCTTCCAAACCAAATATCTTACTGCTGGGATGCCGGCACATGTTCATTGCGTTTTGCATGGAAGGGCGATTTCCTCGATATGAGCGATATATGGGAGGGACATTTCGATGCGTCGGCAAAAATACTGGGCGACATTTTCTTTACCGACAATACAGCTTTTCCAATACGCCTAAATCCTGGTTCAAACCCTGGCGTTAAATACAAGGGTTATCGATTGGTTGACCGCTACCCGGAATTTCATTACCAGGTTGATGGTGTAGATGTTTATGAATTGATCACCTCGAAAGCGGATAGCCTGGGCCTGGTTCGTGAATTCAGAATCCCGAATGCAAATAAACCCGTATGGTATTATGTAAATGCCGATGATGCGATGAAATATGAATTCTCGGCAGGCGCTTTCGATAAAAATAAATTGAAATTGTCGGCCGCTGAAGCAAAAAAATTTACAGTTACGATGACAAGCTATCACCTGGCTTACAAAATGAAAGATTAAATGAAAGCAAGCTCGAAGATATTATTGCTGATGTTTTTGGTGCTCCTTATTTCTTTTTCTATTACGGCACAACATGCGCATGACGCTTCGTATTCAGTGGAAACAATAGAAACACCAAAAGGATTGACGGCACAAACCGGTGGAATTGATTTTATGCCGGATGGCCGCCTGGTTGCGTGCTTCATGCGTGGTGAGGTGATGACCTACAACCCTGCAACAAAACAATGGAAATTATTTGCACGGGGGTTGTCATATCCGTTAGGCATTCTTGCAGTGAACAATACGGAAGTCGTGGTAATGCAAACGCCTAATCTTGTACGCTTAAAAGATACTAACAACGATGGAGAAGCAGATGCATATGAAAATGAAACCAGCGACTTCGGCATATCCGGCAACTATCATGAATTTAATTATGGACCGGCGAGGGACAAAGACGGCAATCTTTATATCGCATTAAACTGCGCTTCGTCCGGTGGTGGCATACGATCAATAGTGCGGGGAGAGTTGAACACAAATGGTCGCGAGGGAATGGACGGACGACGCCAGATGTTTTCTGTCGTACCATACCGTGGTTGGGTACTACAATTAACACGCGATGGAAAATTGCATCCGTTTGCTTCTGGCTTCCGCTCGCCGAATGGAATTGGTTTCGATTTAAACAATAATCTTTTTGTAACCGACAATCAAAGCGATTGGGTGCCGACAAGTTCGCTTTATCATGTTCGGAAAGATAAATTTTATGGTCATCCCGCCAGTCTTGTCTGGCGGAAAGAATGGAAAGACAGGGATCCGTTCAATGCACCACTTGAAGAACTAGACAGGATCAGAACACGCGCGGCGGTGTTATTTCCCCAGGGGATCATGGCCAGCTCTCCCTCGCAACCGATCGCCGACGTTACCAACGGAAAATTTGGTCCGTTCGCGGGCCAGCTTTTTATCGGAGAAATAAACCGCGACAGGATTGTGCGTGTTATGCTTGAAAAAGTAGATGGCGAGTTCCAGGGCGCATGTGTTCCTTTCCTGGATGGACACGGATTACGCGCGGGTAATAACAGGTTGGCATTTGCCCCCGACGGAAGTTTATGGGTCGGTCAGATCAGCTTCGGTGGATGGCCCGGCACGTCCGGTATTCAAAGGATCGTATATAAAGGCGCCCCACCGATGGATATTCAGAAAATGAGTCTCACGACAACAGGTTTTGACCTTACATTCACCCAGCCGGTCGAACAAACTTCCGCCGCCGATGTGAAAAATTACAAGATCAGGGCCTACCGGTATGAATACAAAAAGAAGGATATCAATGAGGGAATAGATGTTGCCAACCAGTTCGATGTGCACGATGTAAATGTGACCAGCAGTAAGATTTCTGAAGGTGGAAAGAAGATTTCTCTTCAAATTCAAAATCTTAAGCCGGGTTTTATTTATGAGTTGACATTAGGTGATATTAAAAGTAATGATGGCGGGCCAATTGCCAACAGGCTTATCTGCTATACACTTAATAAACTTCGTACCTTAAATAACCAATAAAAAATTCGTCATGAATCAAAACAATCACGATTCGCGAAGAAATTTCATCAAAAATTCCTCTCTCGGATTAGGAACAATACTGGCGGGAATGAATGTTCCGTTACTGAGTAACGATCACCACGTTGCGAAGAATGCAAAACTGCCGCGACAGATTTGTGTTGCCACGATGGACATCAAAACATATATGCCCGACTGGCCGGATAAAACGAGAGAAGCAAGGGTGAACAGGATGATTAAGCGAATGGATGAATTAACCGGGCTGCGCCCCGATATTATTTGTTTACCCGAACTGTTCGACACGATGTGGGTAGAAGAACCGATCAAAGTGAGTGAAGTGGCTGAAGATGAAAAAGTACCAGGACCTGTTACAAGTAAGATTGGGGCCTTCGCGAAGAAAAATAATTGCTATGTCATCTGCCCGATTTATACAAAGAAAAACGGCCACTATTATAACAGCAGTGTGCTGATAGACAGGAAAGGCGCTATCGCCGGTGTTTATCACAAAACACATCCTGTAAAATCGGAGATGCAGGTTGAAAATGATGTGGGCGTTGCGGCAGGAGCGATAGACCAACCTGTTTTTGAAACGGATTTTGGCAAAGTGGGCATGCAAATCTGTTATGACGCTTACTGGTCGGATGGTTGGGACAATCTTCATCAGAAAGGCGCAGATATTGTCTTTTTCCCGTCCGCGATGCCTGCCGGAAGGCTCCTTAACTACTATGCATCAAAATATGAATACTACGTAGTTAGCAGCACTGGCAACGATGCGCGGGTTATTGACAAATCAGGAAATGATCTTGACTGCACAAGCGATTTCTTCCGCATTGCCTGGGCAACGATCAACCTCAACAAAGTGAACGTAGATATATGGCCGCCCGCACGCATAGGTGATATATACAGAAAATATGGCGACAGAATTGGCGTAAGGGTTTGGACCAATACAGACGTTACGACCATCGAGAGCCTGGACCCTGGCCTGGATATCCGAAATGTGTTAAAGGAATTTGAACTTCCGGTATTCTCTGAATACATAAAAAATGAAACAGGAATACATGAGAAGTACAGGCAGGAAACTTCAAAAATGAAATAAAAATTCTTTCAATGAACCGAATAGTAAACAAGCAAAACCGTCTTCCACGTGAAGTGTGGGTAGCGGGAATAAGTTTGAAAGGACTTTGGCCGGTAAAAACTATTGAGCAAAGAATGAAGGATGTGCTCGAAAGAATGGAGCAGGTTTATCCTTTCGAACCGGATATTATCTGCCTGCCCGAAACAATTAATTTGTCGTGGGTAGACGAACAACCAACGCTGGCAGAAGTTGCGGAGGAAGAACATACACATGGTCCGATTACCAGCATGATTGCAAAGGAAGCGAAGAAACAAAACTGCTATATAATTTGTCCCATCGTTACAAAGAAGGACGGGCTTTTTTATAACAGCGCCATTTTGTTGAACAGGGAAGGAAAAACCGATGGTGTGTTCCACAAAGTTCATCCCGTTTCAACGGAGATCATCGCCGGTCAATATTATAAGGCAAAGGGAGTAACGCCGGGAGTAATAAAAGCGCCGGTATATAATACTGATTTCGGAAATGTAGGGATGCAGATTTGCTTTGATGCAAACTGGACGGAGAGCTGGCAATCAATGAGCGGCGATGGAGCGGAGTTGGTAGGATTTCCTTCGCAGGGACCGTTTACGTATACATTACGCAATCATGCGTGGATGAACCAGTACGCGATTGTATCGGCAACAGGTGAAGATGCCCAGATTATCGATAAAACAGGTGATACGGTTGCGCTCGATGGAGAGTTCGAGAGATGGGTATGCGCCCCTGTGAATCTCGAAAAAGAGATTGTGCAGATTTGGCCGCAGGTATTGAAGTTTAAAGATATCAGGAAGAAATACAAAAGAAAACTACACATCAGGATTTACCACGAAGAGAATTGGGCAAGCTTCGAGAGCCTCGACCCGGAAGTTAAAGTGAAGGATGTGTTGAAAGAATTCGACATTCCGACATTTAAAGAGCAGATCAGGGAAGCGACTAAAATACAGGAGAAGTACAGGATTTAAGCGAAGAACTACAGGTATCCGAAAGCGAATAAATACAGCATTACCGTATCAAAAGCGGCGTGATAAAATACCAGGTACCAAAGGTTGCCCCTAAATATTTTATATAACCACACGGTTAAGACCGCCCCGATAAAAATGCTTATTACTGCCGAAGCTCCCTCCTGCCAGTGGTATGCAGCAAAAATTACGCTTTGAATGAGGCCTGCGAGCCAGAAACGCCAACCCTGAAAGGTAGAACCCACTCCTTTTAATCCCTGCGTATCGTTAAACAGATGCCGCAGCGTGGTGAGCACAAATCCCCTGAATATAATTTCTTCGTAGGGAATGACCAATAGCCACGCGATAGACAGTAAAAAAATCAGTTGAACCGGGTTGTGACGGACAAACTCGAAATCACTCAGGTCGGCCGG
>JAEUVS010000154.1 GCA_016786745.1 Chitinophagaceae bacterium | reverse complement strand
AGAAATAATTAATTTTCTTTATATTAGAGGGATAATCCCAATAATCATGAAACCCGTTCTCAAAAAATGGCTCTTCCTGGAGTTGGCTGCAGCAGCGATCCTCATCGTGATATTTTTGTTTTCCAGGTTGCAATCATAGTGGCTAAAATCACTCTCTTTAAATAACAAACCCGCCTCTGGTCGGAAGCGGGTTGTCAATTTTTTCCCTTGTTTTCTCTATACTTCTGGTTTTTCAGCCAAGGGATACCGGTTTTTTTTCATAAGGACGGTACGGGTAGGATTTTGGATTTTACTTTCTATAATTCAGGACCTGGGTTCTTCTAAGGTTTGGATTCGGATTGTTTCTTTGACCACACAAAGATGCATGTATTAAGAGGGTGTTTCCAAGTATTGAGTGATACGGTTTTTCAGAATGTATGGTTATTTTAAACCCGGATAAAACAAAATACTTAGAGATAGTAGATGTGCAGGAGCACGTTTCGTAGAATTACTACGCCTTCTTCTTCAATCTCTTCCAATAAAAATAATTCATCAACAACGCAAAAGACGTAAGCACCAACCCAAAAAACTCCCTCGTGTCCTCAATCCACGGCGTAGCCGCTTTCATTTGTCCGGCAATATTTTCCGCATTATGTTCCGCGACCCAATCGATCACACCGTCTTTTTCAAAAAAGAGATAAAGAGCGTAAAACGCATAAATCAGCAAGCCTACCAACGTGAGCACCGGGAAAAACTTTTTCCTGGCGCCCATCCAGCAAATAAACGCAGCAAGCAAATAAATAGGCATCCAGATGTATGGATCGGGGTCATTGTATTGCAAAGCCGCAAATACAACAAACAAAACCGCAAAAATGATATTGAAGATCTTCATGCTGAAATTTATAAAAAGTCAATTGTTTCTTTAAATATTTTATTGTCACGGTAAATCCGTCTATGACCAAGACCCTTCGTAATCCTGAAAGTAATATTCGGATGACCATCGTCACGCACCTTTAGCGCATCCCCAATAGGAGTAAGCAAGTCATCCTCATCATGAAACCACAACACACCCGCCTCGACATTTTTCATCGTCCGCCTCATAGAAAAATGACTCATATAGTGACCGCTTTTCTCAAGGATCAGCTGGTCAAACTCCCTTCTCACACCATCGTCTAAATGCAAAAATCTGAAAAAGGTGTCAACTGAAGTCACCATTTCTGTAGCAGGAGCGATAAATACCACTTTCAGCGACCCGTTATGGGGAACCGTTTCCAGGAAATGCGAAAGCACCAAACCACCGAATGAATGCCCGATGTAAGCATCAACAGGTCCATATAACTCATGGATTTTTTGAATGCTCTCCATGTAAAGTGGAAGAGTGATTCTTTTGCCAGATGAAAGTCCGTGCGCCGGGGCATCAAAGATCAGGACTTCATAACCCTTTTTTAATAACGCGCCAATGTAACGGTCAAAGTTTTTTGATGACGACTCAAATCCATGAATAATCAATGCTTTTTTCTCCGCTGGATGATTCCATCTCAATCCCTTTATAGTATAACCATGCAGTGAAAATTGAAGCTGTTCGCCTTTCGAAAAGATTTTAGGTGTTTTGATGCGTTGCTTCCGTAATGGAGTGCAGAATAATTTGAAAGCGCTTTTTGCTGCGCTTCGCTTCGAGAGTACGGATATTATGTTCAATTTAGCCCGGAAGTAGTTGACCACTAATTTTTGTGCAAGTTTCATCGCCCTTCTTAATCCTGTAAATTTATCCAAAATTTACAACGATAACATGCGTGTAACATTGATAGGATCGGGGAACGTCGCAACAGTCCTCGGCAGAAAAATTTTTCATGCCGGGCATATCATCCACCAGGTGTCCGGGCGCAACAGCGACGCCGCCAAACGACTGGCCGACGAACTTTCTGCAGAAGCAGTTTCTCAACCCGATGCCGGGGCCGACATTTATATCGTTACCGTTAGTGACGACGCGCTTCAAAATATTTCTACCTGGCTGCAGCCAATTGATAAACTTATAGTACACACTGCCGGCAGTGTATCTATCGGCGTGTTGAAAGATATTTCATCAAACTATGGTGTGATCTGGCCCATTCAAAGTATTCGCAAAGAGACTTCCACTGCACCGGTTTTACCGGTGGTGATAGATGCCAATAATCAATGGAATAAAATGAAGCTCCAGGGTTTTGCGCAATCCTTCGCCGAATCTGTTACGAGTGCCGGCGATGAAGAGCGGCGCAAGTTGCACCTTGCAGCTGTCACTTCGGGTAATTTTTCCAATTATCTTTTTACGCTGGTAGAAGAATTTTGCAATAAAGAACGAGTTAATTTTAAATTGATGTTACCATTATTACGCGAAACAGTAAACCGGATGGAGTTTGATTCACCTTCGGTTTTGCAAACCGGCCCTGCCGTACGAAATGATTTAACGACGATTGAGAAGCATAAAATTTTGTTGAAAGGACACGCCTCACTTTTGAATGTATATGTTGTCCTGAGTGAGAAAATCATCGAATACTATTCAGGTCGCCGTTAGAATAGTTAATATTTTTTTGCCACCGATCCTGATTTTGGATTTCTTCAGGACGGTTGTTTTTTGAGATTTGGCCACCAAAGTTTAGGGGAAAAGAAAATAATGAAACAAAGTAGAAAAGCGAGCAGGAAAAACTGAAGCCTTTAACGCAAGGGTAACGCTACAAAAAAACCCCGCCAGTGAGCGGGGCTTTATAAACTTTAGTTTCTTTTATTATCCAGCGTGCTCTTCGGCGCACGTTTCTTTTTCTTTGTAGGCTTTTCAGGGGTTGTCGAAACGTTTCCGGTCATTTCTGCGGCCAGCTTCGCCGCTTCATAAGCATTGATAACACCACCGGTTTTACTGATCTCTCCGAGTTTTACCCACTCGTCGGTGCCGGGTTTGCGAACGCTGTCGGCAGGTGCCTGCGCAGATTTCTCAATAATCGCTTTCACATCTGTTGCTTTCAACGTTGGGAAATACTCAAGTAAAAATGCCGCAGTACCGGCAACCACAGGCGATGCCATGCTCGTTCCCTGCGCATTGCCATAAGTTGTTTTACCAGGTATGGTCGAGTAGATTTTCACCCCTGGGGCAAATACATCAACCTGCTCTTTTCCAAAGTTTGAGAAAGGAGCAGTAATGCCACCGGCAGCAGGATCGCCACTCGCTCCAACAGTTATCCAATTCGAGGCTTTCGAACTGTCGGCTTTAATTGTAGCATTAGGGAAATTATCAGCTACGTCAATATTTTTTGAATCGTTGCCCGCTGCATGCACAAGCAACACATTCTTACTCTCCGCATATTTCACAGCTTCGTCAACCCATTTCTTTTCCGGAGAAAAATCTTTACCAAAACTCATATTCACCACTTTTGCGCCATTGTCAACAGCATAACGAATGGCAAGCGCAATATCTTTGTCATGCTCGTCACCATCTGGCACAGCACGTATCATCATGATCTTTACATTATCCGCAATTCCATCAATTCCTTTATTGTTATCTCTTGCTGCTGCAATAATACCCGACACATGTGTTCCGTGGAAAGGCGTGCCTGCCATGATATCGTTGTTACCATAAAATCTATCGTTGATGTCCGCTTCGTTGTCGCCAACAATTTCCTGCCTGTAATTACGCGGAGCACGCTCTTTTGATTCTGCTTTTCTTTCTTCTCCGCTAACAAAATCACTAAAGCCCTGCAGAAAATCGATATTCGTTGTTTCCATCATCTGGTTGGCGCGGAACAAATAAATCAACCCGCCTTTTGCTGCTTTTTCAGCAACGCCTTCGGCCTGGAAAGTATCAAGATCGTTCCCTGTAAACGTATCCTTGTTCAACGCTTTTCTTAAAATGCTATCGCTTTTCTTCGCACTCGTGAGGGCTCTTTTCAACATCACGAGATCAAGGCCGCCACTTTCCTGTCCTTCACCCTCGATTTTACTTTTTGCTTTCAACCAGGTTTTATATTCTTCCAGTGAATCGCCCTGGAGCTCGGTAGTATCAAGTGTTACACCCGCATATTTCGCTTTTAGCGTATGATAAACCCTGGCGCCTTCGTATGAGTCCTGTTTTACGTTACTTCCATCTTTTCCACCAATAAAGTTCCATCCGTGCACATCGTCAACATATCCGTTGCCATCATCGTCCTTTCCGTTGCCCGGACTTTCTTTTTCATTGGTCCAAAGTACGGGCCTGAGGTCTTCATGAAGGGTGTCAATACCGGAGTCGATTACTGCAACTATAACTGGATTGCTTTTCAGATTTTTTGATTTCACAAACGCATACGCCTCGTTGATGCTGATGCCATTGTAACCATCTTTTGCCTTGTCGAGCATGTGCCATCCATGTGGTACGTCCGTAGATTTGATTCCTTTGTTCGTTTGCGCGCCGGCTATCATGGAAGTCGAAAGAAAGCCAACCGCCACAACGAACGATTTAAGCACTTGGGTCATTATTATTTTTTTAATGTAAACGTAAATGTATACAAATAACCGCCACCCGATGTTGCTATTTTACATGAGTGGCGGTTATCCTATTCGATTGAAATTATTGGGCCAGTTTCAGTTCCACGCGGCGATTTTTTTGCCTTCCTTCAGGCGTCGCGTTGGACTGCAACGGTTTAGATGGGCCATAGCCCGTAGCGGTCAATCTTGATGGATCAATTCCTTTTCCGGTTAGATAATTTTTAACAGATTCTGCTCTTTGTTTCGACAGCCTGGCGTTGGTTTCGGCTTTACCGGTTGCGTCGGTGTGACCATCGATCTGAAGTTTCAGTGAAGGATGTTCATAGAGCATGTTCACCACCTCGTTGAGCGGTTCTATAGATGATTCAGTAAGTTCATCACTGTTCGGTTTGAAGAAAATGTTCCTCGCCGCGAAGCTTACCTTTTCTTCCATCACTTTTGTGATCGTGTCGCGTTTTACTTCCGGACAGCCATTGTTCGAAGCAGGACCTTTCTCCATTGTGCATTTATCTTCCAGGTCGTTTACGCCATCGCCATCGGAATCGGGCACAGGACAACCATTGAATTCCGGAACACCTTTTTCGGTCGGGCAACCATCGGCTTCGTCATTCATGCCATCACCATCGGTATCCGGAACAACTTTCGGAGCCGGCGGTTCAGGTTTTGGCGCAGGAGGTACAACAATAGGTTTCTTTGCCACTTTCGACTTCGGTGGTTTTGCTTTATTCAGCCATATGCCGAGAGAAGCTCCACGTACCTGGTGCCTGAACTGACCGTCGTAAGAGGCAGTATAATGACTCGCCAGGCCCTCACTCATAAATCCTGAAAGCATCACGCTGCCAATTTCGAAGCCAGCGCGGGCGTTCCAACCATAGTCGAAGGTTTGATATCTGCCAGCGCCATTTCCTGCCTCAAGTCGCACATCTTCGTCTTTAAAGCTGTTAGAAGAATAAATTCGGGTTTCGTTTTTCTGCTTTCCGTTGTAGAAAAGCCCGATGTATGGACCGGCGCTAAGGAAGAAATTAGCCTTTTTGCTAAGCGGCAGTTTGTAAGTCAGGTTTAGAGGTATGTCGATATAGTTTACTGCAAGTGTATATGCTGCTGAAATCGTATCGGTCGCGATGGAAGTCGCAGTGTCGTTCCTCATGTAGAATTTTCGACCTTTTTCCGTGTAGAGGATACCGGGCTGAAAAAACAGCCGGTTATTAGCGGAAAGGGGTACTTCGACCAATATCCCCAGGTGTAAGCCGCCTTTAGACGAATAACCGGGCTTTATAGTAGTTTCCCAGGATGGGATTGAGTTTTCTTCTTTGATGGAGGCTGAGTGACCACCGCCGAGGATGGCCATGCGAAGCTGCGAATGTGATAAATGGGCCATGCACACAAGGGCCAGGAACAGGTAAAATTTTCTCATAGTTATTGGAACGTTCGGGGATATAACGTTTTTATGAGCCAAATAGTACCTTCGCACACTATGAATTATCTCTCCAACTTACCCGGAATCAAGCAACAAAACGACGGTGTTTCTACCGGCTCGCGCTGGATAAAAGGCGGGGGCGGCACCCTTGAATCCTTCTCGCCGGTTGACGGCCAGGTCATCGGTTCGGTAACCATGGCCTCGCGCCGGGATTATGACGAGGTGGTACGGCAGGCTCAAAACGCGTTTAACGACTGGCGTCTGTGGCCGGCGCCTAAAAGAGGCGAAATCGTTCGCCAGGTCGGTGAGGCACTAAGGGTACACAAGCCGGCATTGGGTCAGCTTGTGTCTTACGAAATGGGCAAGAGTCTCCAGGAAGGGTTGGGTGAGGTACAGGAGATGATCGATATATGCGACTTTGCGGTTGGACTTTCGCGCCAGCTTCACGGACTTACCATGCACAGCGAGCGTCCGGCGCACAGGATGTATGAGCAGTGGCATCCGCTGGGGATCGTGGGTATTATTTCCGCGTTCAATTTCCCTGTTGCCGTATGGAGCTGGAACGCGATGCTCGCCTGGGTTTGTGGAGATGTTTGTATATGGAAGCCTTCAGAAAAAACGCCGCTTTGCGCTGTGGCCTGTCAACATATTGTTGCGGACATTTTTAATAAAAATAACGTACCGGAAGGTGTGAGCACGCTGGTAATTGGTGGTCGCGAGACAGGAGAATGGATGGCGAATGACAGTCGCGTTCCGCTGGTGTCTGCTACTGGTTCAACACGCATGGGAAAAGCCGTAGGCGCAGCAGTGGGGGCGAGGCTCGGACGTGCGTTACTTGAATTGGGTGGCAACAACGCGATCATTATTTCAAAGGATGCTGACCTGGATATCGCGATACTCGGAAGTGTGTTTGGCGCAGTAGGTACCGCAGGGCAACGCTGCACCACTACAAGAAGGCTTGTGATTAATGAAGAGATTTATGAGCAGGTGAAACAAAAGTTGATTTCGGCATATGGGCAATTGCGGATAGGTGATCCGCTCGATGAAAAAAATCATGTAGGACCTTTGATTGATAAGGATGCCGTGAAGCAATATATGCAGGCAATTGAAGATTGTAAGAGGGAAGGGGGAAAGTTTATTGTTGAAGGCGGGGTGTTGAATGGTGATGGATATGAAAGCGGATGTTATGTGAAGCCATGCATCGCTGAGGCGAAGCCGGAATTTAAAATTGTGCAGCATGAAACTTTTGCGCCTATTCTTTACCTGTTGAAGTATTCTTCGATAGATGAAGCGATTGCTATTCAGAATGGAGTGCCGCAGGGTTTATCGTCTGCGATAATGACGTTGAATTTGCGCGAAGCAGAAAAATTCCTTTCGCAGGCCGGTAGTGATTGCGGCATTGCGAATGTAAATATTGGTACATCCGGCGCTGAGATTGGAGGTGCTTTTGGAGGGGAGAAAGAAACCGGTGGCGGACGTGAAAGTGGGAGTGATGCGTGGAAGAATTATATGCGCAGGCAAACCAATACGATTAATTATTCGACGCAGTTACCGTTGGCGCAGGGGATAAAGTTCAATGTTTGATCGTGAGCGGTGATGCGTGTTAAAATCGCTTCACGCCAAATACCGTTCACGCACCACGTTCATATGATGAAGACAGTGCCCCACAATAATATAACCTAACGCCCTGGCAGTAGTTTTTTCCTTCATCACCGTTCCGGTATAAAGCGATTGCTCGTCCGACATATTTTCAAACAAAAAAATACTTGCTCTTCGAACAGCAGAAAATTCTTCTAAAAGATTTTCGATAGTACGGTTGCCGACAATTGCATTCTGCGCGAATAAATTTTCATCCATCGAAGGGAATACCACCTGTGTATCACCGCGTGAAATAGTTAACGCGCGGTACGACATCACTCGTTCCGTGTCGGTTATATGAAGAAGGATTTCCCTGATCGTCCATTTTCCCGGTTCATAACGGTAGTCTTGTTTATCTTTTCGAACAGAAGAAAAAAACGATTCAACGAGTTGCAGGTTATTATTCAGTTGTTGAATGAAATTACCCTCCGGTACCAACTGAATGTACCTGTCGAAGTATGAATTGTATTCTGATGGTTGAGGCTTTGTCATGATAGTGTAATTTAAAGCTTGCTGCAAATTAGAGCCATATTAAATTTCGGAGAAGAGATTTATCCCGAAACATTTTTTGGTTGAATAGTCCGATATTACAATCATAAAATCAAGCAGTATGAGCAGAGGAACTTTATTACTAATCGGGCCGGGACTGCCTTATCACGTTCTTGATTACGCAATCAACTGGGCAAGAGAAAATGAAAACATGCTGAAGACGTTGTTTGTGGTCCCTGGCGAACTACCCGAGGAAGGATACATTTTTCCCAGTGACCTCGACATCACCGAAAACATCACAAACAGTGACACGGCAGAAGAAGGTATTAAAGAAATAATACGCCAGGAGAGCAGGTATATCGAGAGACGGTGCAACGCCAGCCATGTGCCGGTTGTTATCGACACATTATTTTCTCCGACGGCCCAGAAATTACTTTTAAACCTGAAAGATTCTGAGATTATTTTCGTGGATAAGAAAGCAGAAGAAAATATTGATGATTTGAAAGATCTTCCTTTCTCGATCGCCGAAATCGCGGAAAAATCAAAAGGGCAATTTATTGCCGTTGATGAGATGGATAAATTCAGCGATGCGACATTTCCCTGATCTGCTTATATAAATCATCAGCGTCGACCTTTTTGCAGAGTTCAGTTCCCGGGTTCATAGTAGCCGCGGTTCCGCATGCCAGTCCGTATTGAACCGCGTCGGGTAACGACGCACCTTGCGACAGGTATAGAACGATTCCCGCTACCATGCTATCGCCTGCGCCGACGGTACTTTTCAAATCAACTTTTGGTACGGAAATTTTTTCCGCGTGGTCTTCTGTTACGAAGAGCGCCCCTGCGCCGCCCATCGACACCACCACCACCTGGCAATTTGTTTCTGTAAGAAGTTGCCTGGCTGCCTCAATGATTTGCGAGCCATTTGCGACCGGTTTGCCGGTGAGCGCTCCAAGTTCATTCAGGTTCGGTTTTGCCAGGAAAACACCTTCGTTTATCGCGTGCTTCAAGGCTTCGCCGGAAGTATCTACAATAAACTTTGCGTTTTTATTTTTTGCAATCGATGCAATCTTTGCATAGATATCGAGCGGTACGCCCGGTGGCAGACTTCCGCTCGCAACGATAAAATCAATTTCATTCTCTTCTTCGATCATTTTTATCATCTCCTTCCACTCGTGTTCGGCCAGGTGGGTGCCCGGCATGCCAAACCTGTATTGCTCGCCTGTTGATTCTTTTACCACGATAAAGTTTTCTCTTGTCTCACTTACAGCACGCACGATTTTGCCGGTTACCTTGTCTTTCGCCAGCAGCTTATCGAACAATGCACCGGTGCAACCACCGGAGGGATATATAGCGATTGACTGCCCGCCCAACTTTACCAATGCCCGCGAAACATTGATGCCGCCACCGCCCGCTTCCAGCACAGGAGGAGCGCATCTTAATTTTTTTTCGGGAATAAAATCCGGGACTGACGTGGTTTTGTCGATGCAGGGGCTAAACGTTATTGTGATGATTTTCATGAGCAAATTTACTTTTTGGTTAAATTCACCTCCTTAAAATATAATTATGAACCGGTTTATGCTGCTTTATTTGATGCTGCTTCTAATTACAATAACATCATGCCAGAGTTCCGCATCGGGAAAAGGTGACGAAACAACGGCTGGAGATTCAGCCCGGGCTACGTCCGCGCTTAAGGTCGATACGCTTTACAAGGACCTGCAGAACCCCTGGGGCATGGCCTGGCTACCGGATGGAAGGCTGCTTATTACAGAGAAAGCCGGCGAAATCCTGGTATTCAGGGACGGCAAATTCACCGGTGAGAAACTTTCCGGCGTACCAGCAGTAATGAGCGAGGGACAGGGCGGGCTTCTCGATATCAGGCTTCATCCAAATTATAATGAGAACAAGTGGATTTATATATCGTTCTCAAAACCTGTTAAAGGAGGTGCCACTACTACCATCATGCGTTTTAAACTCGATGGAAACAATATCGTGGACAAACAGGAACTGTATGAAGCGAAACCTTACCTGGATGCCGACTATCATTTTGGCAGCAGGATTGTGTTCGACAAAGACAATTACATGTTCTTCAGTTCAGGCGAAAGAGGCACGATGAAGAAAGTCTGGGAATTGAATAACGATCATGGAAAAATCCATCGACTCAAAGATGACGGCTCTGTTCCCGACGACAATCCATTTGTAAAAACAAAAGGTGCGAGGCCATCGATTTGGTCGTATGGGCATAGAAATCCTCAGGGGTTGATATATGACCAGGCAAATAATCGTGTTTGGGGAATCGAGCACGGACCACGCGGCGGTGATGAACTTAATTTAATAGAGAAGGGAAAAAACTATGGCTGGCCGCTTACATGCTATGGCATCAATTATGATGGCAGTGTGTTAACTGATAAAAAAGAAATGCCCGGCGTAACAAATCCCACTCACTATTGGGTGCCTTCAATTGCTCCCTGTGGTTCGATGATCGTTACGAGCGACAAATATCCTGGATGGAAAGGGAACCTGCTGGTCGGTGCGCTTGCATTGCGTCATATTGCGCGTGTGCAACTTGACGGAACAAATTATGTAAAGGAAGAAAAGTTGCTGAATGATGTTGCGCGTTTCCGTGATGTTGCAGAAGGACCAGACGGATTTATTTACGCTGTTACGGAAGGCCCCGGGTTGCTGTTAAAAATTAATCCATAAAAACTATGAGCGATGCATCCTGATTTCTATCTCACACCCGACGAATCGGCATTGGTTGAAAATGCGTCGTGGTTGCTGATCAAGCATCGCATCATAGGAAAAGTTTATGGAGTGTTCGGCGCGCTCACCGAAGTGTATAAAGGTATGCTCGATGAATATGCCGAATTTCTTCCTGCAGAAATATTAGCAGTTTCACCGAAAATTTACAAAGGTGAGCAATACCGGCAGTTGCCATATGTAATGCTCGATCTGCCGCGGTTTTTTAAACATGATGATACATTCGCTGTACGTACTTTCTTCTGGTGGGGAAACAGTTTCAGCATGCACCTGCTGCTTGGAGGAAAATACAAATCGATGTTTGAAGAAAGAATACAAAGCCATATTGCGGATGGCAGTCTTGAATCGTGGTACGTTGGCATTTCAGAGGATCCGTGGCAGCATCATTTCGAACAGGATAACTATCTTCCCATTCATGAATTGAAAAATAAAAATGCAGTAACACATAGGGGTAATTACCTTAAACTTGGTCTTTGGCATTCTGTATCAGACTGGAAAGGCGCTTATCCTTTTTTTGTTAGCTCCTATAAACAATTACTTGAGTCATTGGTATAAACCCGAAAACGATTCTCCATATGAATAAACACAGCAGAAGGTCTTTTGTGAAAAATACGGCCGTAGCGGCTACCGGTTTTTTTATCGTACCACGTCACGTTCTCGGCCGTGGATATGTTGCACCGAGTGATAAACTACTCATCGCCGGTGTTGGCGCAGGAGGAAAAGGCGGCGACGATATTACCCAACATTCAAAAAGTCCAAACGCAGAAATCGCATTTCTCTGCGATGTGGATGACAGGCAGTCTGCCGATCTCCGTAAGAAATTTCCTAAAGCAAAATATTATAAAGACTGGCGCGAGCTGTATGAAAAGGAGAGCAAGAATTTTGACGCGGTATCGGTAGGAACTCCTGATCATAATCATGCAATCATTGCTTTTTTCGCTATGCAAATGGGTAAGCATGTATATGTGCAGAAACCGCTTACTCACGACATTTATGAATCAAGAATTCTTACAGAAGCTGCAGACAGGTATAAGGTAATTACGCAGATGGGTGACCAGGGTGCGTCGCACGATGGACAAAGACTAATGAAGGAATGGTACGATGCGGGAATTATCGGTGAACCTGAAGTTGTGTATTGCTGGACAGACAGGCCGGTTTGGCCCCAGGGCATTCCGTGGCCAAAACAATCTGAGCAAATTCCGGCGGGTTTGGATTGGGATCTGTGGTTAGGCACCGCTGAAAAACATCACTATATAGATAACATGGTGCCGTTCAACTGGCGCGGCTGGTGGGCGTTTGGTACAGGCGCTCTCGGCGACATGGGTTGTCATATCATTGGTCCTGTTTTCAAAGTGCTCGATCTTGGTTATCCGAAAAATGTGCATGCAAGCGCGAGCACTATTTATTCCGGCATTTTTACAGAGGCATTCTATCCTGAAAGCGGTCCCGTATCATCGAGCCTGAGTTTTAACTATGAAATGAAAAATGGCAAAACGTTGAAATTATTCTGGATGGATGGTGGCATCCAACCTGAAAGGCCGGAAGAGTTGAAGCCAAATGAGCTGATGGGTGGTGGAGGAAACGGAATGCTTATCGTGGGAACGAAAGGAAAAATGATGTGTGATTTCTATGGCGCAAATCCGCAACTTCTCCCCACAACTCTTACAAATGAGACAAAGGTTCCGCAAAAATATCCGAGAGTTCCGAACAGCTATAGGGGACACTATATTCAATGGGTCAATGCATGCATTGCCGGATATGGAAAGGGCGAGGTGAGCTCGCCGTTCAAAGATTATGCAGGCCCGCTTAGCGAGTCGGTATTGATGGGAAATCTTGCGCTGCTCAGTTTTAATTATCGTGAGAAGAAATCGAAAGGCGAGGGTTACAATTATCCAGGCCGCGGTATTACACTCGAGTGGGATGCGAAAAATATGAAAGTGAAAAATTTTGAGCCCGCCAACCAGTTTGTGAGAAGAAAATATCGTGAAGGATGGCCAGAATTAAAGTTCTAGGGAATGGGTTCCCCCGCCGATCCCTCACACGCGGCTGCGCCGCGGCTGTGAAAAACTAATGCCGGTGCTTCAGTTTGAACTTATTCTGACTACTTCTTTCAGCGGCATCAATAGAATGTGATGTATGAATATCTGAATCCTTTTTTGCGAGGTCGGAAAGCTTTGCATAAAACTTATGCAACTGATCAAGTTCAGCCTCCGTAATGTCTTCAATATCTACCATCCTGTTGCTGCAACCTTCACTGGCAGCAATAAGCTCATTTAACTTGAGATGAATAGCTTTCGAATCTTTGTTTTGCGTTTTTTGGATCAGGAAAACCATCAGGAACGTGATAATGGTAGTGCCTGTATTGATCACCAATTGCCAGTTTTCTGAAAATTTAAAAACTGGTCCCGTTATCGCCCACACCACAACTATACCTACAGCAATTGAAAAGGCGGCAGAACTACCTGTAGCTCTTACCGCCCATTGAGAAAATTTTTCAAAGAGACCCTTTTTATGCTTCTTTGTATTATGTGAATTATTCGAACGTTTTGCCATGACGGAGGTTTTAATAACCCTAATCTACGCAAAACTTATTCCGTTACGCAATCACTTTAGTAGTGCCGCCGGTTAATGTAGTTACTTCAACAGGTTTGTTTGTTTTCCAGCTGTTCGAAGTAAAATCCGGAACATCTACCGATGAGGAACGTTTTGCCACCGACTGTTCGCTGAGCGGTGCAATACAGCTCCATGTTGCCGCATCATAAACATCCATTTCAAGTGGAAGGCCGTTGCGCAGGCAATCAATCGTGCGCCAATCCATCAGGAAGTCCATTCCACCATGTCCGCCGATTTGTTTTGCAAGTTCACCAACCTTTGTAACGATGGGTGGCTGATATTTTTGTTCAAGCGCTTTCATTTCTTCTTCCGACACCCATTTTTCATGCCCGAAGTTTATCCTGCCTGGTTCCGGGTATTTCAAAGCAGCGCCCTTTGTTCCACTTACAAGGTGAATACGTGAATAGATACGTGGTGAGCTCACATCATGTTGAATCATGATTGTTTTACCCTTTGTTGTGCGCACCACTGTCGTATTCATATTACCACGGAAGGTTTTATTAGCATACGGTTTAAAGAAATCATCTTTTTCAGCGAGTTCTTTCGCATGCGGCGCCATAGTGAAGTCGTTAGTGGAAATCGATGTCAGGTATTCCATCTTATCGCCGCGGTTGATGTTCATCGCCTGGGCTATGGGACCAAGACCGTGAGTAGGATAGAGGTCACCTTTACGAAAGTTTTCTTTGAGGCGCCACATATCATAATATCCGTCTTTATCGAAGTTCAGGTGAACAAGGTCGTGGATGTAAGCTCCTTCGGCATGTACAATCTCTCCAAATAATCCCTGCCTTACCATGTTCAAAGTGAGTAGTTCAAAGAAGTCGAAGCAGCAATTTTCTAACATCATGCAATGTTTCTTTGTGGCCTCCGACGTTTCTACGAGCTGCCAGCATTCATCGATAGTTTTCGCGGCCGGTACCTCGGTACAAACGTGTTTGCCTGCCTTCATCGCATAAACTGCCTGCGGGGTATGCAACGCCCAGGGTGTCGCGATATAAATCAGGTCGAGGTCGTTTCGGTCGACCATTTTTTTCCAGGCCTCAGGATCGCCGTGGTATAAATCCGGCGTATGCTTTGTACCTTTAAGGGATGCTTTAGCGGCCTCGGCTTTTTCAGTCCTGAGATCGCACAGCGCCTTAATTTCAACGCCTTCAATTTTGCTCATGCGCAAAACGGCGTCAGGTCCACGCTGGCCCAACCCTACAAATCCGATTCTTACGGTGTCGAGCCTGGGTGCGGCATAACCGCACATATTAAAATGTTTTGCGGGATCTCTTTTAAAAGGATTATCGGGAATAACTTCATTTCCGTTCCCGGCTTTTGCGAAAGCCGGTGGCACCAGGGAAATGCCTGCAAGCCCTGAAAGTCTCAAAAAATCCCTGCGGTTACTTTTCATTGAAAATATTTTTTTAAATCAGGCAATGAATATAAGTAAATTGATGTGTGGACAGGATAACAAACGTTTGCGCAAATGGCAAAAAAATTCAATGGATAAAGAATATTTTTTTAAAATGACCTCTATTTTCGAAATGAAACGCTCTTTTTTCACAGCTTCTCTTGCGATATGTATTGTTTTCATTTTTTCGTGCTCGGAAAAACAAGATAAGCCACCCCTTGCCGGTCCTGTAGACGCTAAAGATGCCCTCTCGACCTTCGGAATTGCAGATGGATTTAAACTTGAAATGGTTGCATCGGAACCACTGGTAACGGATCCCGTTGATATGGAAATTGATGAGAACGGAACCGTGTACGTAGTGGAAATGCACGGCTACCCGCTCGACAAAAGCGGCTCAGGCAATATTGTTATTTTAAAAGATACCACCGGCGACGGTGTATTCGATAAACGCACAGTTTTTAAAAGCGGCCTCATGTTGCCAAACAGTATTATGCGCTGGAAGAAAGGGTTGCTCGTTACGGATTCACCTAACCTGTTATACCTCGAAGATACCGATGGGGATGGCCAGGCGAATATTACCGATACTATTATTACGGGTTTCGCACTCACCAATCCGCAACATAATATGAACACGCCGATGTACGGGCTCGACAACTGGATTTATGTTGCCCACGAGTCCGCCGTCGGCACGCGCGAGTATAAGGAGGAATTTGGCGACGAAGGAAGAGAAATAATTTTTTACCGCGACAGCAACGCGGTGAGATTACCGAAAAATGCTGGAGGCCGCTCCGTAAGATTGCGGCCTGACACAAAACAACTCGAAATGCTTTCGAGCCGGTGCCAGTTCGGACACACATTTGATGAATGGGGTAGAAGATTTAATTGTGATAATTCGAACCAGGGTTTCCAGGAAGTTATTGCCAACAGGTATTTCGAAAGAAATCCCGCTGCCTTTGTTTCCGATGCCGTGCAGTCTATGTCGGACCACCTTAGCGCCGCTGAAGTTTTTCCGACAACGCTGCATCCCGACCGGCAGATATTAACTAACGTAGGTGTGCTTACGTCTGCATGCGGTATTACAACGTATATGGGTAATGCATTTCCTGAGCCTTACAATAACAACGTGACTTTTGTCGCAGAGCCTGTGAGCAACCTGGTACACATAGATGTTCTTCGCGACAGCGGTGCGAGTTTTGTCGCGAGCCGCGTGTTACAGAATAAAGAGTTTTTATCGTCCACAGATTCGTGGAGCAGGCCAGTGAATTTTTATGTTGGCCCCGATGGTGAAATGTACGTACTCGACTATTACCGGAAAGTAATCGAATCACCTGAATGGATGAGCGAAGAGGCGATAAAAGCGGGTGGACTCTACGACGGCGCCGACAAAGGACGAATTTACAGGATCACGGCGACGAACGCGAAAGCCGTCGAATGGACAAAGGGCCTGACGCTGGGTAAGTCTAATTCCGCTGAACTCGTAAAAATGCTCGCTAATGAAAATTATTGGTGGAGAATAAACGCGCAGCGGTTACTTGTTGATCGTGGCGATAAAAGTGTGGTGCCGGATCTAGTGAAGATGACGAAAGAAGGGTCATCTCTCGGAAAATTACACGCGTTATGGACACTCGACGGGCTGAATGCACTGGAACCATCACAGATTATCCTGGCCCTTTCAGATACAAGTGCAGGAATAAGAGAGAACGCGATACAGCTTGCTGAGAAGCATCTCGACAAATCACCGGAATTAGTGAGCGCTTTGATAGCTAAACAAAATGACGACAATCCGAAAGTGCGGTTTCAACTGCTGCTGACTTTAGGATTTCTCAATACAACGGCAGCCGCCGAAGCGAGGAACAATATTTTGTTTAAAGACATCCAGGATAAATGGGTGCAGGTTGCTGCACTTTCGGCGCGTTCTATACAGATGAGCGGGTTACTTGATGAACTGATGAAAAAGACAGATGCAAATTTGTATTCATCTCTTGTTGAACGGTTATCAACAATGGTGGGCGCCTCAGGTAATGAAAGCGAGTTGCATCAGTTTCTGAAATCATATTCTGCCAATTCCAATGCTGCAATCATCGAAGGGGTTTCTGCGGGATTGTCAAATAGAAAATCATCTTTCAAATTAACACCTGCTGAACAGGGCAATTTGGTGAAAGATTATTTTGAAACGACGTCGGCAGATAAATCGGGGGCGATACTCAATATTTTCGGATTGAGGAACGCGGTTGATCAATCGGTTAAACAGTCGGCAATAGCGAAAGCGGTAGGAATGATGAAAGATACTTCGGCAGACTACAGGATACGTGCGTCTGCCATCAGGTTATTGCAATTGGGGGATGTTTCTAAATACGCTGGTGACCTGAAAAAATTAATAAATCCGAAAGAACAAACAATCGTACAGATCGCGGCGTTGCAAACATTATCGAAAGTAAAAGGAACTGTGGTGAGTGAGTATGCCATTCAGCAATGGCCGGTGTTAACACCTGAAGTAAGGACGGCGGCGGTAAATACATTTCTTGATGATTCTGCAAGGATCGCATTGCTGATGGATGCTTTGGAGAAGAATACCATCAATGCCGGGAGTGTAGCTTTTAATACGAGTGTCGAGCTGATGCAAAACGATGACTCTGTGTTGCGCAGGCGTGCCCGCGATATTTTTACAAAAACCGAACGCGAAAGAAAAACGGTGAACCAGGAATACCAGGCTTCTCTTGAGATGGCGGGTAACTTCAAAAACGGGCGGGATGTGTTTGTGCAGAATTGCGCGATTTGTCACCAGGTACGGGGTAAAATTGGTATCGCTATCGGCCCGGACCTCGGCACTGTTCATAACTGGCTGAAGGAAGATTTGCTGGCTAATATTATCGACCCGAATCTCGGTATCGCGAGTGGTTACGATACCTGGCAGGCGGCGCTGAATAATGGTGAAACCGTCCAGGGTATCATCGCCGCGGAAACGCCGGCGGCTATAACGTTCAGAAGTAATAATACAGAGGACAGGACGGTGTCGCGGCAGGATATGAAATCACTTAAGGCCCTGAATGTTTCGCTGATGCCCTCCGGTTTGGAAAAGAATATTTCAAAACAGCAAATGGCCGATTTGATGGCTTTTTTAAAGGCAGAGGAGTGATTGGTCCGGAATTCGGGTATTACTTTAAACTATCAACGCTATCATTGTCCAAATCAATAAGATAAATCCACCGGAATAGCGTGGATCTGCAGGGTTTCTATTGACTTTTTTCTTCTTGCGGAGTAACTTTTTACGGGAGGCAGACCTTCTTCTCATAATCTCATTATTTGGTACCGGTTAAGCAACCAGTAATGTGCCATGCCCGTTTTACCTCATTACCAGCACCCTACAGACCGTTGAAAACCTCATCTGTTCCCATTGCCGGAGAAGTATTCCCGTGAAAACATTAGAAATTGTTTTAACTTAATACAAACCATTTTTTATGAGGATAAACTTTACTTCAGCCGCAGTGGCGTTGAGCATGACCGTTATTTGCCTGTCGTGTTCAAAAAGTGCCCAACAGAATATGGTCCTCACACCATCTTCTCCATCGCCACACGTGGTAAAGGAACTGAATGCGTCATTAACGCCGGATGGAATTTATGAACTGGTTGTTCCTTCGGAAGATGTGCAGATTCATAAACAGGCTGTGCATTTTGAGCTTAGCCTTATCGGGGTAGATGCAAAAAATGGATCGACAAAGTACAAGTATGTTCCGGCAAAAGGTTTCACTGGTAACGACGAGGTTACATTAAGTGAAACACGATACACTTCAGTTAGTGGTGGATGTAATTATAACGAAGGCGAGATGACGATGAGAGGTGTAAAGAATACAACATTTACCCTGATTAAGTTTACGGTAAAATAAGAGGTGAGTGTAAAATGGAGCCCTCCGGATGTGGTTGTTTCTCCGGAGGGTTTTTTATTTTATTTCTTCAATATCCGCAAGGCAATATCTTCTTCATGCTTCGGCACACTTAAATTTAATTTATTCTCTTTCGCGCTTACTGTAACCATCTTTTCATATTTGCCCGTTAACGGGTGCAAAAACGTAACGCTATAATCTCCATCGGGGATATTTAAGGAAACGGAAGAAACGTCATCACCAATAAAATAAACCGCATACTGCTTCCCTTCTTCAGCTAACACATTCCCGCGAAGATCCCCCAACAACACAGTATCAGGTTTCATCTTAATAAAGTCAAAACCCTCGATAAACTTTTTCAGGTAACCAAACTGTTTGCGCA
The DNA here is from genome assembly GCA_016786745.1 of Chitinophagaceae bacterium. Lineage (GTDB taxonomy): Bacteria > Bacteroidota > Bacteroidia > Chitinophagales > Chitinophagaceae > Flavitalea. The sequence goes on along the minus strand of JAEUVS010000154.1, from coordinate 9,166 downwards.
GCGCATCACTTCCTCCTCCCGGCTGCGTGGTATCGTACTTATAATTGCCGCTTTCATGCCCGGGTGCGAATGAATAATCAAGATGATTAAACAGCGCGCCGCCGGCCAGCATGAACCTCCACGCCTCGAAACGATAGGTAGAATCGCTCACACCGCGAAAACCGGTTTCATTGTCGCCTATGGGTTTGTTTAAATTATAATTGTAACCCACGGTAACGGGTGGATAAGCATAGTGCCAGTTGAATACAGATACTGCAGGATATGGATCCTGTACCACTGATGCTCCGTTTTGAATATTTTGCGAGATAAGATGTTTTTTGGGTAGCGATTTTTCGGTTTCTGTGATAACATCAGCGATCGCATGTTGCCATTCCAATGTAACGCCACCGAAATAGGGTTCGTTACAAATTTCAAAGACCAGGTTATCAAATCCGTTTAACTCTGTAACAAGTTTTTTGACCAGCGATTTTTGAATATCGAGCAATGACCCGTTCTTGTCTAACGTATATGCATCAGTGCGGGGGATATCCGGAGTGGAGTTCACATTGTTGGAGGGATTCATGGGACTTAATATCCACATGCCATCTTCGTAGAAAGGGCAAAATAACGTGAACTCAACAATGATATCTCTTGATGCCGCTTCTTTAAAAAAATCCTTCAGCCGCTCGAAATATTTTTCATCCCATTTAAAAAGATCAAATTTGTTTCCTCCATTCTTATAACCGGGTGTTTCGCTGCGCGCCCAGGGCGTGATATAGCGATTTGCCAATGGCGCGAGTGTATTATTGCCGATGTTAAACGCTCCCGGCTGCTCGCAATATACTCCGCTGAACGTACGTGTCATATTCAGCCTATCCGATTTTAATTCATTAAAATATTTCTTGTAGTTGAAGTCGAGGTTCAGCAAGGCGCCATAGTGTTCGCCCGAAGTAATCAATACGGCCGGTTTATTTTTATAAATGAAGTAGTGAGGGTTTGAAGGATGAAGCGCTAATGGCTGCGAATAAACAGAAAGAGAAACAGAAAGAAAAAGAATAGATGAAAGAGAACAAAATAATTTATACATCAGCGGATTTTACCCACTAATCTAAACAAAAAAGTGCTGGACGAGTTGAAGTTTTAACCCCACGGATGCGATGCTGAAGGATTTTGTCTTTCAGGTTCCCATTGAAGAGCTTTGAGATGGCACTCGAGTTCTTTCATGTGTTGATAAGTTTCTCTCAGGTCGTTAGGCTCCTGGCCTTCTCTCATGCCCTGGTCAAATCTTGAACGTAATTCGTTTAATTGGATGGTGATGGTCGTGATGTCAGCGACTTCAATGTTGATATCGGATTGCATAGGTAAACTTTTTGCGGATGGAATTCTTCTAAGTTATGAACATTACCCATAATAATCAAGTGCAGAAATCAATTAATAAAATGATATTCCGGAAATAATAAAAAGATATTGTATCATGGTACCATGAATTTCAAAGTTTGGCTTTTGACCGGATTACTGGTTGCCCAATTTGACGCCGATGCCCAGTTGCAGGATGCTATCACGCACTTTCTTAGAAACGGCCGAACACGCGAGTGGAGCGATTTTCCGGCAATTGTGAAAGACAGTCAGCTGGTCGTTCATTTCGACATGAAGAACGATAGGGGAGCGGGTACGTTATCCCTCATCCAATTCGATGTAAATCAAACATGGAAGGTGATGCTTAATGATATGCATCTCGGTAATCTTACGCTCGATGAAAAGAAAATGACTACCTATTTTGATTTTCCTGCAGGATTGCTAAGGGCAAAAAGGAACACGTTGAAAATAGTGCCAGAACCTGTGAAAACAAATCGTACCGATGATATATCCGTTGGAAATCTGTCTGTTATTCCATCACCGTCGGCAACACTGCTGTCGGGTGTGCCTGTAAATATCAGGGTGGTTGATAAAAAGAATGAATTTCTACCATCGCGACTAACGATCGTTGACAAAAACGGAGCTCTTCAGCCGGTTACCGCGAAATCCGGCGATACGATGACTATAAGAACCGGCGTAATCTATTCATCCAGCGGAGTTTTCACCTTTTCGCTACCCGCGGGTTCGTATAAAGTCTATGCGAGCCGTGGGTTTGAGTATGGAGTCGACTCCATGAGTCTCGACGCATTGGCGGGGGATATGATATTTAGAAAATTGACGGTTGAGCATGAAATTATTCTTCCTAAGTGGAAGAGCATGGACACACATATCCATACCCTTGAATTCTCGGGTCATGGTGATGCTTCCATGAACGACAGAATTCTAACAATTGCGGGTGAGGGACTGGACTACGCGGTAATTACTGAACACAATAAGGCCATCGATATTGCAGGTACTGTAAAAAATAAGGGACTCGACAAATGGTTTACGCCGATTACGGGCGATGAAATGACGACTCCTGTCGGGCATTTCAATGTATTCCCGTCTGATCCTGGCCATGTTCCCGATCACGAGGTTAAATCATGGAAAGAGGTTAAACAGAATATCGAAAAATTGCCGGGTAAAAAAGTAGTCATTTTGAATCACGCCAGGGATGTCCACACAGGCATACGCCCGTCGGATTCACTGTTAACGCGGACCGCCTCGGCATTGCCTGTAAACGCGATGGAAGTGATGAATTCGGGGTCGCAGCAAGCCGATCCGCGTCAATTGTATATGGATTGGCTCGGGCTGATGAAGAAGGGAATTTTCCTGGCTCCTGCAGGCGCGAGCGACTCGCATGATGTGAGCAGGTTTATTGTCGGGCAATCGCGCACGTATGTGCCTTCCGATGGAGATATTGCAGACAATTTTCTAAAAGGAAGGGTGGGGGTGAGCTTTGGGTTGTTTACCGGGTTACAGGTTGATACGGTGGTGTCGGATGGAAAATTGAACGTGTTGATAAAGGTGTATGCACCCTCCTGGATAACGCCGGCTAATGTTGCATTATATGCAAATGGACAGAAAATATTTTCTGATTCGCTAAGTAATAAAGACAAACAAGCAGGGCATTATTTTCTTAAAGAACTTAGTCTTGCCACGCCACCTCAGGGCACGAGGCTGGTAGCTGTAGCTGAGGGACCGGATCCGAAAGTTCCGTGGTGGCCGGTGGCAAGGCCTTACAGTTGGACCTCTCCTGATGTGACGCCGATTGTGTTAGGGATTTCTTCCTGCATTACTCCCTGACTGGCCCGAACCACGCCGATCTCACCTCTTCCCCAAGAATACTTCCAGATGCAGCAACAGGTGTAACGCCAACTCTTATAAACTTAGTGGTATCTGTAATGGCAACTTTGTACGTAGCGGAGTCAGCGCCGGCAATCGCATCGCCCGAACCGGCAACTGTATCAAGCGCGTTATACCATTGAAATGAACTCGCGCTATCAGGATCGTTTTCAAAATCAGAATAAGTATAAGTGGCACTCAGAATGGAATCAACAACCGTGTTTCCTTCCACCATAATCGCTTCAATTTTGGGTGGTGCATTACCGGTGTTAAAAGATATTGTATCGCCGTAACCGATACCAATAGAATTAATGGCATAAGCACGTATGTAGTAAGTAGTGCTCGGATCGAGGTTTGTCAACTCCAGAACAAAAGTCGAAGAAGTGTTCGTGCTCACGCTGGTGTCATCGGCAATAGTAGGATTTGTAGTGAGCGTGCTCCAGCAGAAGCCCGTAGCGATAATTTCATCATTGCCTGTTGAGGTAATCCTGCCACCTGCTTTCACTGAACTGTCGGTAATATCAGTTAATCCTACCGTCGTAACTAAAGGGGCCGACGGCTCTGGATCATCTTTTTTGCAGGAAAATACTCCCACTACTACCAGGATACCATATGCGAACAGTCTGCCAGCGGACATTCTCATTTATGCAAGTAATAGAGAATAAGCAAGAAAACCAAGCGATGGCCACTACTTCCTCAAACGCCGTTCACAACCGCACAGGCGCTGTTCACTTTCGTACACCCTGCATATGATTCCATATCTAACTGGTTAAGCTGCAACTTATTTGAATATGGCATGTCGGTTGACGCCAGTTTAACGTGCTTCTGAATTTTTATTGCCAACCCATCAACTATGTTCAGAAACTATCTAATTACCGCCTGGCGGAACTTTATAAAAAACGGCACATTCTCCCTTATTAATGTGTTGGGGCTAACGATTGGCATCACAGTCTGCATGATGATATTTTTATTTGTGATGAATGAGTTTAGTGTTGACCGTTTTCACGAGGATGGTAAAAATATTTACCGTGTGATGCGCGGATTTGAAAAGGATGCACTGGGTACTCCGTACCTGTCGGGTCCATACGCGCCAGCACTGCGCAATGATTTTCCTTCAGAAATCAGGGAGGCAATAAGGGTAATGCCCTCGCGCAACCTGTTCGTACTAGGCGACCGTTCCTATAATGAGCAGGAAGTGTACCTGGCCGATTCTACTTTTTTTACATTTTTTTCGTTTCCGTTGCTTCGGGGTAATGCATCCTCTGCGTTAAAAAATCCAAATAGTGTTGTACTGACGGAAACGACTGCAAAAAAGTATTTCGGAAGTGTAGATAATGCGATGGGCAAGCTACTTGAAATGGACAAGCAACTGCACCTGAAAGTAACAGGTGTTGCGAGGGACGTTCCATCAAATTCGCACCTGAATTTCGATTTGGTTGTGCCGATTGAAAACGTCACGCAGAATGAAGGATTCAAAATGTGGATGAATAACGGGCTTTTTGTTTACCTGTTATTGAACCCGGAAACGGATGTAGCGGCGCTCGAGAAGAAATTCGAACCTTTTATGAAGAAATACCTGGAGGATGACATGAGAACTTACGGGTTCGACTTCACTCTATCCCTAACGCCCTTGAAAGATGTCTATTTCGAACATTCGTCATTCGACAATGTAAAACATGGTGAGAAAAAAGTGGTGTATATATTTCTTTCAATAGCGGTGTTAATTCTCGTGATTGCCTGTATTAATTTCATGAACCTTTCTACAATCCGTGCGGTCGACCGGTCGAAAGAAGTAGGACTGCGGAAGGTGATGGGTGCTCTCCGATCGGGCCTTATACGGCAGTTTATTGGTGAATCGATTCTACTGGCCACGATTGCCTCGTTCCTTTCGATGGTGCTCCTGATGCTTGTGATGCCGCTTTATAACGAGGTATTAGGATTTAACCTGACAGTGTCGTGGAATAGGTGGCCGATATATGCATTCCTTATTGGTGTTACGGCGATCGTTGGAATTTTAGCCGGAAGTTACCCGGCGCTGGTTCTCTCCGGTTTTTCTCCTGTGCAGGCTTTGAAAGGAAAGCTGAGATTTGGGAAGGGAGGTTTAACGTTCCGGCAGGCGCTGGTGATTGTTCAGTTTACGATTTCAGTTTTTCTGATCACGGGAACGATTGTAATGGTTAACCAGATGAGATTTGTCAGAAACAGTCAACTCGGTTACCATCAGGATCAGAGTGTTCTTGTGCGGCTCGACAATAATGACATCAGGCGAAATTCAGTGCTGTTTAAAAATCAGCTGCAGCGTGAGAAAAACATTTTTGCAGTGTCACTAATGTCTGGCGAACCAGGCGGGTTTTACGACCAGTTTAATTTTGATGTTGAAGGTCGCAGTCAATTGTGGACGGCAAGAACTGAGTTCGCCGATTTCGAATGTGTGAAAACACTGGGCCTGAAAATAATCGCGGGCCGGGATTTTTCTTCACAGTTTCCAACGGATAGCGCCGATGCTGCGTTGATCAATCACACTGCTGCCCAACAACTCGGTTGGACACCGGAGCAGGCGATCGGCAAATGGGTAAAAAATAAATTCAGGGACGAAAAGCCGAGAAGAATAGTAGGAGTGGTGGAGGACTATAACTTTCTTTCACTCAAACAGAGCATGGAAGCGTTGGTGATTGCGCCAAACAACGATAGGAGGGTTGTGGTAATCAGGTTGAAACCGGGAAACGTTCAGGCCGGTATCGCCGCGATCAGGAATGAATACGCCAGGGTGGCGCCTGCATATCCCTTTGAATACAGGTTTCTCGATCAACAATTCGATGAGTTGTATAGAAACGATTTACGCCAGCAAACCATTCTCACGATATTCGCAGCGCTTGCCATTTTTGTTGCGTGTTTAGGCCTGTTCGGACTTGCTTCATTTGCTGCAGCAAAACGCTTTAAAGAGATAGGCATACGCAAAACGCTTGGTTCATCGGTGCGCGGTATTGTGATATTGCTGTCGAAAGATTTGCTGAAGCCGGTATTGGTGGCAACGTGCATCGCATTACCGCTTGCCTATTATGCGATGAATAAATGGCTTGAAAATTTTGCCTACAAAACGCAGTTGAGCTGGTGGATTTTTATACTTGCTGCCGTCATCGCTATCGTTATTGCGCTTCTTACGGTTAGTGCGCGCGCGATTAAGGCGGCTATTGTAAGCCCTGCTACAAGTCTTCGATCTGAATAAAATCAGACTTTTAGCGAGCCGCGGAATCCGCGTGCGGCGTAGTATGATTCAGCGCCATTGTGATATAAGAATACCGTGTTGAAGCGCCTGTCGCAAAAAAGTGCGCCACCGAGTTTCCTGATATTCGCGGGGGTTTTTACCCAGCTTGAAGTTTTCAAATCAAATTCTCCCACCTGTTGAAGTTCCCGGTATTCCTGTTCTGATAAGATGTCGATACCCATCTCTTTCGCCATGTTCATTGCACTGTCTGCCGGTTTATGTTCTTTCCTGGACGCGAGTGCCTCATCGTCGTAGCAGATGCTGCGGCGGCCCTTCGGAGTTTCGGGGGAGCAATCATAAAAAATAAATTCACCGGTTTTTTTATCATGGTCAATAACGTCAGGTTCGCCACCCGTTTCCTCCATTGCGTTTAGCGACCACAGCTTTGTTGGGTTTGATTCAATCTTTTCCTGCACTTTCGACCACTCGATTCCCCTGTGCCGATCCATGTTTTTTTGAAAGCGCGCCTTTAGTGTGTTAAGTATCTTGTCGCTTTGTTCCTTCGTCAGTTTACTTTTAGTGTTGCTCATACCTGTAGTTTTTAATCTTCCATTCCTTTTCCTTTCAGAATTTTTGGAATATATTTTTCAATCCGTTCTTCGCGGGTTTTGCTTTGTTTCGCGGATCCAAAATAAAAAATATATGCTCTTTGCCGCCCGGGAGTTAGTGCTTCAAATGCCGTTTTCAGTGAACTGTTTTTCTTTAATCTCTTTTGAAACTCTTCCGGTATTTTAAACTCCGACGTCTTTTTGAACTTCACTTTCAGGCCCGCTCGTTCGACTTCTATGGCTTCATATATGTAAGATTTCAAAACAGACTGAAGTCTGGCGATTTCTTTCACGTTTGTGAAACGTATTTGTCTTGCCGATTGCACATTCTTTGTTTGTTGAACAAGAATGCCGGCCGGATCGTTTAACAATGCCCCTTTAAAAAACAAATACGCGCAATAATCTTTGAATCCATGTATGATCACTATGTTCTTATTTTCAAAGGTGTAACATGGGCAACCCCACTTTAATGTTTCTTCGAGGCCGCAATCGAGAACTATGTCTCTCATTTTTTTGTATTCTTTCTGCCACTTGTCGGCTTTTTCGAAAAAGAAATCAACTCCTGGATTCATGATATGTACCTATTTGATAACTGGAATTAATCTTCTTGTCGCGGGCCTGAAATACCATGAAATTACGGTCAATGCCAACAGTAGTAATGACGGAAATATTTCATTTAAAGCATGGCCGGTTGCGATGTGTGAAAATACGGCACCCGTAACGAGAAAGAAAAATCCTGCGTATGCCCATTCTTTTAATAAAGGGAAGTCAGGAATCAGCAAGGCTATGACGCCGAGAATTTTCCAGGTCCCTATAATAGTAAGGAAATACACGGGATAGCCAAGTTGTTTGATGCCATATACGCCTGGTGGCGACAATGCGCCATTCACTTCTGCTCCGGAGAGTTGTAAAATTCCGCTTGCCAGCATTCCTGATGCGAGCCAGATGGTGGCGATCCAGTAGATAATTTTGTTTCTCTTTTTCATGATTGGTTGAGTTTACTTAATACATCCTGCAGGCGGTTGTGTGCCATGTTGAGGCCCCACGCGAAAGGTTGTTTCAGGAGTATATCTCTTTGCGCAACTGTTCTGAATACGATTTGCATTTTCAGCATGCTTGTGTCGTCGGAGAGTTTTTCAAAATCGAGGAATTCGAGTTGTGGGTCGAATTCGGGACTGTTCATCTCGAATGTTCGTATGATCTTTTTATTTGGAAGGAATTTATGGAAAACGCCTTTTGCGCTGAACAGTACATTGCCCTGTGCGTCTACCGTGTTGAATTGCCAGCTGCCGTTGTCTCGTGCTTCATGTCTTACAATTTTCGTGGCTCCATATTCGTGAGTCATCCATTGTTCGAAGATGTCGGGATCTTCATGTGCCTTAAATAGAAGCTCTACCGGTAATTCAAATTCTCTTGTGATGAGCAGATCGTGTTGGCCAGCCTGGGCATGGACTTGTGTCTTTTGTTCCATACAACTATTTTTTTGTTTTGTACTTTTTCATGATGCTTTCAAGCTTGTTGAATCGGTCGTCCCATAGCTTTCTGAAGGGTTCAACGAAATCGGCGATTTCTTTCATTTTTTTAGGATTTAGATGATAGTAAATTTCCCGGCCGGTTTGTTCCTGTTCAAGCAGTTCACATTCTGTGAGGATTTGAAGGTGTTTCGATACGGTTGGCCTTGCAGTGTCGAAGTTGGACGCAATGGCGCCAGCCGTCATGGAGTGTGTGGCTACCAGCAGGAGAATTGCTCTCCGGGTCGGGTCGGCTATTGCCTGGAATACGTCTCGTCTCAGGTTCATTGTGTAGTTATTTGACTACAAATATATATGTAGTTATTCGACTACGCAAATTTTTTTTCTTACTTTGGCGGAAATGAAAAAGTCCCCACGTTGTTGTGGAGACTTCTTTAATTGTCGGGATGACTGGATTCGAACCAGCGGCCTCTTCGTCCCGAACGAAGCGCGCTACCGGGCTGCGCTACATCCCGAAAAATTTGAATCGCAAATATAAGATGGAAACTTTTTCAGATCAAAATCAATGAGTAGTGTCTCAGTTTGAAATTTGCGTCTCCGCCGATCCCTCACGCGACGCTTCGCGTCGGTTCGGGATGACCATAAAGACCCTGACGTCATTC
>JAEUVS010000134.1 GCA_016786745.1 Chitinophagaceae bacterium | reverse complement strand
CTTACAATAAGATGATCGAGTATACGTATGTCGAAAAGTTTTGCAGCCTGCGCGATTTTCACAGTGAGGTCTTTGTCGGCCGTGCTCGGTTGAAGATTACCGGAAGGATGATTGTGAAAGAGGATGAGTGACACTGCGTCTTCGGCGAGGGCCTTTTTAAAGATGACACGCGGATCGGCAACGGTTCCGGTGATACCACCGACGCTTATTATTTCATAATGTTCGACTTTATTCGCCCTGTTTAAAAAAACAACTCCGAACACTTCGTTCTGGAGGTCGCGGAGAATGGATTTAATGTAGTTGGCAATTTCCTTACTGCTTTTAATGATCACCTTGCCGAGGATGGACGATGTTTCGCGCCGGCGGCCTATTTCGAGGGCGGCGGATATGGTGATGGCCTTGGCCTCCCCGATGCCCGGAACCTTCATCAACTCGCGGATAGACAGCTTGCCGAGTTCCGCCAGGTGGTTCTTGCCCAGTTTAAGGAGATCTTTTGCCAGGTCAACAGCGTTCCGGTTACGGGTGCCTTTGTTGATTAAAATCGCAATCAGCTCAGAATCAGAGAGTAAATGCGGTCCCTTCGACCGTAATTTTTCACGCGGTCTATCGTCTTTTGCCCATTGATTTATAGGGTAGTTCTGCTCTTGCATTCGTCAATGATAGGAACTATTTTTAACGAACAATTGTACTAAACAACAGCCCGACGCCGTTATTTGTACAGTTCCGTAACCTAGAAAAACATCAAATCCAGACCCATGAAACGTAAGTCAACTTTTTCCGCTATTGGCGGATATCAGCCCTTCCTGTTTTGCATAGGAATGTACTTCGTGGCACTTTTCTTCTCTATTTTCATTTGTTCTGCCATTTTTTATGCGGTAAATCCGAAGAGCGAAGTCGCTAAGACGGGACCCGCGGTAGCTGAAAAAACAGCGATGATGTCTTCCGGAAAGCAGGTACTGCTTACGGTGACCAACAAATAATTCACTATTAGAGGTGGTGATAATTCAACCGGCTGTTCTCAATGGCCTGGTTGAATTTTTTTTTGCGCCGCTCCCAATTCCTCGATCATAGAATTATCTTCGCCGCATATTTTCAAATTATATGCAGCGAGCACCAAAGATCTTCTCAGGCACCGGCTCACAATATCTCGCCGAACGGATTGCGCATAAATTCGGAGTGCCTTTAGGAAAAATTACTATCTCACGTTTCAGCGATGGCGAAATCCAGCCCATCTTCCAGGAAAGTATCAGGGGCGACATGGTTTTTCTCGTCCAGAGTACTTTTTCGCCGGCTGAAAATATTATCGAGCTCCTGCTCATGATAGACGCCGCGAAAAGAGCAAGCGCCTACAAGGTGGTAGCCGTTATCCCTTATTATGGATATGCGCGCCAGGATAGAAAGGATAAGCCGCGTGTGGCGATTGGCTCAAAGCTGATTGCCAACATGTTGGAAGCAGCGGGTGCAGACAGGGTGATTACGATGGATCTCCATGCTCCGCAGATACAGGGGTACTTCGACATACCGGTTGACCACCTCGACAGCTCGGCCATTTTTATCCCTTACATCGAGCAACTTCAGATGGAAAATCTTACCTTTGCGGCCCCTGACGTGGGGAGTGCCAACAGGATCAGGGAAATAGCCACTTATTTCAATGCTGATATGGTGATTTGCGATAAACATCGCAAGAGAGCGAATGAAATCGCGAGCATGGTGGTTATTGGTGATGTTACAGATAAGGATGTGGTACTGATAGATGACATATGCGACACGGGTGGCACGCTGGCAAAATCGGCGGGTCTTCTGAAAGAAAAAGGAGCAAGAAGTGTAAGAGCATTCTGTACGCATCCGGTGTTAAGCGGTAACGCTTACTCAAACATCGAAAACAGTGTGCTGGAAGAACTGGTTGTTTGTGACACCATCCCTCTGAAACAGAAAATTTCAAAGATCAGGGTGGTAACTGTAGCTGATCTTTTCGCAGTGGCGCTGAGAAACGCGTATGAAAACAAAAGTATCACCGGGCTGTTCATTCACAGCCAGATGAGAAACAAGTAAATTAAACACATACATAAACAATGAAAACAATTACAATCGAAGGACAACTGAGGACCGAAACGGGCAAAAAAACTACCCGCGCGCTTCGCTCTCAGGGCCTGGTGCCTGGTGTAATTTACGGGGGTTCGCAGGAGGTGAATTTCGCCGCGCCTGTGTTAGCATTTAGGAACCTTGTCTACACACCTGAATTCCTTCTCGCACAAATCAACGTGGACGGTAAAAGCTACCGCTGCATTTTAAAAGATGTTCAGCTCGACAAAGTAAGCGACGAGCTCGCGCATCTTGATTTTCTTGAACTCGTAGAGGACAGGAAAGTTGTTGCTACTATTCCCCTGCATTTTTCGGGAACAGCAGCTGGCGTGAAAGGCGGAGGAAAGCTGGTAACAAAGATGAAGACGCTGAAAGTAAAGACTTACCCGAAGTATCTGAAAGAATACATCGATGTGGATCTTACCAACCTCGAGCTGAACCAGAACATCAGGGTGGAAGACGTGAAGGATCCCAATTACGAAATTCTAAATTCCCCGCGTATACCGATCGCTTCGGTGGTGATGACGCGTCAGCTTAAGCAGGAAGAAGCTGCAACTGCACCCGCTGCTACAGCGGCAGCAGCCCCAGCGGCCCCGGCGAAAGGAGCAGCTGCACCGGCGGCACCAGCCAAGGCACCAGCGAAAAAATAATTTTTCTTCAAACCGGTCCCGCCAAAAGGCGGGATCGTTGTTTAAGGCCGATCTCATTTTTCATATATTTAATCATGTCGCGCTATTTGATTGCAGGTTTGGGCAATATTGGCCCGGAATATGCCCATACCCGGCATAACATTGGCTTTGATGTTGCTGATGCTTTCGCCGCGAAGCATGGTGGCAGGTTCAAAAATGAAAGGCTTGCTGATATGGCTGTGGTGCAGCTTAAAGGGCGTGAAATAGTGGTGATCAAGCCTACCACCTATATGAACCTGAGCGGTCGTGCGGTAAAATACTGGATGGACAACAAAAAAATCGACCTCGGCAACATTCTCGTAATTGTAGATGAAATTGCCCTCCCCCTGAACAAATTAAGGCTGCGGCCGTCTGGCAGCAGCGCTGGTCACAATGGTTTACGAAGTATCGAAGAGGCGTTGGTCACCACAGATTACCCTCGTTTGAGATTCGGTGTTGGCAACAATTATCCGAAAGGAATGCAGGTAGAATATGTACTCAGCAGGTGGACACAGGAAGAGCTTCCGCTCGTGCAATACAAAACCATGAAAAGTGTCGAAGTAATTGAAAGCTTTATATTTACAGGTATCGATCGCACCATGACAGAAGTCAATAAAATAGAATTTGTAGTATGAAGTATTAAATTGAATCTTTATTTTCGCAGTAATTACCGAAAACAAGGATAATATTTTGATATTCAGTAGTCCTATACCTCCAACCCTCGCCTTTCCAGGCTAATGAAAACCTTAACGCTATTAACCAAGAAAACCCAGATTGGATATGAAAATATTCTGTGTTGGCCGGAACTATGTTGACCATGCGAAAGAGTTAGGTAATGCCGTTCCAGATGAACCGGTCATATTTATGAAACCCAAAAGCGCCTTACTCCAGGCTCACACCCCTTTCTATTACCCCGAATTCACCAACGAACTTCATTACGAATGCGAACTCGTACTTCGCATTTCCAAAAATGGGAAATACATCCAGGAACGTTTCGCCACCAAATATTACGATGCTGTTACGGCGGGAATAGATTTTACCGCGAGAGATATTCAGAACGATCTCAAAGAAAAAGGTTTACCGTGGGAGAAAGCCAAGGCATGGGATAATTCGGCAGTAATCGGCAAATGGATTCCTCTTCAGAATATCAAGAACAAGAAAGACATCAATTTCTGCCTCTACAAAAACAAAGAGCTTGTTCAGCAAGGCAATTCCGGCCTGATGATCAACAGCTTCGACAAAATAGTTGCTTACATTTCCAATTACTTTTCAGTGAACATCGGCGACCTGATCTTTACAGGTACTCCTGCAGGAGTAGGAGAATGCGTGGTTGGCGATGAGTTGGAAATTTTCATCGAGGATGAAAGCCTGGGCAGCCTCGAAATAAAGTAGTCTTTTTTGGAAACCACAATACTACTCAAAGCATATCGCCTGATGTGCCAGGCTGGTGCAATGGCTGCTATCTATGATGCTAACAGATCCATTTGCAAATACGTTCATTCCACTTCCCGCGGTCATGAAGCCATTCAGCTCGCAATGGCTTTTCACCTGCTGCCATGCGATTTTGTAAGTCCCTACTACCGCGATGAAAGTTTGCTGCTCGGCATGGGCTTCACTCCTTACGAACTCATGCTTCAACTGCTTGCGAAAAAAAATGATATTTTTTCAGGCGGACGCGAATACTATTCACATCCGAGTTACAGGGGAGGCGACAAACCAACGATCATACATCAAAGCAGCGCGACAGGCATGCAGGCTATTCCAACCACAGGAATTGCGCAAGGCGTCCAGTATCTCGAACGTATTCAATCTTCACTATTAAAAAAAGGGCAGAATGGAGAACCCCCTGTTGTTGTTTGTTCGCTCGGCGATGCAAGCGTTACCGAAGGTGAGGTAAGTGAAGCTTTTCAATTCGCTGCATTAAAAAAATTGCCCGTTATTTTTCTCGTGCAGGATAACAATCGCGGCATCAGCGTTACATCGGAGGAGGCGCGGGTAACTGATGTGTATGGATTTGCTGAAGGGATGCCCGGCATCTCACGGTTACGTATAACCGGGAACAATTTTTCTGATAGTTATAAAACGGTTGGCGAAGCAGTAAAATTTGTACGCACGCACCGCACACCCGGAGTTATCCAGGCGGTAGTGCCTTTGCTTGGTCATCATACAAGTGGCGTTCGCCGCGAATTTTACCGGTCGGATGAAGAGTTCATGAAAGATGCTGAAGGCGATCCGTTGATATTACTGAGAAAAAACCTTGCTGCCATTGGTATTGCAGAGCAGGAACTGGAACAGGTGGAAAACGAAGAAACAGAATACATTCGCAAGCAATTTGAAAAAGCTGTTGCAGCAGAAGAACCGGATACTTCATCTGTACTGGATCACGTTTTCGTTCCCACGCCCATTACCAAAGAATCGGGTGAGCGCGCTCCTGCTTCTTCACCAAAAATATTAATGGTAGACGCCGCTCTTTATGCGATCCGCGAAATAATGGAAGATCACGAAGAGGTAATCCTGTTCGGGCAGGATGTAGGTAAGAGTCTTGGCGGCGTGTTTCGTGAAGCTGCTACGCTTGCAGACACATTCGGTGAGCATCGCGTTTTTAACACGGCAATACAGGAAGCGTATATTATCGGGTCAACAAATGGATTATCTGCAACCGGGGTAAAACCAATAGTTGAAGTTCAGTTTGCAGATTATATTTACCCGGGACTTAATCAACTCGTTACTGAAATTTCAAAATCATGTTACCTCACGTGCGGAAAATTTCCCGTGCAAACTTTAATACGTGTTCCCATTGGCGCCTATGGCGGTGGCGGACCTTATCATAGCGGAAGTATCGAAACAACATTGCTCAGCATAAAAGGTATTAAAGTGGTTTATCCGTCGAATGCGGCGGACATGAAAGGTTTGATGAAAGCTGCCTTTTACGATCCTAATCCCGTTGTGATGCTTGAACACAAAGGGCTTTACTGGAGCAAAGTTCCCGGCACAGATGATGCGAAAACAAAAGAGCCTTCACGCGATTATATAATTCCCCTTGGTAAAGCGAACATTGTTTTAAGTGTTAATCAGTCGTTGAAGGGCAAAACAAAAACGTGCGTGGTGATTACGTATGGTATGGGTGTACACTGGGCGAAAGCAGCGTCAAAAAATTTTCCCGGACAGGTGGAGATCATTGACCTTCGCACACTTTTTCCTCTCGACGAACAAATGGTTTTCGAGGCTGTGAAAAATCACGGTAAATGTCTTGTGCTTACCGAGGAGCAACAAAACAATTCATTTGCCGAAGCACTTGCAGGAAGAATTTCGAAGGAATGTTTTAAGTGGCTTGAAGCGCCGGTTGAAGTGTTAGGTTCCCTGAATGTTCCCGCTATACCAATGAACATTACTCTCGAAAAAGCCGTTCTGCCCGATGAGCAGAAAGTTTCCATGGCAATAAAATCACTTCTCGAATTTTAAACATCCTGCTAAAAAAAGAAACCATCCCGCAAAGGCTGGATGGTTTCCTGTATAGAAATATTACCCCTATTTCTTCTGCATTACAATCACTCCATCAAATGTACCTGCCGCCGTTGAGTGGTGGAGGTTTACACTGATTGTTGTTGTACACGGATCAACAGCAGAGAGGTCGCCGGGAATACTTTCGATGAAGTAGTCGTCTCCTCCATATTTACCATAGTATTGATGTGCAATCGTAATTGCATTTGTCTCCGGATCAATCTCCATGATGATAGGCTGAGCATCTTCTGCTTTATACTTGAATGAAAGATGAGTGTCATCAATGTATGTTACGGTGATGTCTTCGTTTTCCACATCGAAGTTGTAATCCTGCCAGTCGTCTCTCACTACGAAAAAGTCAGTCTTGTATGCTTCCACATCGAAAGGACAGGGAGCAGCGAACCTGAGGAGTGGTGAGCTTCCTGGCATGTTGTAGATACCGGGTGCAAACGGAGTTCCTCCTGCAAGAGGGAAAGCCGCAACCTTTAATCCTCCTTGTGTGGTTACGTCTGTTGAAAATTCAAACGCGTCACCAAGTGCGATGGGTTCTCCGAAAAGGTCTATTAGTTCCTGGCCGGTAATTTCAAAATCAACGGGCCATGATGTAATGTTTGCAAGAACAGTTTTAGCGTTTGCCGCGTCGTCGTTTTTAACAACAACGAGATCGAGCTGTTTGGGAAGCTCGCCGTTTTGGAAATAAATATCCACGGTGAACTTCGCATGAAATGCCTCAGGTTCCTGACCGGATATTTTAGTATCCGATGTTGCATCGAGTGTGAGCAACGGGATAGGAACTTTGGTGAGGTCGGGCACTTTAGGATTGTCCTCCTTCCGGCAGCCCGAGACGAGAACGGCGGCGAATAAGAAAGAATATAATATTGATAGTTTCATTATAAAAGTTTTTTGGTGTTTAAGGCATCCAGAAAGGCTTGTACGTTAATGGATCCTTTTGGTCCGGTGCATTTGGATTTGTGTTCAGCTCATCCTGCACCCACGGTAATGTATATGCGTAACCTGTAGCCAATAATACTGGAACAGGTTTCTGGCTTGCCTGAAGCGGGTCTCCGCCAGAAGGAGGCTGAGCGAATCCACCAGGAGCCATAGAGTTGTTCGACGGATCCCAGGCCACCGGGTACCCGGTTCTCCTGTAGTCGTTGTAGGCCTCAACACCGTTACCAAAGCCCTGTATCCATTTCTGCGTCATAATCACCTGCATTTTTTTGGCATCTGAACCTGCATCGTATTCTGCAAGAACCTTGTTGATGTAAGTATCCACTTCGGCAGAAAGATCGTCGGTAAGTGAAGGAACTGGTTGGTTAGGACCAACAAGACCAACCACAAAGTCGACCGTTGCAAACGATTCGCGTATTGCGGCCTCAAGAACTTCCCTCGCATTACCTGTAGCAATACCTGCCTGGATCAATTCAGCTTCCATATATAATCTGTCCGCATAAGTAATGAACCTGTAAGGCGCCGCGCCTGTTCCGTATGGACCATCAACACCGTCACCATCAGCGGGGCGATTTTCGGGAATCGGGTTTTCGAGCCAGTCGTGCATTACCTCTTCGTAAGAACCAAGCGCACCGCCGCCGCCATTATCATAGCGACCGCCGGCCGGGTAGATGCCGAGTGTTGACAATGTGTTCTGGTTATTCCTGTCTCGATCAGGCCCAACTGAACCGAAATAAATCGTAGCAAAATTGTCGTCCCTGTATTCAGTCTGGTTCTCAGGTGCTTCAAAATATGTTTCAGTTCCGGAAGAAGTATCTCTACGAAGCTGATTATACCAGTAGTAAGGAATCCTGGGATCAGGATTGTTGAAATTGATACCTGAATTTCTTCCTTTCATTATTTCGTAGAACCACGGGCTGATGTGATTACTTCTTTGTGTAGAGAAATATTCCTGGAAGGCAGGGTTACGATCGTCAGTAGCGCCCAACGTTCCGTAACGCATCAGGAAGCTTTGCGATGTCGAGGAAATCAGCGATCCCGGATCGGCAAGTAAAGCATTTACCTGTGCTGACACATCAGATACCTTGCGCTGTTGCAGAAAAAGTTTCAGCTTAATGGTATTGATGGCTGCGATCCAGTTGTCGATATTCCCACCATAAATTACATCGTCTCCGGCTGGCTGGAAGGCACCTCCGTCGGCAGCCTGCAGATCGTCAAGAGCTGCATTGAGTGTATCGATCAACTTTGGATAAATCTCCGCATCGTCATCAAACTTTGGATACGTGATCGGATTTTCCGGGTCGTCGAGCTTATTTGCTTCAGAGAAAGGAACGTCGCCGAACACATCTACGAGCTGGCTGTAAGTGTAAGCTTTCAGCGCTCTCGCGATACCCCTGTAATACAGGTTACCGTCGGCAGTTGCTTTCCTGGTGATCTCTTCAAGGTTCTGAAGAATACCATGCAAAGGCTCACTCTCTCCCGGGGGAGGACTTGTTGAATAGAATTTTGGCCAGGCCAGTGATGTAAAGAATTCATTTCCTTTTACTCCATACTGGTCAGCCTCTTCACGTGTGGTGATACGGTGCACGTATACCTCGAGAAGCTGAGAGAGGCCTCCATTGTCACCACCTCCCATCGCCAGGGCATCACCCAGCGTTCTTTCCGCTGTTGTAAGCAGCAGGTCAACAGGCGCATCCGTTGGATTGTTCGGATCGTTGTTGATGTTAAGAAAATCCTTTTTGCAGGATGTTGCAATAACAATCACCGCAAGAGGTATTATATATTTTAGTCTACTAATCATATTTTTTAAAATTGATTTGTTCTTAGAATGTTACGGCTAAATTGATACCATACCTCTTGGTGGTTGGAGCCGCAGAGAGCTCGATACCCTGGGTTGAAGTAGATCCGAAGCTGTTCACTTCAGGATCGAAGTTGGTATACTTCGGCATGTTTGGCGCCAGGAACCACAAGTTGCGTCCTGTAAAACTTAACGTAACACTACCTATTGGCAATTTGCTGAATAATGATTTTGGAAATTCATAACCCAGTGTCACTTCCCTCAAACGATAAACAGTTGCATCATAGACCGTCCACTCTGCAGCGGTGTTGATCGCAAATGTGTTACCGACTGTAGTGTTTGGAGAGAACCATAGATCGTTAGCTGTGAGACGGGTTGTATTCGGAACTGTTTTACCGCCCACGAGAATCGGTTCGCCTGTTGTAGCATCACCGTAAACGCCTGAGATAATGTAAGCGCCTTCCCTGTCTCTTGTATCTTTTGTAACACCTCTACCGAGAAGGCTCTGAACAGTTACAGAGTAAATGTCGCCGCCTTTTGTCATATCGAACAGGGCGCTAAGAATAAATCCTTTATAAGTAAACGTGTTTGTTACACCCATTTTATAATCAGGATTCGGATTACCGATTTCTGATTCTTCGTCGGAAATGATCATACCGCCTGTTTCAGGGCTGATGAGCAGTTGACCATCAGGAGCCCTGAGCGTGGTAAGACCTCTCAGGTAACCAAAAGGTTTGCCCGGCTCAAGGTATGGAGAGATGTCATCGAGGATGTTTGCCAGCGGAATTCTGTCAACACCTTCTGTAAGAGAAACAACGGTATTGGTATTCTTGGTAAATATGCCGCGGATTTCCCAGTTGAACGATTTTGTTCTCACCGGTCTCACAGCAAGGTCGATTTCAATACCCTTGTTTTCGATCTCACCGAAATTCAGCACCTTGTAGTTGTAACCTGAAGAAGCCGGAACCTGGATCGCTGCGATCTGGTTTGTTGAGTTTCTTTTGTAAACAGTGAAGTCGAGTTCAACTAATCTTTTCAGGAAACTTAATTGCGTACCGATTTCAATTTCCTGTGTGAACTCAGGTTTCAAATTAGGATTGTTGAAAGTCTGATCGCGGCTAACTGTTGAATTTCCGAGGAAGTTCGGGTTAACCAGGAAGATATTCTGCAACTGGTACGGATCTGCATCCCTACCTACTTTTGCCCAACCTGCCCTGATTTTTCCGTAATCAAACACATTGCCCTGAAGGTTTAATGCATCCGAGAACACGAAAGATCCGGAAACTGATGGATAGAAGTAGCTGCGATTCTCTGCGGGTAACGTAGATGACCAGTCGTTACGAGCAGTCATGTTTATGAAAGCATAATCTCTGAATCCAACAGTAACGTCGGCAAAAGCGCCGATAATCCTTCTCTTTTCATAGTAGTCATACGGGAACGACTGGAACGCGGTGTTCTTCAGTGTATGAATTCCTCTTACGATGAATTTATTTCCTTCTTCCGTATCGTTGTTAGTTGTTCTCTGGTTGAAGTTGTGACCCACGATCGCTCTCAAAGAGAAATCTTCGTTGATAGAGGGCGTAAGTGTAACCAGGAAGTTAGACTCGATTTCCTGTTTGCGATAGTTATCAAGAATCAGGCGGCCAAGACCCTGGGCGGCTCTTGAACCTACTTCCGTAACTTCTCTTCTGTTTACGCGGGAAACGTTCGAACCGAGGTTATAATCTAACCTGATCCATTTATTAATATTATAGTCGAAATGTACACCGGCTACAAACCTTTCTTCCGCAGTGTTGGCTACATTGTATTTAGCTGACCATCTCGGATTATCGAACTGATTACCACCATTAGGTGTAAGGCTGAATCCGTTTTCATCTTCAAATGGCAAATTCAGATCCCAGTTACGCGCAAGAAACAGTGACCGTGCAAAAAGAGAAGCGGCACCGTCTACCTGGTTTTCGCCGAAGTAACCTCCGGTTTGATTTGAATGGGCATAGCTGAAATTACCTCTTACTGTAAGACCCATATCGAGCTTGGTTTGTGCACCAAGACCAATATTCTGTCTCTTATAGCTTGATCCCTCAACGTAACCTGTATGCGACAGGTTAGACAGTGTTGCAGAAACAGAGCTTTTTGCATCTCCACCCTGGAACCCTACTGAATTTTCATAGACCATACCGGTTCTGAAAAGATCCTTTACGTTGTCGGGATATGCGCGGTAAGCAATGTTATCGCTCGGGAACAGATCAGGATAAGCAACCTTATACAGGTTCCATGCTGGAATAGAGTCAAGATCTCTGAATGCAGGTCCCCAGGAACCGTTTGAGTTGGAGTATCCCTGCTGAGAACCGGCGCCGTATTCGTTCTGATAATCGGGAAGGTTGGCAATTGATTCAAACGAAACAGAGCTTTTTGCGTTCACTTCCAGCCCCTTCTTACCTTTTAATGCACTACCGGATTTAGTGGTAATGATAACTACACCATTCGAACCTCTTGAACCATAAATAGCGGCCGCAGATGAACCTTTCAATACGTTCATTGTAGCGATATCATTCGGGTCGAGGTTAGCTATACCACTGGAGTAAGCTGTACCTCCAGATGTCTGACTGCTTGTTGTAAGCTGGTCGTTGCTGTATGGTATACCATCCACTACAATGAGTGGCTGGCTATTGCCATAGAATGAGTTATTACCCCTGATCTGGATACGGGTTGCAGCACCAGGAGTACCTTGTGACGTTCTGATATCCACACCGGCTACTTTACCCTGCAGACCTTTCAACATGTCGGGCTCCGACTTTTGAACGATGTTATCAGGGTCTACTTTGCTAACTGAGTATCCGAGGGCTTTTTCAGTCCTGCGAATACCGAGCGCGGTTACCACCACCTCCTGGAGATTTGATTCTCCCACAAGCACGATGGGAATGTTGTCTTGGTTACCAACAGAAACTTCCTGAGTTTGGAAGCTGGCTGCTGTAATCACCAGTGTTGAACCTCTTGCCGCTGAGATGCTGAAGTTGCCGGCCTGGTCCGCAGAAACCGCATCCGATGTTCCTTTAACCGTAACGGTTGCGAAAGGAACAGGCTCACCCTGGACATTCTTCACCTGCCCGGTAATTTTTACGGCCTGCGACCAGGCAGCCACTGATAGCAGTAGCGACATGGTCATTAAGAAATAGATTTTTTTCATACTCTCTCTTGATTTTTAGTTTTTACATTAATCCTTGTTATATAAATAACAAACATTGAAAGCGGCTACGAATAGCTCTGATAGCAAGTCGTTCCGCGCGAAATTGTTCGGTAAAACCTTAGTAAATCGGGAAAATTAATAGATCGGGGGGTCGTTAGATGCCGAAAAGCAGCAATCGTTGCATAACTAACATTAGTAAGCAAAATCGGCGAGATGGATAATTGGTTTCTTGGCATACAACTACATTAAAATGAGCACCCTCGGTTAAACCCGATGAAAATGATCCTGTAATTGATTTAAGCACTTATCTGGCTGATTTCCGGTAACTTGAAGTTGAATTTTGAAGCCGGTAAAGGAGTTCCTATAGAATGGTCTTTCATATGCGTTTGTGCTGGGTGACCAAGCCAGCGGCCAAAACGTTTTTCTCATGTACTGGTTTTTACTAAAGACCCGCAAATATAGGAAGATTTTGCTTTGTTCAAAATTTTGTTAAACTTGTTAAGCGGAAATCTCCTAACAGCAAAGACAAGGGCTTTCCCTTTTTCGCTGCTCCTTTAAAAAAGAAATTTACGGTGTTTTATTGTGTACTTACACGTTATTCTGTCAGAAAAAACTGCAATTTGAGGGAAGAAATGCGAGTTCCAGCGATCTCTGAAACACCTGTTCCAATGGCGGAAATATTTGTATAAACGGTCGAAGCTGCCTTGAAAGATATTGTTAACGATTTGTTACTGAGCCATTTAGTCCTGACCTTCGCTTTCAGGTTCAGATAGTACCTGACACCATTATTATAATAGGAAGGAGTGCTGCTGACGTACAGCACGTCATTTTCATAAGCATACAATCTCGTTTCATAACTGGCCGCCTCAAAAGCCTGGAAACGGATGCTCCCGGATAGCCAGAACGCCCTGGGTTTGAAGTGAAGTTCCGTAAAGAAAAGACTGCCCGGTTCAGGGAATTCGAGGAACCGGTGGTCGTAAATACACAGCTCCACCCTGCTTCTAAATAATAGGCAAGGCGTGAGCTGGCAGGAAATCTGGGTTCGCCAGTTGCTGAATTCCTGTAAACCGGGAAATTTAAGCTCTTCGTAGTCAATATTGAGCGGTTTGGCCCTGTACCTGTAGCGACTATAGATTTCCGTCTGCCTGGTAGGTTTATAGGTGACCTGTACAAGGTATGCGAAGCCATCTGCGGGGGCATCCAGCCTGTATTTTAGCCACGCGAATGAGAACAGATCCGCATAGAGGTCTATCCGCCACTGCATGTGTGGTTTGATGCTGATACCTGTATAAAACCCTTTTTCATTCGCAGGCAGAGTACTTTCTGTAAATGCGTTGCCGTAAATAGACGTATATGATTTTCCGATTTGCCGGTATAGCAATGCAAGATCAACAGCCGATGACAGGCTCGTCATCATACCTGAAATACAGGCTCCCGCCAGGTGTCGATTAACAGCGAACTCACCAAATAAATGAATATTTCTGTATGTGTAACTATAATCCGCACTTGCATTTAAAAAAGTTTTCCCTGCAATTGCGTAGTAATTGTAAGGCTCAACTGCTTTTTCAATTGGCAGATTGTACTTAACGCCTACTGCATTAAGTGACACATAGCCGCCTTTCAGTAGTTTTTTGATATTGGCGCCTGTGGTTAGAACTGCCGCCGTGTTTTTGTCGCTTGTTTCAGATGACGTTCGATGAAATCCGGATGTTTGGATCGAGGTTATGACTTTTCCACCAGATGATCCATCATCAATGTTCGCTGAAAGTTTTTTATAAGAAATGAACAGGGTAGTTTGCCATCTTCTCCTTTCGACGGTTGCCGCTATTCCCCGTTGGAAGTTATATTCACCCGCCGACTGATACGGACGCAGCGCCTCACTTTGCCGTTTGACATTAAGCACAACAGAGCTTTTCTTGTATGCCTGGCTTTGCCATTGAATTAAACCCTGCCCGAAGTTGATGGTGAAATCCCCGAGCGCGAGAGATCTTATCCAACCAATATGTCGCGCAAAAAAATGGAACGACATAAAATCGAGGAGCTTCTTTTCACCAGCATCTTTATCTGCAAGAAAGCCAAATTGTAAAAGATCCCGGTACTGGTATTTGTAACGCATGAAAATCGCGGGCCTGCTGCCTTCGAAACTCTGCGCTGAACCTTTTTCGAATCCCCTCGCCTTTTCAGGGGTAAATGCAAATCGTGTTAACATCGAATGATTGCCCTTGGCGAAACGATGACGGAAGCGAGTACCACTTGCCATGTCTTTGCGCACTGTAACAAACGGTCGGATTTTTCTAATGATATCCGGCGTAAAGCCTGGCACTGCCTGCAACTCATTAATGTGTAGGATGTCGCCCAACAACTTTCGATAGCTGGTAAGATTTTCGATAAGGAGAGGATCCAGAAGATCGGGCTCAGCAATTTCCGGGCTGTTTATATCGAGTGGATTTTTCCGGTATTGATCTAATTGTTGAAGGACGTAATCGTTTTCCGATTCCGATTCTTCATCTTGTGACAAATCCTCGAGTTGTGCCGGGTTCAACTGATTATCTTCATCAATGTCGGATTGTTGCGCGAATGCATTTCCACTTGCTATAAGAATTAATATGTAAATCAATCGTCTCACTTTTCCGGCGTTTTTCCTTTTTGATATAAAAAACTTACAAATGGCGACACTCCAAGCGCAGCATGATAGCCACCGCCCGCTTCTATTTTAATTGCCTTCTGCTTCCAACCTATTGAGACCTGCGGCTCATTGCCGGCCGTCGACCACGTCAGGGACGATGAAATGGTTCCCGTAAACTCATATTGAAGATTAAATATCACGGCTAGCGATTGTTTTTCCTCTTTTAACGTTTCGATGCCAGCGTATACTTGCGGGGATGCCTGCCACCCAAAACCAAACGAAAACGCTGACGCGGGTCGGAGACTGTTTTCCTTCGGCGACATAAAAAAGTTTGGATTGAAAATTCTGACCGAAGTGGCGACGTCGTCTGTAAAATTTAAAATAGATGAAACAACTGTTTGCAAAAATCGCGCGCTGCCCTGTCCACGAGCCACTATATTAATATAGTTCAGGCCGATACCTATATTCATTTTACCTAAGCGTTTTCCGCAAAACACACCAACAGTTCTTTCAGAATATTCGGGTATTCCTGCATATTGAAATAACAATCCTGCTCCATTATTATCAAATGACATCGCGGCAGCAACCATCAGCGTGTTTATATCCGTCATATATTTTTTGCCGGCGTACACGCCTGCTTCTAACGAATGAATATAAGTGGTGGTAGCAGGATTAGATGCTGCCACAAGAGCGTTATGAAATTTCTGACAATAACGCGCGGATAAAATATTTACTGGCGTGTACGGGTAAAACAATGATTGCCCCGAAGCGCCGGGATGAACCGCCGCTGATATAAGGATCACAAATATTTTTCGCAGAACAATCATGGAGCAAAAATTCAACTACCTGTGAAATAAAAAATGGGAAAAATGCGGTAATGAAAACGTTTTATTCGTTCACGGATATTTTGGGAAGCTGTAATTGCCGTGCTACCTTTAGCCCATGAAAATATTAGACGGACAACTGGTTTCACAGGCAACAAAAGATGATTTGAAAATAAAAGTAGCCGACCTGGTTCAGCAGGGTTTAAAAGTGCCGCACCTGGCAGCTGTGTTAGTTGGAAATGATGGTGCAAGTGAAACTTATGTCGGATCGAAAGTGAGAACGTGCGAGGAGATCGGTTATAAGTCTACTTTAATCCGGCTTGATAAATCAATAGATGAATCCGAACTGCTTGAAACGATTCGCAAGTTGAACGAAGATGATGATGTGGATGGAATTCTTGTGCAGCTACCTTTGCCCGCTGGTATTTCTGAGCAAAAGGTGATTGATGCAATAGATGCATCAAAAGATGTTGATGGATTTCATTCAATAAATGTGGGTCGGATGGTGCAAGGGTTGCCGACGTTTGTTCCGGCGACGCCTCATGGAATCATGCTGCTGTTAGAGTATTACAAAATCGATACGAAGGGTATGAATGCGGCAGTGATTGGCAGAAGTAATATCGTGGGCCGGCCGATGAGTATTTTATTGAGCGCCGCCACTAACCCTGGAAATTGTACAGTAACCTTATGTCATTCGCAGACAAAAAACATTGCAGAGATATGCAGGAATTCCGATCTTATTGTCGCTGCGCTTGGCAAGCCTGGTTTCCTGAAAGCAGATATGGTGAAAGAAGGTGCAATAGTTATTGATGTGGGAATCAGCAGGGTGACTGATCCATCCAAAAAGCGTGGATATTCTATAAAGGGTGATGTCGATTTTGATGGGGTAGCGCCAAAATGCAGTTATATAACACCGGTTCCGGGCGGAGTCGGCCCAATGACCATTGCGGCTCTAATGAAGAATACGTTCAGGGCATGCACCGCTAAATAACAGGTTATTGGGAGACTATTTGGCATGAATGAACGAAATTTGCAGGCTCATGCAAATGGACACTGTAAAAACGTTAGCAACCACTGCCCTGCCCGTCATGGAAGCCTTCTACACCATCCAGGGAGAAGGTTATCACCAGGGTAAAGCAGCATATTTTATCCGGCTTGCGGGATGCAACGTGGGATGTGTATGGTGCGATGTGAAAGAAAGCTGGGATGCAGAAAAACATCCAGTACTAAACGTGAGTGACATAGTAAAGGAAGCCGCGAAACATCCCGGGCGTCTTGCAATTGTAACAGGTGGCGAACCGCTTATGTACAATTGTGAACCACTGACTGACGCTTTACATGCTGCGGGTTTTCAAACGAACATTGAAACATCGGGAAGTTACCCGTTAACAGGCGAGTGGGATTGGATATGTGTGTCGCCAAAAAAATTCAAAGCGCCGCTGCCGGAAATTCTTCCGCTGGCCGACGAGTTGAAAGTTGTAATATTTAATAAGTCAGATTTCGATTGGGCTGAGAAGTATGCCGCTAAGGTTAACTCCAGGTGTAAACTTTACCTGCAGCCCGAATGGGAGAAATCACCAGTTGTTACGCCACTCATAGTGGAGTATATAAAGGAACATCCTGAATGGGAATTTTCCTTGCAGATACATAAATATATTCATGTTCCGTAGAAAAAATTTGATTGTGCCTTTGAAAAGACTTTTTTACATAACCACCCTCTTACTTTCCTTTTTTTCCTTCCGGGCGAGCGGACAATATGATCCTTCAAAGATCAAAACGAAAGCAGGGACGTTATACTCGCAGGCGCTCAACAGGGCCGGCGAAGGAGAATACCGTGAAGCAATAAAGATGCTCGAGGATGCGGTAAAGATTGAACCGAAATTTCTTGACGCGTATTTGTCACTCGGCGGTGTATATGGCGAATTGAAAGAATACAGGAACGCTGTTGAGAATTATGAGAAGGCGAAAGCGATTGATTCCATTTATTTCCGGGATTATGCGCTGCCTTATTCAATTAACCTGGCAGGGCTTGGAGAATTTGAAAAAGCGCGCGATGCTGCCAATATGTTTCTTTCGATAAAAGAACTCAATCCATCAAGTATAAAGGCCGGAGAATACCGCAAGCAGTGTTACGAATTTGCAATTGAGTATGCTAAACGGAAGTCTGTTTCAGATTACAAATTTGAACCAAAGAATCTGGGCGACAGCATTAATAGCAAAGTTTCTGAATATTTTCCTGCGATTACGATTGATGGGTCGCAGTTGTTTTACACCAGGCGTGTTAACAGCATCAACGAAGATTTTTATGAATCATCGTTGGTTGACAACACCTGGAGGCCTGCAAAAAGTTTGCCCGGCGATATCAATACAATGATGAACGAAGGGGCGCAAAATATTTCGCAGGATGGTGAATGGCTGATTTTTACAGGTTGCAACTTCCCGGAAGGATATGGAAGTTGTGATCTATACATTTCATACCTGACACCGCAGGGGTGGAGTGCACCGGAAAATCTCGGAAGCAATATCAATACCGAGTCGTGGGATTCAGCGCCCAGTCTCTCTCCCGATAAACGTGACCTTTATTTTGCGAGCAACAGGCCGGGTGGAATGGGCAAGAGTGACATTTATGTATGTCACCGGAATCCTGATGGTACATGGACAGAGCCGAAAAATGCGGGCCCGCAGATTAATACATCCGGAAATGAAAGTGGTCCTTTTATTCATGCCGACAACCAGACATTGTATTTTACTTCTGATGGCCATCCGGGATACGGTGGCGACGATCTGTTTCTTGTAAAAAAATTACCTGGTAACAAGTGGGGGCCTGCTGAAAACCTGGGATACCCGATTAACACGATAGAAAACGAAGGAAGTCTGATCATAGCTGCTGACGGTAAAACTGCTTATTACGCCAGCGACAGAAGTGACAGCAAGGGTGGACTCGATCTATACACATTCGAATTGAGATCTGACGTCCGTCCACTGAAAACACTCTGGGTGAAAGGAAAAGTATTTGATGCTAAATCAAAAAAGGGACTGCCATCCGCGGTAGAATTAACTGACCTGGAAACGCAGGAAGTATTGAGCAGGGTACAAACTGATGAAACAGGAAGCTACCTGGTAACATTACCTGTTGGGAAAGACTACGCATTCAACGTAAACAGAAGAGGCTATTTATTTTTCTCTGAAAACTTTTCGTTGAAGGATCGTATTCCGGATTCTACTTACAATATTGATATTCCACTGGAACCGTTGCATGCAAATGCTACAGTCGTGCTGAAGAATGTTTTTTTCGATATCAATAAATCGGAATTGAAACCTGAATCATTTGCCGAGCTGGACAATATTGTAAAACTGCTTAAAGAAAACCCTACGCTTAAAATCAGTATAAATGGTCATACCGATAATATTGGGAAGCCGGCCGATAACCTGAAACTTTCAAACAGCAGGGCGAACGCGGTTGTACATTATTTGGTTGAGAAGGGCATTGCTGCTAATCGGTTGTCATCAAAAGGATGGGGCGAAACGCAGCCGGTGGCAGCGAATGATAATGAAGAAGGGAAAGCGAAGAACCGGAGAACGGAGATGAAAGTTGTGAACTAGAGTGGAGAAACATGAGTTCAGAATTGATTTACCAGCTGGCGCTCGGCGAGGTTCCATATATCGGTAATGTACATGCGAAAAAGCTGTACGAAACGTTTGGGTCAGCTACAGAAATTTTCCACGCCTGTCAGGGTGACCTGGAAAGGGTTGAGAATATTGGTGCAATTAAAGCGAAAAGCATTCGAAACTTCAGGAATTTCTCAGAAGCGGAGAGAGAAATAGACTTTATGACAAAGTTTGGCATCAGGCCCTTGTCGATAGTTGATAAAAATTATCCGCAACGCCTGTTGAATTGTTTCGATCCGCCGGCGATGTTGTTTTTCCTGGGCAATGCGAATTTGAATGCTTCGAGAATTGTTGCGATTGTAGGCACAAGAAACAACACTGAGTATGGAAAACATTTTACGGAGGAGCTTGTGAGATCTTTTGCGGATAGGAACATTCTCGTGGTGAGCGGACTGGCATTTGGAATTGATTCGGTCGCGCACAAAAGTTCTTTGAAATATGGAATACCTACTGTTGGCATAGTAGGTCATGGTTTAGATACAATATACCCGAGAGAGAACACGGGCCTGGCGAAACAAATCATTGAATCTGGAGGAGTGTTGACAGAGTTCAGGAGTAAAACGAAACCGGATAAACACAACTTCCCAAGCCGGAACAGGATTGTGGCAGGGATCAGCGATGCGACGATAGTTGTTGAAAGCGGTGTAAAGGGTGGAAGCATCATTACTGCTAACCTTGCGTGGGACTATAATCGTGATGTATTTGCTGTGCCGGGAAGAGTAACAGATGTAAGAAGTGCAGGATGCAACAGGCTGATAAAAGAGCAGAAAGCCGTGATGCTCGATGATCCGGGAGAATTCCTCGACATCATGGGTTGGGATAACCGCGAAATAAAAAGGGATGTTTTTCAGAAAATGATGTTCCCTGAACTGAATGCTGATGAGATCAGGGTGCTGGAGTTTTTAAGAAAACAGGACCTTACCGCGATGGATGATCTCACTTTTTCAAGTGGTTTAAGTTCAAGTGCAGTTGCAACCGCTCTGCTTAACCTTGAAATGCTCGGATTGCTTAAAGCCTTGCCGGGTAAGCATTTCAGGCTACAGGACTAGTGCATAAAAATTTCATTTGGGTGGGTATTGGCTACTACCCTATCTTTGCACATGGCAACAAGAATTAGCACTTCCAGATCAAATTCCCCACGTACAAATAAGTTTTTCGGTGAAGGCGTAACGTTTGATGATGTTCTCCTAATGCCTTCTTATTCACAGGTTTTACCGAGAGAAGTTAGCATTCGCACTCAGTTAACAAAGCAAATTGCTTTAAATGTGCCGATGATGTCGGCGGCTATGGATACTGTCACCGAGGCGACTATGGCGATTGCCCTTGCGCGTGAAGGTGGTCTTGGGGTGCTTCATAAAAACATGAGCATAGACAAACAAGTGGAACAGGTGAGGAAGGTTAAAAGAAGTGAAAGTGGTTTAATCATAGATCCTGTAACTCTTGACAAAGACGCGACGATCGGTGATGCATTGAGGTTAATGAAGGAAAATAAAATTGGTGGCATCCCGGTAGTTGATAAAAATAAAAAGCTGGTGGGAATTCTCACCAACCGCGATCTCCGTTTCGAAACAGACAACAACAGGAAGGTGAGCGAAGTGATGACGAAAGAAAATTTAATCACAGCTCCCGAAGGAACGGACCTTACAAAAGCAAAGAAAATTTTAAGCCAGTACAAAATTGAGAAGCTGCCCGTTGTGAATAAATCAGGTGAACTGGTGGGGCTTATCACTTATCGCGACATCCTGCAGCTAACCAGTTATCCAAACGCCGTAAAAGATGGTTTTGGAAGGCTACTCGTTGGTGCTGCACTTGGTATAACACACGACATGCTCGAGCGTGCCGGAGCATTGCAGAATATTGGAGTAGATATTGTTTGTCTTGATAGTGCGCACGGTCATAGCAAAGGTGTTATTGAAGCATTGAAGGCAGTGAAAAAAACGTATAAAAATCTCCAGGTCATTGCAGGCAATGTCGGAACCGCCGAAGGTGCGAAAGCGCTTGCAGATGCCGGGGCCGACGCGGTGAAAGTGGGTATTGGCCCGGGATCAATTTGTACTACGCGTATCGTTGCGGGCGCCGGTATCCCTCAGGTGACCGCTATAATGGAAGCCGCATCAGCGCTTAGATCGAAAAATATTCCACTGATCGCTGACGGCGGAATTCGTTATACCGGTGATATGGTGAAAGCGCTTGCAGCAGGAGCGAATGTGGTGATGATGGGTGGCGTTTTTGCGGGAACAGAAGAAAGTCCGGGTGAAACAATTATCTACGAAGGAAGAAAATTCAAACAGTATCGCGGCATGGGTTCTATCGGCGCGATGAGCCAGGGCAGTGGTGACAGATATTTCCAGGATGTTGAAGACGACCTGAAAAAGTTTGTGCCTGAAGGAATTGAAGGACGCGTTGCATATAAAGGAAATCTTTCAGAGATAGTGTATCAATATGTTGGTGGCTTGAGATCGGGAATGGGTTATTGCGGAGCGAAAGATTTGAAAGCGCTGCAGAACAACGGACAGTTCATTAAGATTTCGAACGCGGGTATTAAGGAAAGCCATGCACATGATATAGAAATCACAAGGGAAGCTCCAAACTATAGCAGGTAACATGATTCTGAAACGTGCCATCGTCATTCTGCTTTCTGTTTTTTCCGTCTTGTCAGTTTTTTCTCAGAACGATAGCTGTAGCCTGAAGATCAGTCTGCTTACCTGCGGACCCGGTGAGGATCTTTATTCGATATGGGGCCATACGGCGATCAGGGTGAAAGTTAAAAACAGTGGCGCGGATATAATTTTCAATTACGGCACCTTCGATTTTGAAGATCCCGACTTCTACAAAAAATTCACGCTCGGTAAATTGTTGTACTACGTATCAGCAGAAGATTTTCAGCAGTTCATGTATGAATACCAGATGGAAAACCGGAGTGTAATTGAACAGGATTTGAACCTGTCATGTGAGGAGCAGCAACGTTTATTCGATGCCTTACGCACAAATGCGCAGGAAGAAAACAAATACTACCAGTATGAGTTTTTATTTGACAATTGTTCGACGCGTCCGAGGGATATCATCACGAAGAACAATGATGACAGCGTGCGTTTCAAGCGAATTATACCCCTTGATGCGCCTACATTCCGCAATATGATTCATGTAAATCTGGACCAGAGCAAACAATACTGGAGCAAATTCGGAATCGACCTGGTACTCGCCAGCAGAATTGACAGGAAAGTAAAAAACGAAGAAGCGATGTTTTTGCCCGACTATCTTATGAAGGGATTTGACAGCGCGGTCGCAAACAACAAAGGACTTGTCTTGAATAAAAGAGTGATCCTTCAGAATGTACCTGTAGAAGTTCAATCGAAAAGTATACTCACTCCCCTGTTTACAACTTTGGGATTACTTGCGATTGGAATTCTGATCACATTCGGGCGATATAGTTGGTCGAAGAAAGCTGCTGATATTTTTGACGTTGGTTATTTTCTGCTGTTGGGTTTGATGGGATGTTTCATGCTTTTTATGTGGTTTGGCACTGACCATGAATTGTGCAGGGACAATTACAACATCCTCTGGGCTTTTCCGCCGCACCTGGTAATGTCTTTTTTTGTATTGAAGAAAACCCGCTTTACACGCATTTACTTCGCCGTTACCGCGGCGATCGCATTACTGGTGGTTGTCTCCTGGAAACTTCTTCCGCAGGAGTTGAATATCGCATTCTTACCTTTAATTCTGCTTGCCGGCCTTCGCGCTTCGCAGCGGGCAATGAAAAAATAGCGTATGCAGGAAAAAAATCTCACTGAGAAAGATACTTCAATCTATTATAAAATTTTCGGAAGTGGCGAACCTGTGGTATTGATTCATGGATTCGGGGAAGACAGCACAATCTGGGACAACATGGTTTCCGGCCTTGAAAAAGATTACTTTCTGATCGTCCCGGATATTGTCGGAAGCGGGCAATCAAAAGGTAAAGTGGATCGGATAAGCATGGAAAGTATTGCTGAAGATGTAAATAGAATTCTTGAAAAAGAAAATATACAGTCGTGTTTCATGATCGGGCACAGCATGGGCGGATATGCGACGCTGGCATTTGCAGAAAAATTTCCGGGCAAGCTGAAGGGCTTGGGACTGTTTCATTCAACCGCTTATGCGGACAGTGAAGAAAAAAAAGCGGGAAGAAAAAAGAATATAGAATTTATCCGGAAACATGGGGCCGCGAAATTTCTCCAGCAGGCAACGACTAATCTCTTTTCTGAGTCAACAAAAACGGCAAGACCGGACTTAGTAACCGAAACGGTGGAACGTTATAGCAACTTTTCACCCTCTTCTCTCGTAGCATATACAGAGGCGATGATGAACAGGCGCGACAGGACGGAAGTATTGAAAAACTTTCCCAAACCGGTACTGTTAATCATTGGTGAATACGATACAGCCGTACCCATCGAACAGAGCTTGAAACTGTGCCGGATAGCTGATTTTGCTTACATTTATATAGCAGCCCATTCAGGACACCTGGGCATGCTGGAGGAACCGGAATTCTGTCTCAAATCCATACAGGATTTCCTGTCCGGCAAATAACCAAACTGACCTGCGGCGAATTAGAACAGACCAGGAGCTTCATGAAGAAAATCTGCTTTCTTATCCTCATTTTCGGGGGTTTTGTGCTCCCCGTGTCCGCTGCCCATATCAGGGGTGGAGAGCTTTATTATAAGTATAGTGGTCCCGGTGCCGCGGCGAATTCTTCAAAATATCTTGTTACTTTAAAACTATACATAGACTGCGGGCAGAATGATCCGGGTCAGCTTGATACACGCGTTTTTCTTACGGTTTTCAGCAAGCCAAACAACACACAGGTGCTCGGCACATTCGCGAACATGTCGAACGAAGAATTCATAAGGTACGATCCTGCCTCGAATCCATGTCTCAACAATCCACCACGGGATGTCTGTTACAGGTTGAGATATTATCAAACGACCATTGAACTTCCGAATACCGCAAGCGGTTATACGATTGCGTTTCAACGCTGCTGCCGGATAGAAGGCATTCAGAACCTTGTTCCTCCCAGCAATGATTTCGGTGCAACTTACTCATGCGAAATTCCGGGAACAGCGTTGGGCGTTAATGCCTATCAGAATACAAGTCCTTCGGTTACCACGAAAGACGCTGTTGCAGTTTGTGTGGGCTCAGATTTTCAATTCGATTTTTCGGCTAAAGATGAACAGAATGACTCGCTTGTTTATAAATTCTGTGATGCATATGCAGGTGGTGGACCGAATAACGGTCAGAACTGTTATACATGTCCACTGCCGATCCCTGGTGCGCCCCCGCCTTACCGGGCGCTGAATTACCAGAGCCCTTATAGTGGCAGCGCACCCATGGGAGGCGTTACGATCAATAGCAAAACAGGTATCATGTCGGGTATCGCGCCGAATAAGATCGGGCAATATGTTGTTACGGTATGTATCGCTGAATATCGAAAGGGAGTTTTAATCAACACACATCGCAAGGACATACACATAAAAGTGTCGGACTGTATTCCTCTCAACGCCGTGTTAAAACCCGATTACTCATACTGTGATGATTTCCTGGTAACATTCAGAAACCTCCAGGTTAATCCGACGGGTTCAGTATATACATGGGATTTTGGTGATGGTTCGACTCCGGAAAGCACAACGGTGCCTGATGGAACGCTGCAGCATCTGTATGCTGATACTGGTACTTACCGGGTGAAGCTAAAAGTGGTTCTTGCAGGGCAGTGCCTCGATTCGACAACAACACTGGCGAGAGTCTACCCCGGATTCTTTCCGGGATTTACATTCAACGGCGCGTGTTTATACACGCCATTCGAATTTAACGACACAACGAAAGGAAAGTACGGACCAGCATCAAAATGGACGTGGAACTTTGGTGATGAAACCACGGATGGCGATACAAGTCATGCGAGAAACACAACATGGAAATACAACTCGTTAGGATTTAAGACAGTTCAGTTGATTGTCGGATCAACGAAAGGATGTATCGATACTGTACCAATGATTATTGAGGTAAAAGACAAACCCGATCTCACGCTGCCTTTTACCGACACGCTCATTTGTGACATTGATACATTACAACTTCGTGCAATCGGTGACGGAACGTTCAAATGGTCGCCAACGGATAGTATGTTAAATTCAACAAGCGCTACGCCGATTGTTTTTCCCGATAAAACTACCACGTACAATGTAACGATGACGGAGAACAGATGTGTGGCAAATGGAAGTATACGTGTGAGAGTTGTATCGTTCGTTACCCTCAATGCAGGAAGTGATACAACGATATGCACAACAGACACGATTCAGCTGAATCCGCAGGGAGATGGCTTGAAATATACCTGGACCGCGACTCCTTCCGCGTATATAAATGATGCAAACACGCGAATGCCATTAACGACGCCGCTTACAAATACCAATTATCACGTTATATCGCGAATAGGAAAATGTTTTGCAGAGGACGATCTCAATGTGGTGACAATACCGTATCCCGAAGTCGATGCGGGAAGGGATGCAATAATATGTTACGACGATACGGTGATGTTGAACGGTTATACTAACGGCTCCTCATTCCGGTGGGATCCGCCGATTTCTATTATCAATAGAAATACTTTGGCGCCTTCTGTCTTCCCGTTGCAAACAAGAACGTACACCCTTCTTGGTTATGACACACTTGGTTGCCCCAAACCAGGTATCGACAGGGTTGTTGTGAGCGTGAGGCCCGAAATAGTCGCGGATGCGGGTAACGACACAGCAATCGTAAAGGGCCAGCCGCTTCAACTGAAAGGGTCGGGATCAGAGTTCTTTGCATGGTCTCCGGAAACGGGTTTGAACACCACCTCGAAAGAGGATCCGATTGCGGTAGTTGACAGGAATATGTCTTATGTGCTGAAAGCATATGATGCAAACGGCTGCTACGACCTGGATACCATGAATGTGCAGGTATTTCAGACGGCTCCGGACATTTTTGTTCCAAATGCATTCGCCCCGGATGGCCGCAACCGTGAGTTGAGGCCAAAGGCTGTCGGAATTTCTACATTGCAATACTTCAGGGTTTTCAACCGGTGGGGCCAGATAGTGTTCCAGACAACACAATTTGACAAGGGTTGGGACGGTACAGTAAACGGGGTTCGGCAGGCTAATGGTACTTATGTATGGATGGTGAGGGGAACCGACTACACGGGAAAAATAGTGACCCGTAAGGGAACAGCCGTGCTAATACGCTGATATTCACATTTTACGAATAACTTCCCCGCATTTTGATTTTCAGGGTGGAATGAGTACTTTTAGCCCTCAATATCCGCCCCCAATCTAATCCGGTGTAGTATGAAGAATTTGTTCCTATCGACGACAATCCTGACCTGCGCATTATTTTTTTACCCCGGCCTTCTCTATTCTCAGGATATTATAAGACAGCAAAGTTGTGACGGCAACCCCTACCAGGAAGAGGTAGACAGCTTAAAAACTTTCTATGCCAGCCAGGGTTACTCGGTATTACGTGAGGCGTCGGTGACCATGGAAAGCGAATATGAAATGCCGATCGTGTTGCCAATGACACAAGGCGTATGGTACCAGTTTGTTTTTATTGGTGATCCCACTTCAAGGCTGTATGAGGTACGTATGTACGACTACACCGAAAAACAGGTTATCTATAAAAAGAATATGTGGGGTGATGTAGATGGAAATATTATCAGCTTTCAATATATCCCGCAGGCTTCGGAATATCATATGATCAAACCGGTACAGGTGAATAAAAATAAAAAGAAGATGTGCGGATATGTGATGTTGTTGAAAAGAACATCATAATACTACTGCGTAAGTGCAAGCCTGATCTCAACTCCCGCTCGTGTATTTGTAATTGGTGGCGCCGTCGAAATCTTCGGTTCTACCCTTCTCTGCTCAAAATAGAATTTGAGATTCACCCTGTTACTGATCACGTAATCTATCGAAGGGTTTATGGTGATTACCTTTTGTCCGGCTGTTGGCAACGCCTGCAGTTGGTCGAGTCTTGAATTGGCGGTGGCGTCATCTCGCAGTCCAAGATCGAGACGGAAAGAAGCGTCGTTCTGAAGTGGTTTGCCTTTCCACTTGATAAATGAAAAAGCACCACGTTGCCTGAAGCCGGCACCGATCGTAAATTCCGTTGACCTAGCTTCGCTGAGCTGGAAGTCTACAAGGCTCAGGCTCAGCTGGCGTGATTTCTTGAATTCAAATCTCGCGTTGAGCTGGTTGGTGAACTGCATATCGAGATCTATCATCGGCGCGAACTGCTCCATGATAGTGATGTTCGGAATAAGGAAGTATGGAATAAAGTTCCCGGTGAGTGTATCTATAAATTCAGGGTAGTTAAATCTGAATGGATCCTGGAACAGCAATGCCGATTCAAAGCGGTTCATACTTAAGCTACTGGTGTAGCCATGCGTAATTGTGAAGCTGGTGAATATTTTTTCGAACCCGGGAATGCGCGACAAACCGTTGTAAGTAATCCTCCAGTTGGGTTTTGGCAGGATGCCTGAAAAAGGATTCGAGCTGATCTTCGGATTCGTATTCTTCAGCAGCGCGACTGAATTCGGATCTTTTTTGGTGTATGCCGCGATGAACGCCGGTATCAACACATCCTGTGAATACTTCGTGTATCCTTTATAATATCCTTCCTGGTCGGTTTGGCCGGAATACGGATTCGCCTTTCCTAATCTTTCAGAAATAATTCTGCGGTTTTCCTGGAACGTCAGGAACGTTTGTGACACCTCGTTCGGTTTAATTTTCTGGAACAATGTCTGGAACGAAATGTAGCTGACACTGAAGCTTCCTTCAGAATACGGATTCAGCCTCGCGAATTGTCCGCTATAACCACCTGGCGTTGTGTCTTTATATAATTCAGTGTACGTTTTACCGAATTGTTTGTCAACCGTAAGGTCTATAGTAAGGTCGCGGACGGGTATGAGCTGCGCGTTTATGGTTATCTTTTGATTATAATCCTGCCGGTTTTGAAAATTCAGGTTCGGATCACCCGTAATCAATCCTTTATTGGCGAGCGCATTAATAAAACTTGTATCCGGTTGGCGTCCGAAGATGAATCCGAAACCAGGAGCGTGAGACTTGAAATTCATTCCGAGCGCGCGCGTGCTATCGGTGTAACCGTAAACTGTTGCGGTCGCGTTTTCAGTATAATTAACGCTGATACGTTTTAAGGCAGTCAGCAATTTTCCAAATGCTTTTGCACCCTTACCAAGAACAATCGGCTCCGATTTGTCTCTCTTTTTCTTTTTGCCTGTCGTATCTTTTACAGGTGCCTGTTGCTGTCCTGCTGCGCCCGCTGCTCCTGCTGGCTGACTTTCTTCAATCGCGCGAAGCAACCTCGATTTGCTGTATAGTTTAGAGAAATCAAATTCAGCCGTTGCATTTTTCTGTTGTTCGTTTGCAAGCGTATTGCCCAGGTTTCTTGCTATAAGCGACGCAGCGAGCCAGTTATAAGTGGCGATGTAATTCACGCGAACGGACGTCCAGTCGAGTGCTGGCAGTTTTGCTGTAGGCAACACATACGATGCATTTGCGGTTTGTGTGTATAAAATAGTTCTTCCGCCCTTCATGAAATTGTCCCACAATTTCTTTCTCTCAGCCTTGTCGAGCCTACCCTCGTCTTCATCGACCCACGCCTTGTTCGTGGCGGTAAAATCAAGATTGAGTGAACGTGTAAGGTCCCATCGGAGGTTATAGATCCTGTCGAACGTGAAATACTTATCGTATGTTTCGGGAAGACCGAGCTTCGCTCCGCCGACGTTTCGGGGACGATAGGCACCGAATTGCCTGTTAACATCGGCACGGAAGCCAAGTAAACTCGGAAGCGGATTGAAATTGAAGTCTTTTATCAACCCGAACCAGGGCGATTTCGATTTGATGGTTCGCTTGAGTGGTTCGATGTATTCAGGTGTCGATGTGTAATTATAACCAAGTCCCGCACGGTGTCGTGTAATTTCGTTGCTTTCGATAAGTGGGTTATGTTGTTCTTCCTTGTAGTAAGAATAGCTGACATCAATATTTTCTATGCTCCACAGCTTAGGCTTTTTGCCATTGGTGTTGTTCTTCTTAACGTTTGTGAAGTTTACGGTTTTGATAGTGCGTACATCAATGGCATTTTCCCTGATCGAGTCGCGGAGATTGGGGGGCGCAGCGTTCAGTTTGTCTTTTAGTTTTACGTCGAGGTCGTAGGGGTCGTACTCAGGAGATGCGACTGTTCTCGAAACACTCGCGTAAACAGGAATAGACATACCCGATTTTTCGGGCAGCAATTTTCCGAGTTCAAGATTTGTGGCCACGTCGAATTGGGTGAAGTCTTCTCTCGAACGTTCGTTCACGCGTTGCTCGATTGTACCGAAGCCCGCACTGCGCGCACTACCTGACACATACAATGTTCCCAGGTCAGCAAGCTTGATGTCTACCCGTCCCAATGCAGCCCAGCCACCAGTTTCATCAAGGCCTCCGAGTCGCAGCTCATTGAACCAAACTTCTGTACATGCGTTGTCATGCGACCGGTTTTCAACACCGAGAAATACCACTCGCACCTCGCCGAGGTTAGGATTTCCGTAAATGGCGTATTCCTTACCATCGTCATCAATCTGTTTGAAATAGTCGTTGGGGGGACCGGAATTATTTCTTGTCACTTTCAGGTTGATTAGCCGTTGCAGGTTCAACTCAAGATCGTTCTGAACCGGCCATATATCACTTTCGGAAGTTGCGCCCCACACCGTTCTCTTCAATGGAATCCTTACTTCGTAATAGTTGTTGATAAGGTCGTTACCAATTCGCACAACTGTATACAATTCATCGTCCTGCAGATTGTCGAACGCACCACCAGACTCAAGGTGAGTGTACATGAACAGTTTTGCGTATTGACGCAAATCGAGGTTAAGTGTTTTGAATACACCGCGAACATCGCCCCGTGCCATGTTACAAACCTGGATACTAAGCGACTGTTCGTTCAGCAACAGGTTAACATTGTTATTGCTCAGCTGTTGCTGGCGAATAACATTTGGCGGAGTCTTATAAGGAACGGGTGAACGCGAATTATTTTCTTCGATGTTTACCGCGAGCTGGTTGAAAGTTGTTTGTGTGTTCGCAGGTATCAACTTGTACTGGCCGGTTGTGTCGAGCTCGTAGTTAAATCTTCTCCATTGGTTTCTCACGAGTTCGAGTTTCGCGAAACGGAGAATAACGGAATCCTCGAAGCCCGTCAAAAACATTCTCACGAAACGGATAGACTTAAAGTCGGGAATGTTGCCCACTTTATTTGAAAACTCTGCGATGGGAATTCTGAATAAATACCATTTTTCAGGAACACCTCCGCTCGGTGTGAATGCACGAACGTCGGTAATGAAATTCTCTCCTACCCGTGAAAGATCATCAGGCGTAAGTTCAACGCGGTATTCAAAATATTCTTCGAGTTCATTTAATGTGTTATCCCTGTTGAATTCTTCCTGGTCGGGATAAAGAGTGAACGCGCTCACGAACTGATCCCCTGAGCCAGCAACGGGTGAGTTTCCCTGCGGATTGTTGATCTGTTTATAACGCGTGAGGATACCATCGCGGTTGGTGTATGAAGCATCACGATAATTTTTGAAATCATCGTGCGAGGGATCCGCTAAGGCCATCTGGTAGATTTGGGAAGAAGTACCAAAGGCGTTGGCGAGGTTATTCAGATAGTTCTGGTATTTTGCTCTTTCAGCGTCGTTATCCAATCCGTCAAAACCCGCATCCTGCAGTGGTCTGTCGGCGGGATCGTTGCTGAATGCCTGCGTTACCTGGATTGGATTGGCCGGAACCTTACCCCAAACTGTCGCAGTGTCTTCCTGCGCTGTGGTCACGGCTCCGCTGATTCCATTTTCGAAGAACCGTTTACCGTCTTTCAACACATCCTCCGAAATATTTCCCAGGTGAAAATACAATTGACCGCCACTGTTTGAAGGATCGCTCAGGAATGGATCCTGCATCCAGAATTCAATAAATTCAACGTTACCGGTTTCAAAATCCACCTGGTCGAGGCCGCGCATAATACCACCCCACCTGTTACGGGGATTCAATAACCGGCCATCAGCGGTTACGCTGTTGGTACGCGTATCATAGTTGTATGGACCTATCTCCGTTGGATAATAAGCCATATCGAATGTAACGAGTTGTGCCTGTCCAAAGTCGGGTGTACGGTTGGGATAAATTTCCGTCACTTTCACCTGCCTTACACTTGGAGTATTCAATAGATCGTCGTCTATCGGGTTGTTAGAATTTCTTCTATCCTGGAGTATTGGCTCGATGTTATACCATGCGAGTTTGGCCCTGTTGAAATTGTACCCGAGAGAATCTCGTCCGGTCGCTTCAGGGAATAATCCGTTGCCCGCGGGTGTCGATGCAAGTCCCCAGCTTACCAGTGGAAACCTCAGATCGATAGCGTTACGCGATCCTTCAAAGTCGTCAATAAATATCGATCCTTCGCTACCCTTTCCGATCTGTTTCGGGTGACCGGGTTTAAGATATGCTCCTTCACCATAAGCGGTGATGCTACTCATCTCGGTGGTGTTGTAAAATGGAAGCTTATCGAGCCATCTTGTTAAACGCTGCGACTCTGTACGATAACTGAAGTCGAGGCCATACATGGTATTTCGGATCGGATCTTCATTGTACCCTGTTTTCGTAAAGAAAGGGCGCTCGCCAAGTCGCACCATTGATGCACCTAATGCAAGCGACTCCTTTGCCGTCGTCTTGGCAAGATAGTCGAGTCGTATGCCGAGGAAGTTTCGCTGTTGTATACCAAAGCTCGCGTTGTTTTCGAATTGAACATTCACCGGAACACCAGACGCAATGATACCCTGGTTGATCACTTTAACCGTTCCGAGATTATAGTCTATGGTATAGTCTACGTTTTCTACAAGCACCTGCCCGCCTGCGGACACCGTAACAGATCCCGGAGGAACGTTGAATGCACCGAGTTGTATTTCGGAAGATGCATTTCCTTTCGCGGTACCGCTGATCACATACCGGTCGAGGTTCGCGAAAGTTTTCGCGATTTCTTTAATCGTATCGTATAGCGGGTAGAAAATGTATTTGTCTTTTATGTCCTGTGTCGCTCCTGAAAAGGCAGCTGTTTCCAGGTCGCGGCCAAATGGTTCAAGGAGCGGAAAAATAATCCGCGCCTGGTCGGAACGGACGGTAAACCCTTCTATATAATCAAACACACCATCAGGCAAAGGGTCGTTTCTCGTGTTTAGCCTGTCGAGATTGAGCAACGAAAGCAATGGCTGCCCGCTTGAAGTACCTACTTCATCAGGAAGAAATCTTTTCAAACCCAAACTTGGTTCTTCATATAAAACGTTCAACTTAAAATCTCCGGGTTGAATACTCGCAAGGAAAGAACCGTCTTTGGATTTCAGCGAATAAACGTTCTTCATCATCAGGTCCCACAAGGGCAAGGTGGTTCTTTGAGATGTTGCCTTCAGC
This sequence comes from Chitinophagaceae bacterium, assembly GCA_016786745.1. Taxonomy (GTDB): domain Bacteria; phylum Bacteroidota; class Bacteroidia; order Chitinophagales; family Chitinophagaceae; genus Flavitalea. The sequence continues at coordinate 4,899 of JAEUVS010000134.1, read as the reverse complement.
AATTTCAGGAACAGTACTTTTTGTGAGCCGGGAGTTCTGAGCGTTGTATCAGGTGGAACGTCCTGCGAAAATTCACCGACCTTATAAATTTTTCCGTTGAAGCTGTATTGAAAAGCCACGGCAAGAACCTCATCTGGCTGCAGCGGCTGGTTCAACGAAATAAATCCGACCTGCGGGTTGAAATAAAATTCTTCCGGCCGCAATTGTCTTGCGAAAGTTTTTTCAAAATCCTGGACGGCGCGCAAATTCAGCGCAGAAAGTTTGGATGTGACCGCTGAAGAATTACGTGCAGAAGGATCATTCACAATATTCCTGTACAAAAAGTTCACATCGTTGTCCGGAATACCATTTGCGAGTGGTTTGTAAGGTTGTATGCCTGGGTTGAATGGCTGAGATTCACCGAGGTCCATCAAACCCACCACATCTCTCGTTTCGGTCGTCGATCCGTTCCTGTTTGTTACCCATACTTCGATCCTCAATATCTGCACCTGCGAGTTTACGATGGGCAACTGGCTCATCGCTTTGTTATAGTTTGCCCTGAAATATTGCGCAAGAAGAAAGTGCCTGTTTTCTTCGTAGTCGTTTGCCTTGAATTCGAATGAGGTCGAGGCAGAGCCGCCCTGCACACCGAGCGACTGCCGCTGGGCGCGCTGGTTGGCGAGAACACCTGTTACGAACAGCTTACCAAACTGGAGTTGGGTTTTAATACCAAACAGCGATTGCGCGCCGGCTATCAGCGACCCTTTCGAGGAATACGACACGTTACCGGCCTCAATTCTTTTAATGATTTCATCGTCGGTACCGGTATAGTCGAGCTTTAGCTGGTTTTCGAAGTCGAAATTCGCAAGGGTGTTGTAGCTGATTGGCAGCTTTAGCTTACTTCCGATATTGCCGACCACACTCAGGTTAGCGTTCATGTCGAAGTCGAAACCGCCGTTTCTCCTCGCTCTTTCCGGCAGGGCGGGGTTTTTAATATTTTGTCCCTGGTAACCCGCGATCAGGTTGATTTCTCCCTGCGGGCGAATGTCGATTTTTCCCTGTCCGAAAATGCGGTTGAATAAATTATCGGTAATGTTCAGTTTCGGCCGGGGGAGTTTATAATTTAATCCTGAAAGAACATTTGCCCGTTGCCTGAAATATTGTCGCTCCTGTATCTGCGAACGGAGATACATGAATTCATCAAAAGTGAGGTATGTCGGCTTGCGGTAGTAGAAGCTCCCAACTTTTTCTACTATATAATATTCCTTGGTTTTGGGATCGTACTCTATAGAATCTATAATGTTGGAGGGATCCTGGAGGTCGAGCGGGCTGCGACTTCTTGCGGAGTAGCGGTCGCCGCGGCGGTCGTTGATAGGGAACCTGAGTGTATCAACGCCGGTAACAGGTATAACAGTATCGCGCAGTGGCGCCGGGGCAGCGGCGCTGTCGCCAGGCTGCTGGGCATGCAAACTAATGCCAATCGCATTATATAAAATCGCGGCAGTTAGTAAGGCAGTTTTTAGGAAAGAAGTTAGTTTCCGGAACAATTGGATACTGTTAGGTAGAGATTCTTCTGATAGGCTTAGATATTTTTGAGTGCTTGTTTGATAATGTCCTCTATTTTATGAAGTTCGGGGTTTGATTTTCTCACCTTGCCAATCGCTTGCTCGCCTAACGACCTGCTGATGCCGAGCGCGATCAGTGCATTTAACGCATCCTGATCCAAGGTATTGTTTATCAATACCTCATTATTTGATCCGAACGCAGCTTTTGCCACTTTGTCGCGTAGTTCGAGAACAATGCGCTCAGCCGATTTCTTTCCGATGCCCTTGATGCTCTCAAGCAGCTTCGTGTTCCCCTGCGAGATGGCCTTCGCAATTTCAACCGGCTTCATCGACGACAACATCATCCTGGCTGTTGCTGCTCCTACCCCCGAAACGCTAAGGAGCTGGATAAACATATCCTTTTCCGCTTCTTCATAAAAACCATAAAGAACCTGGGCATCTTCGCGAACATGAAAATATGTGTGTAACTGTCCATGATCCTGGCCTGAAATACTGGAGTAAGTGTTCAGGCTGATGTGCACCTCATATCCTACACCGTTAACATCGACATGAACAAGGGCTGGGGTTTTGCGCACGAAGTTGCCCTTCAAAAAAGCGATCATGGCGTCAAAAGTACGGTTTTCCGTATTTTTGCGCCCTCTAATAATATCCGATGAGTCAAAAAATTAGGGCGGCAATTACAGCCGTCGGCGGCTTTGTACCTGATGACAAACTCACTAATGCCGACCTCGAAAAAATGGTAGATACCAGCGATGAATGGATAAAGACAAGGACCGGCGTTTCAGAAAGAAGAATTCTGAAAGGAGAAAATAAAGGAACCTCTGATCTCGGAGCCCCAGCTATTCTCAACCTGTGCCAGAAAAGAGGCCTTGACCCATCGGAAATCGAGTGTATCATCTGCTGCACAGTTACAGGCGACATGACTTTCCCGGCCACTGCCAACATTATAGCCGACAAAATCGGAGCTATCAACGCATGGAGCTTTGATCTTGGCGCGGCCTGTTCAGGTTTTCTGTACGGGGTCACCACCGGTGCATCACTTATTGAAAGTGGCCGTTACACCAAAGTAGTGGTGGTTGGCGCCGATAAAATGAGCGCGATAGTTGACTACAGCGACCGCACCACATGTATACTTTTCGGCGACGGTGCTGGCGCTATTTTGCTGGAACCATCAAAGGATGAGACAGGAATACTTGACAGTATTTTGAGAAGTGACGGAAGCGGCGCCCAGTATCTTCATATGAAGGCCGGGGGCTCTCTAAAACCGGCTTCGATAGAAACTGTTACCCGCAAGGAACATTTTATCTACCAGGAGGGTCAGGCCGTTTTCAAGTTCGCGGTTAAAGGCATGGCCGATGTTAGCGCGGAACTTATTGAAAGAAATAACTTAACCGGAAATGATATCGCCTGGCTGGTGCCTCACCAGGCAAACAAAAGGATTATTGATGCCACTGCCAACCGGATGGGGCTGTCGCCAGAAAAAGTAATGCTCAATATCGAGCGTTACGGCAATACGACCTCCGGTACTATTCCACTTTGTCTCTGGGAATGGGAAAGCAAACTCAAGAAAGGCGACAACATCGTGCTGGCCGCATTTGGAGGCGGATTCACGTGGGGCGCAACGCTCATAAAGTGGTCCTACTGATCTTTATGAAAGTAAAATGCGTCGGCCTGCGCAGTAGGTGTTAATGTAAGATCGTTAATACAAACATGCGCCGGCAGTGAAGCGCAGTAAAAAACCACATCCGCAACATCCTCTGCGGTTAACGCCTGGTATCCATCGTAAACGGCCTTCGCAGCGCTTTCATCTCCTTTAAATCTTACAATTGAGAATTCTGTTTCGGCGGCACCTGGATGGATAGCAGTCACCTTGATGTGATGCCTCAGAAGATCAACGCGCATGGCCCTCGAAATAGTCTGCACCGAAGATTTTGTGGCGCAATAAACGTTCCCTTTCTCATAGGTGTCCTGGCCCGCGATTGAACCTATATTGAGGATATGTCCTTTTTTTCGTTTAACCATATACGGTAGCACGGCGCGGGAAACATAAAGAAGCCCCTTGACATTGGTATCTATCATCGTTTCCCAATCGTTCATATCGGCTTCCTCGAAATAATCCTTTCCGAGTGCGAGGCCGGCATTGTTCACCAGCACGTCCACCTCGTGCCAATCGGCAGGAAGGCTGCCGAAATTTTTGTTCACGGCCTGTTTATCGCGTACGTCGAAGTTGAGAGCGAGAACTTTTACGCCGTATGCTTTTTGGATGTGTTCGCTTACCTGCTGAAGCAATTCGTTTCTGCGGCCGGTGATAATAACGTTGTATTTAGCTGCCGCGAATTTTTCTGCTGTTGCTTTTCCGAATCCCGACGTTGCGCCGGTTACTATTGCGATCAAAGTTGTTCGTTTTTTATTTTGAATCTTCTCAGCAGATCCCTCGCCTTCGGCTCGGGATGACAGTTGCGCTGTCACACTCCCGCCACCTGCACCTCTTTGTTAATCTTTGCTACCAGGCCCTGAAGCACCCGTCCTGGTCCAACCTCTGTAAAACGGGTGGCGCCATCTGCAATCATTGCCTGTATGGTTTGCGTCCACTTCACCGGTCCGGTAAGTTGTTCTACAAGATTTTTTTTGATTTCATCCTGGTTAAACATGGCTTTTGCCACTACGTTCTGGTAAATATGGCACGAAGGCTGGTAAAAAGTTGTTTTTTCTATCGCTTTCTGCAATTCCTTTTTAGCGGGCTCCATCAAAGGCGAGTGAAATGCCCCTCCTACGGGCAACACCAGTGCACGTTTTGCGCCGGCTGCTTTCAGCCGTTCGCAAGCTATTTCAACACCTTTTATTGATCCGCTGATCACCACCTGGCCCGGACAATTATAATTAGCCGGAACCACTATTTCCCCGGTTTCTTCTGCCACCTGCTCGCAAATCTCTTCAACCTTTGCATCGTCCATGCCGAGAATCGCGGCCATGGTCGAAGGGTTTTGTTCGCAGGCTTTCTGCATGGCATTTGCGCGGATGGCAACGAGATTTAGCCCGTCTTCAAAACTCAGCGCGCCATTTGCCACGAGGGCCGAAAACTCTCCGAGCGAGTGACCCGCCACCATATCAGGGCGAACCTGCTCTGCCGACTTGTAAGCGATTACAGAATGAAGAAAAACCGCCGGCTGGGTTACATTAGTTTGCTTGAGGTCGTCTTCAGTACCTGAAAACATGACGTCGGAAATGCGGAATTTCAGGATCTCATTTGCCTGTTCGAACAATTTTTTCGCAAAGGCATTCTCTTCATACAACTCCTTCCCCATCCCAACAAACTGGGAACCCTGACCGGGAAATATAAAAGCGTGCTTCATTT
>JAEUVS010000094.1 GCA_016786745.1 Chitinophagaceae bacterium | reverse complement strand
ATTACATCGGCCCATCCATCATTATTGATATCACCGATGCCTACACCGCCACCATTATAGAAGTTGCGAAAGAGAAAGCTATTGTTAAGTTCCTGATCCTCCACTGCGTTCACGAACTGTATGCCGGTATTCTCCATCAGTTGAAAAAGCGCTTGCTTTTTCTCTTCCTGTTTACACGAAAAGAAAACGATGGAAAGCAGAGCAGTGAGAGTTATGGTTACCGGCTTCATTACGATCATTTCTGCACAGACACACGTTAAATAATTGGCGCAAATTAAAAAGTAAAGGTCATTATACTGAATAATGACCTTTACACGAAAAGTTAATTAAAATGCTATTAATACCCCGGATTCTGAACGAGATTCGGGTTAGCAAGAAGTTCATCCGGAGCGATCGGGTAGAGAAGATTTCTTACAGGATCTTCATCTGCAGGCCTGAGATCAGTCGCTAATGTAAATACGCCAAACCTGATCAAATCCTGTCTTCTCCAGCTTTCCCAATACAATTCGCGTCCTCTTTCTGCAAGTATTGTATTAGGATCATTTACATCTGTAGAATTAACAAGAGTGAGCGATGTAATCGGACCTGCTCCGCGAATTGCTCTTAAATCGTTGATCATTGTTTGCGCAGTTCCCAGGTCGCCCATTCTTGCATGAGCTTCAGCAACCATGAGAATAACGTCGGCATAACGGAAAATCTGCAGCTGGTTTCTCTGGTTACCACCATCGTATGCTGAATAATCAGGCGGATACTTGATAACGCGGATACCTGCTACTTCAATTCTTGCTTTTTGTGTTTCCACCAATGAAACTTCAGGAGTGAATGCGAGGTCGTTACCCTGCCTGTCTTTCAGATCAACTCCGTCTTCGTCTACCTGTTGACCAACAAGGAAGCCGGGTCTGAGACCTGAAACATCTGTTACACCCGGGTAAGGTGTCTGGCCTAGACGCTGGTCGCCTGCACCGAATGTGCTATAGAAATCAGCGAGAGTAGAGAAACCATTCCAACCTGCACTACCCTTTTTCTCATTCCATGAGTTGTAGTGAAGTGTCATCATCCAGCGTGCGTTGATACCACCACTGTTGATTCCATCGCTACTGCTTGCTGCGCCGGTATTGTTCCATGCGAGAATCGATTCAGTGCTCTTTGTCGCATTTTCAGGACCAAAGTTGTCGAAGTAAACAGGGTTGAGTTCATATCTTCCGCTGCTTATAATTTCTTCTCCAATGTCAATCACTCTCTGCATGTCAGCGTTGTCGAATGAAGGGGAGCTTCTGTTAAGGAACACACCTTTGTTCAGTAACAACTTCATCAAAAGAAATCTTGCTGCATCCGGGCTTGCCTTGTAAGGTGCGTTTGCATCAGGAAGCAACGGAATAATTTCAGACAAAACGTTATCAAGAGTGTCGATAGCTTCTGCTGCGGTCATTACCGGTGCTGGTTCCAGGGAGTTGTATTCTGTATATGGCCTCCAGGGAACCTGTCCATAGAAATCCAGTGTATTGAACTGAGCATACGAACGAAGGAACAATGCTTCAGCGCGTTGCTCTGCATTTGGTCCGAAAGCAAGCACTGTTGTTGCTGCGTGCTGCAAACCTCCAAGTTCATTGAACGTTCCTTTGATGTAAGTGTGGATCGGGGTCCATGTATGAGAGTGTAATGTTCTGAACACACCACCATCATCCCAGTCACCACCCCTGGTGGGCACGAGCGCTTCATCACTCGTTACCTCGTTGAGCAGGAATATACGTTCCTGGTTGTGAACAAGGTTGTTCATGGCGTTATATGCCGATGTTAACACAGCGCCTACATCCGAGCTACCGGCCGACGGTCCACGGTTAAATGAATCGTTCAGCTTCTGCTCGAGCTTGCTGCAACCAGCCAATGCAACAACCGTTAGTATTGAAATATATCTGAGTTTCATAATCTTTGATTATTAAGGTTTTTAGGATTACAGTGAAAAGTTTAAACCCAGCAAAATGGTGCGCTGTGTAGGGAATCCAATGTAATCTATACCTAATGAAGGCACACCGTTCAAAGCCTTGTCAACGTTCACTTCAGGATCGAAACCACTGTAGTCGGTCAAAACAAACAGGTTGTTCGCTGCTATGTAAACATTGAAGCCTTTCATATATTTTCCAATATCCCCGAATGTGTATTTCAGGGTTATGTTGTGAACTTTCAGGTAATCGCCTTTTTCCATAAAGCGGTCTGAAGTAGAGATCGGGTTAGCAACACTTTCACCGGAGTTAACCAGCTGAGAAGCGATGTTACGACCACCAACGATGTTGGAAATATTCAACACGCTCATGAGGGTGTTGTTGAACAGGTAGTTGCCGAATGATCCGTGTGCACCAATGGACAGGAACCATTTCTTGTATGTTAAATCAGATGTGAAACCAAGGAAAGCTTTCGGGTTTGGATCGCCCCTGTAGCCCGGAGTTCTTGAGTACTGTGCGATACCATCCTTGTCAAATCCCTGGAATTCGTTGAGATAGTATACGTTGATCGGCTGATCGTGTGCGATTGCCTGTGCAAAAGCGTTTGTAGTACCCTGGCCATGCAATCCACCAGTAAGAATCAGCGGGAATTCACCAGCCTGCGGATAATCGAACCTGTTCTTCAGGAATGTTCCGTTCAGGTTCAGCTGCCATAAGAGGTCGGTTGATTTAACCGCGTCGATACCGAGGTTAACTTCCACACCATAATTCAACACTTTCGCGCCTTCAATATTCTTGTAAGCTGCACCACCACTTCCCGGAGGTTGGGGTTGGGACGCTACCTGGAGAATTACAGGATCTTCTGTTGTTTTATGGAAGTAGTCGATAGAACCATATACGCGGCCCTGGAGGGTTGTGAAGTCGAGACCAATATTATATGATCTAACGCTTTCCCAGATAAGAGCGGGGTTTCCGCTATGTATTTGCGTGTAGTTTCCGAAAGAAGTCCACCTGAACACATCAAGAGCGGCGTCAGCAACAAACTCCTGGTTACCTGTTTCACCGTATCCTGCTCTCAGTTTCAGGTTCTGCACCACGTTATTATCCTTCATAAATTCTTCGCGGTCGATGTTCCATGCTGCGGAGAAAGAAGGGAAGTATGCATACTTGTTGTCTTTACCGAATTTGCTCGAACCGTCTGCCCTGATTGTAGCAGTGAGCAGGTATTTATCCTGGTAGTTTACAGTTGCTCTTGCAAAGTAGCTCTGGATATCAACTGTAGGATCGCGGAAAGAGTTCTGTTGCATGTTACCCTGGCGACCAGCGTTCATGTTATCATAGTAGTGAACGTTGGTTTGTGCAGACTGCTCAAGGTTATAGTTGAAATCGTACACATAGTTACCAAAACCCCTGAAGTTTGTTCTCCAGAATTCATAACCGGCAAGTGCTGTCAGGTTGATGTCTTCTGAAAGGTCTTTGGTAAAGTTGAGGGTATGTGTAAGAGTAGATGTCTGAAGTGTATTCTGGAAAACGCCGGCTTCACCTTTATTCTGGGCGTTACCACCGATAGACCTGATCCATCCCTGGATTTCAGCTCTTCTGTTACCGGTGCTGTAGTTGATACCGTATAACATTTTATACTCGAGCCAATCGGTGAATTTGTATCCGGCGCTGATGTTACCTAGCAAGCTCACTACATCAGCAATATCATTATATGCGTCAGAAAGTGCGAGTGGGTTAACCAGACCGCTTGGGTTTTCCTGGTTGTATATGCCGTTTGCGCGTTTGAGCGTGAGTGTCGGGTTCCAGATCAGTGCAGCCGAAATAAGGTTACCACCGCTACCCGCATCCTGTGAGATCGGGGCAACGTTTTCAGTAACATCTGCAACCGCTGCGTTGAAATCGAGACTCAGCTTTTTATCCATGAACTTGAACTGTCCGTTCAGGTTGCCGACATATTTCCTGAGGTTTGTTTTGCGGATCACACCGTCCTGGTCACCGATAAAGAATGAGGCGCGGTATTTACCGTTTTCTCCGCCACCACCGAGTGCTACAGAGTAGTTTTGAGTAAGCGCCCCTTTATCAAGGATCTCATCGAACGGGTCGATGTTCAGGCCCGAGTCAGAATTTGCGGCGCCGAATTTTGAAATCGCGTTGCGGTATCCTGCTGCGTCGAGAACATCAACTTTTCTCATTACGCTTGCGATACCAACGGAAGCATTCGCGTCGATTCTTGTTGGACCTGTCTGTCCCTTTTTAGTTGTGATGAGCACCACGCCGTTCGCACCTCTTGAACCGTAGATAGCAGATGCGGATGCATCCTTAAGGATGTCGACCTGTGCAATTTCGTTGGGGTTGATGAATGTGAGCGGGTCAGCCGGGGGACTGGTACCGACTGTTGCCGAAAAGTTTGGACGCGCTGTTCTTCCGTCGAGCGCCATACCGTCCACAACATACAATGGGTTGTTACCGGACCTGATGGAGTTGTTACCCCTGATCCTTACGATCGTAAGGCCACCGGGCTGTCCACTACTGTTAGTGATCTGTACACCGGCTACTTTACCCTGCAGCAATTGCTCGGGTGAGTTGATCTGGCCGGTATTAAATTCTTTTGCGGTTACCGAAGCTACGGAACCCGTAAGGTCTTTCTTGCGGGCTGAACCATAACCTACCACAACCACCTCGTTAAGGTCGTTGCTGGTAGCCGGCTTCAACGACACGTTTATCGGCGCGTCGCCTATTGCAACCTCCTGGGTTGCAAGGCCTACAAACGAAATAACAAGTGTTCTTGCGTTTGAAGGAACTGAGAGAGTAAATGCCCCGCTGGCATCAGTATTTGTTCCAAGGTTTGAACCTTTTACAACTACAGATGCCCCAGAAACACCAGCACCATCCTGGTCTTTTACAGTACCAGAAACCGTCTTATTTTGGGCGAAAATGGAGAGAGAAAGAAGTAGAAAAAAGCCTGTTAGGGCATGAGCAAACGTTTTTTTTCTCATACTGCAGTTCGTTAATAATGAATAATGTCGAGCACCCCTGTTACAAATGTGTAACTATTACACAATTTTAGATAAAAAATTAATTCCCCGAAAAATTAATTTTTATTTAACGTCTTCCAAAAGACAAACTTACAGCTGTCTATGCTGCACTGTGCCGAAAAAATTAAAGGCTCAAAGCTCTTCCTCTGAAGAAAAAATTTCAGCCGCCTTCAGGTCCTTTAAATGGATGGAATTAAACCTGTAAAGCTTACCTGGCCTGTGCGAAACATCGGTTTCCAGCTCCTCGAGATCTATCAGCCAGTCCATCAGGAAAAATTTCTTCCTGAAGTTTCTCCTGTCCATTTTCGTATTCAGGATGGCTTCATAAAGGGCCTGCAGCTCGCGGAGAGAAAATTTTTCAGGGAGAAGGTTAAAAACAATCGGATGTTCCTGTATTTGCTCCCTCAACCTTTCGAGACAGGTTTGTAAGATTTTGTCGTGGTCGAACGCGAGGTTCGAAAGCTCGTTGACCGGATGCCAGTGCAGCTCGTTATGAGAAAGTTTAAGCTGGTGGTCTTTAATATTTACGAGGGAATAATATGCTGTAGTAATTACGCGGCCACCCGGGTGCCTGTCGAGGCTGCTGAAAGTGTACACCTGCTCGAGGTACACGTCGCTTAAGCCAGTCCGTTCCTTTAATACGCGGTAGGAGGCACTTTCGAGGTCCTCGTTGGGCCTGAGAAGGTCGCCAAGCAGCGACCACCGGTTTTTATACACCTCCAGGTCCGACTTAATCAATAGTACCTTCAGTTCGTTATCAGCAAATCCAAAAATCACACAGTCTACAGAAACGAGTGCCTTGAGAAAATTCGGATTCTGGGCCGAAGGTGAGAGCATGTCCAGTCGGTGCGAGGTAGCCATAGGGTAAAATTAGAGGGATAAAAGTAATTTGCAAATGGAAGAAATGTTTTTATGTATCTGAAAGAGGAAGTTCTAAAACTGCAGGCGCTCACGCGTACATTACTCGCTGCCGCCAAAAATGGTATCAAGCCGGCACAAATCGACGATCTCCGGAACGTGTTGAAGTTTCATGAGTACCGCTATTATATAGAAAACGATCCGTTGCTTGCCGACGGCGAGTACGACCAGCTGTATAAATCGCTCGAGCAGATTGAAGCCGAAAATCCGTCCCTTATTACTCCCGACTCACCCACGCAGCGAGTGGCCACAGTAGTAACGAAGGAGTTTTTTACTGCCCCGCATCTCGTCCCGATGCTTTCGCTTGAAAACTCATACAACGAAGATGATTTGCGCGACTGGGACCGTAAAGCACGGGAAATGGCGGGTTTGAAGGACATAGAATATTGTGTTGAGCCAAAATTCGATGGCGCGAGTATTTCTCTTGTGTATGAAAACGATCACCTGTTTCGGGGACTTACCAGGGGCGATGGAATAGAAGGTGATGACATCACCACTAATATCAAGCAGGTGAGGTCAGTTCCCCTTTCGGCGCCGTTTTCGAAGTATGGTATCCAGCAGATAGAAATCCGCGGGGAAGTGTTGCTCACTAAAGCAAACTTCAAAAAATATAATGACTGGCTCGCGACACAGAACCTGGCGCCTTTGGCTAATCCGCGCAATGCTGCGGCGGGCTCGCTCCGCATCAAGGACGCGCTTGAAGTGAGGCGCAGAAACCTCGAAGCTTTTCTCTACCACGTGAGCTATGTTCTGCATTCAAAAAAAGATATGCCCGAACAATTGACCACTCATGGTGGATCGTTGAAATTTTTGTGGGACCTCGGTTTCAGAAGCCCGGAAAAAGAAAAAAAAGTAGTAAAGGGTATTGAGAAGGTGATTGCTTATTGCCGGGAATACGAAGCGAAGAGAGATGATCTGCCATACGAAATCGACGGAATGGTTATTAAAGTGAACGATCTCGAATTGCAGGATAAACTGGGAATGACGACGCACCATCCACGATGGGCGATTGCATTTAAATTCAAGGCAAGGCAGGCAACGAGCAAGTTGCTGAATGTAGAATTCCAGGTAGGAAGAACGGGTTCTATTACCCCGGTAGCAAAGATTAACCCGGTGCCGATCGGTGGCGTTGTAGTGGGCTCGATTTCACTTTTCAATGAAGAAGTGATCCGCGAAAAAGATTTGCTCATCGGTGATACGGTACTGGTAGAACGAGCCGGCGATGTGATTCCTTATATTGTTAAATCGCTTGCCGATGTTAGAAATGGTACGGAAAAGAAAATTAAATTTCCTACCAAATGCCCGGCCTGCGGCGATCCGCTGGTAAAACCTGAAGGCGAAGCTGCCTGGCGATGTATAAACATCAACTGTCCGGCACAGGTAGTTGAGCGCATCATTCACTTCGCGAGTAAAGACGCGATGGATATACGCGGCTTTGGTGACGCCCTGGTAAAAAAATTCTATGACCTCGGGTTTATTAAAGATGTTCCGGGCATTTACCGGTTGCCGTTCGACAAAATCCGGGAGCTTGAAGGTTTTGGTGAAAAGAGCATTGTGAATTTGTCAGGGTCGATTGAAAAATCGAAGTCGCAGCCCTTACATCGCCTTATATATGCGATGGGTATCAGGTTTGTTGGCGAAACAACCGCCAAGGTGTTGGCCAATTCTGTTGCCCACCTGTCGGATTTAAAAAAGTTTACAGAGGAAGACCTGCTCGAACTGGAGGATATCGGTCCCAAGGTAGCGGGCAGTATCTATCAATTCTTCCATAATAAGGATAATGTGGCGATGCTCGAACAACTCGAAAAGGTTGGCGTAAGCTTGCAAAACACAAAGAAACAACACGATGGCAGTGGCAACCTGTCGGGTATGACGTTTTTGTTTACCGGCACATTGCCAACGCTGAAACGTACCGAAGCCGAAGAGCTGGTTGAACAAAACGGCGGTAAACTTCTTGGCAGTGTAAGCAGTAAATTAACCTACCTTGTAGCAGGCGAGGATGCCGGCTCCAAACTCGAAAAAGCAAAGAAGATAGGTTCTGTGCGTATCATCGCCGAACACGAGTTTCTAAAGCTTATCAATAAATAATGGGATGTATTGAGTATTTATTAACTTTAATACAAAAGGAAAGCAAAGATGAAAAAAGTTACAGGTGAAATATGGAGACCTTTGCATTTCAACGGGTGGAAACACCTGCGAAAGAAGTATGCTTTATCATCGCATGGCCGAATCGCCAGTTTTACCGAGGATGTTGAAAAAGACGGAAAAATTTTACAGGGTTCACTGACTACTGGTTACAGAACACTTAACCTTCACAGACCGGGCGACAACGGAACACTGTACATTCATCGTGAAATAGCCAGGCTCTTCCTCCCTAAACCTACCGCAAAGGCGAAGTATGTGATTCACGCCAATCACAACAAGCTCGACAATTCAGTAAAAAATCTGAAGTGGGCGTCTCTTCCTGAAATGATAGAACATCAGCAGAAAAGTCCTGCAAAAATCGCCTACAAAAAAGTTCAGGCCAACCGTAACGAGGGCCTGAAGCTTAATGCGACACAGGTGCGCAGCATTAAAAAAATGTTGGACGACTCCAAACGGAAGATGACCATTAAGAAGCTCGCTGAAAAATTCGGTGTTAGCGAAATGACCATGTACCGTATCAAGAGCGGCGAAAACTGGGCAAGGATCTGATTAATTCAGTAACCCGTTTTTCGCACAGTATTCTGCTATCTGAACTGCATTCGTGGCCGCGCCCTTTCTAAGATTGTCGCTCACAATCCACATGTTTAGTGTGTTTGGCTGGCTTTCATCTCTTCTGAGCCTGCCCACAAAAACTTCGTCTTTGTCGTGTGCGTCCATTGGCATCGGGTACTGTTGCGATGATGGATCGTCAACAACCACCACTCCTTCTGATTTTGCAAGAAGTTGTTTTACTTCGTCGAGATCGAAATCGTTTTCAAATTCTACGTTCACGCTTTCGCTATGTCCACCCATTACAGGAATTCTTACTGTAGTGGATGTAACTCGAATGCTTTCATCTCTCATAATCTTTTTCGTTTCTTTCACCATCTTCATTTCCTCTTTTGTATATCCATTGTCGAGAAATACATCTATCTGCGGAATTACATTAAGGTCGATGGGATATTTGTAAGCCATCGGGTATTCGCCGTTAGAACCTTTAAGCGCTTTGCTTCTTTCTCCCATGAGCTGGTCAACCGCTTTCTTACCGGTGCCTGTTACGCTCTGATAAGTTGACACCACGATTCTTTTAATCCTGTATTTTTTATGCAAGGGATTTAGCGCAACCACCATTTGAATGGTGGAACAATTCGGGTTGGCGATAATTTTATCAGAAGGCGTGATAGCATCGGCGTTGATTTCCGGGACTACAAGCTTTTTTGTAGGATCCATTCGCCATGCCGATGAGTTGTCAATTACAGTAATACCAGCTTCGGCAAATTTCGGCGCCCACTCGAGCGAGGTACCACCGCCTGCAGAAAAAATGGCTACCGCAGGTTTGGCCTTTATGGCTTCCTGCATTCCAACAACCTTGTAAGGTTTACCCTCAAATATCACTTCCTTACCTACAGAACGTTCTGAAGCAACAGGAATAAGTTCCGTAACCGGAAATTTTCTTTCTGATAAAACCTGTAACATTTTGGTTCCTACAAGACCTGTAGCACCAACTACTGCGACTTTCATGGATCCTTTTTTCCTCTCCTTAAGAGGTGGTTTGGTGAATAAAAAAGGCCTTCCTGTTGAGGAAGGCCGTAATATTTTCATAAATACAAAAAATACTTTTAGCCTTCCCTCCGGGATTGCTTCTTTGTACGCTTTGTATTTTTTACCTGTGTCATTAGAGCAAGCAAAAGTAGCTGCTAAAACTTATTAAACCAAAAAATAATGTTTTTTTCTTACCCGTTGAGCGTGTAAATCCCATTGAAGTGATTTTATGGGAGATGAATTTTGTAGGATGAAAAAGAAAACGATTCTGAAGTTGATAATAGTCCTGCTAGGCACTACGAATTGCTTTACGCAGGAACCGCTGCCCAACGATATCATTATCAACGAAATTCTGTTTAACCCGGTGAAGGACGGATTTGACTATGTAGAAGGCTATAACCGCAGTGTAAAAACAATCTTCCTGAACACACTGATGATCGCCAACCGCAATTCTACGAGCGACGTAGCTGGTATTAAAACATTAACAAAAGATCCGATCGCCATCAATCCAAATAGTTACTTTATAGTCACAGGCAACGAAAAGTGGCTACGGCAACATTACGCTGTTCCCTCGTCGGCCATCATATGCCAGGTATCTTCGTTGCCATCGTTTCCCGATGACGGGGGATCGGTAATATTCCTCAGAAAAGAAGATTCAGCGATAATTGATGAGGTCAACTATTCAGAGAGATGGCACTTCAGGATGGTAAAAGACGTGCAGGGTGTTGCTCTTGAAAAAATCAACTACAACTTTCCCGGCCAGGATGCAAATAACTGGACATCGGCGTCGTCCGCGTCGGGGTGGGGCACCCCCGGAGATTTAAATTCACAATTTAGAAGCAGCGACACAACGAATGAACAGGTGGCGGTATTGCCAAAGGTTTTTACACCGGATAACGATGGCGTTGATGATTTTGCACAGGTGAGTATCGCAACGGCTGAACAGGGAAAAATAGCAAACTCGCTCGTGTATGATATGTGGGGAAGACGAGTAAGATACCTGGTTAAAAACGAAGTGCTGGGCTTAAATAACAGGTTTACATGGGATGGCTGCGACGACCGTTCTCAAAAACTACCAACGGGCATTTACATCGTTTGTACGCAGGTGTTCGATACGAAGGGGAACAACAATAAATTCAGGCATTGTATTGTGCTAAGTAGCTTGAAAAAATAACGCCTCACGCCTCACGACTCACGTCTCACGTCTCCACTACTTCCACTTCAGCGTATTGATGAGGTGCCTCATATCGACCTCCAGGAAATCATTCACTACTCCCAGTGAATCCGCATTAGGTGTGGCATCGAAATACAATGCGCCGCGAAGGAAGTGCGTGATAGAGTCGGTGACAAAAAACTGTTTTGCTGTGGCCGCGTTACCTCCCACTCTGAAAAAAATTCCGGTAACGCCATTGGGTGTATGCATCAGCGAATCGCGAATAGCGGTGGCCTTCGTGGCATGCTTATAGGTGAGTTTGAAAGCATCGTCGACTAACTTGTCGAAGTTGTTTTTGCCGATATCCTTATAGCTGATATAAATTCTTCCGTTAAGAGATGGAAAATCGATATTAACCCAGTAAGGATTTTCGGGCCTGTCCTCGAAGAATGTCGAATCCTGGATAACGCGGGAATAGGTGGGGTACTCGAATGTATAAGGGTATCCTGGTTTTTCGAAAAGCTGGTAGCTGTGCGGGGGCAAATCTATGCGGAAGTACCCTCTTCGTTTGATAGTGTAGTCACTATTGCATGAGGCCAGCAGCATCCATCCAATCAATGCTATTGCTATCGTGTGCTTCATGCCCTGTTAACTATCACTTTTACTTTCTTGATGCGGTTGCGGTCAAGTTCCAGGATCACAAATTCAAAGTCGCCGATTTTTACCGTATCATTTATCTTGGGTATCTGGCCTGAAACTTCGAGAATCAACCCGGCTAACGAATCACTCTCTCCTTTCACTTCGTGAAACGTATCTGAAGGAAGGCCCATAATGCTCGCCACGTCGTTCACCATTATGCCGCCCTCGAAAACGAAAGTGTTTTCATCGATTTTTTTGTTAACCGATTCTTCTTCGTCAAACTCGTCGTTGATGTCGCCGATAATTTCTTCGAGAATATCTTCGAGTGTTACGATGCCACTTGTTCCGCCGAACTCGTCGACCACTACGGCAAAATGAATCCTGCGCGTTTGAAACTCTTTCAACAGATCCTCGATGTACTTCTGTTCGTGAACAAAATACGGATTGCGAAGAACGGTGTGCCAGTTGAAATTGTCGGATTCGTTGAGGTACAAAAGCAAATCTTTCGTATGAATAATTCCAACGATATCATCGAGACTTCCTTTGTAAACGGGAAGGCGTGAATAGTGAAGTTCTTCTACTTTCTTTTTGAGCTCGCCAAACGAAAGATGGTATTCTATTCCGCTTACGTCGAGCCGTGTGCTCATAATTTGTTTGACGGTAATGTCGCTGAACTTATAGATACCGGTGAGAATCCGCTGTTCGTCCTCCTCTTCGACTGTAGACTTTATCGCCGCTTCAAGCTGCTGTTGCGAATAGGCGCGCGATACTCTGCCACCCATAAAACGTTCGATACGTTCAGACATATTCATCAAACGGGTCGCGATGCGGTTAAAAAGATAGTAGAGAATTTCAACGAGGTAAGAGGATTCATAGGCAAACCGCAGGTTGTTCTGTGTTGCGCGCACTTTGGGCAAAATTTCTCCAAACAAAACGATCAGCGCTGTGATTACAAATATTTTTATTACGAGCAGCACAACGCGCTCCCAGAAAACTGCTTCATTGATGATTTGAATTTCATCGACGAGAACATTAAGAAGTATGATGAGTGCGATGTTGACAAGACTGTTGGCAATAATCAGTGAGGCGAGAAGCGTTTTTGGTTCTTCGAGAAGGTTGGCGATTCTTTTCCACCCCGAATCCTGTTTTGTTTTGAGAAGGTTAACGTCGCGGTAGGTGAGTGAAAAGAAAGCTACTTCAGCTCCGGAGATGAAAAAAGAAAGAATCAGCATTATAATCACCGACAATGCGAGCAATACTGTTACCTGGGTGTTGGCCACCAGGAACATTGGATAGAATATGTCGCAATTCGCGCTTAACAGCAGCTGGTACTTCAAATCAAATAGTTTCGTAATCATAAAGGCAGGTCAATGGCCTGCCCTTTTTAACCATTGCAAAAATATAAGAATGATCGGGATTCAGAAATATCAATTCACCGGTCGAACAGGTGTAAACGGGTTGATATTCTTTTAGAAAGGGAGACTTTCCGATGCGTCTCCGAGACTTGGCATATCGGGATTGAAACCCTCGAGACCTTCTGTTGCGCCGGGGCTGTTCGGATGTCCGTGCGGCGCGTCGGTTCTTTTATCCAGCATGATGAGATTATCGCCTACAACTTCTGTCGCGAATTTTTTATTCCCTTCCTTATCCTCCCAGCTCCTGGTGCGGAGCCTGCCTTCGATATAAACCAAACTTCCTTTGTGAAGATACTTTTGTGCGAGTTCGGCAAGACCTCTCCAGAGAACAACGGTGTGCCATTCAGTTTGAGAGATTAGTTTTCCGGCTCTGTCCTTAAATGTTTCTGTTGTTGCCAGTGGAAATTTCGCTACTGCGATATTTCCTTCAAGATGCTGCACATCCGGATCCCTCCCCAGATTTCCTATCAACATTACCCTGTTTACACCTCTCATAATGTAAAGTTTGGTGGTTAATAATCATCTCCCGGTTTTCTTCCTTTTTAAAGTTAAAATTTTTCGCAGACATGACTATAAATATTTAACGCACATATAAGCGTGTTATAACAGGAAAGAGATTAAGAAACTGATTAAAGGTTCGTTAATAAAACTCCTTTTCGAGGTAGGAATTAATAAAGCGGGGGAACGCATAACCATGAAGGTTAATTTTCTTCACGTATTTATAGTTCTTGCCCAATGATATTTTCCCTGTCAAGCCTACCCGGTAAAACCTGCCGTTAATTCGCTGATGCGTCAGTTGCTGGGTGTGAACGTCACTACGAGAAAGAATTTTGTAGGATTGATGTTGCAACAGCTTACCAAGAAATATGTTATGCGGATCGGTGATTTCTTCGTGTGATTCCAGGAGAACGAATTCATGAAGATTTTGCCAGATGTCTTTCTCTTCGCGTTTCCGGATGTACACGCCATCATTAGTTTCTATTATGAAATAATACAGCCACCGGGTTTTGATCTTCATTACCTTCTGCTTCACGGGCACATCGTTCACGAAATTGTTTCGGAACGCCTCGCAATCATCTGCCTGAACACAAATATTGCATAGAGGATTACGCGGTTTGCAAATGGTGGCGCCGAAATCCATGATCGCCTGGTTGTACGCTGCCGGGGCGTTTTCATCAATGAGCGCCTGAGCGATCCCGCTAAAAAGTTTTTTCCCTTCTGTTGTATCTACAGGAGTCGTGATGCCAAAATATCTTGACAGAACACGCTGAACATTTCCATCGACAACGGCGCGTTTTTCTTTGAACGCGAATGATGCTATCGCCGCGGCAGTGTAAGGACCAATTCCTTTCAGTTTCAAAATTTCAGCATACGTATTGGGAAAATGGCCGTGGTGACTGGCTGAAATGAGCCGGGCCGTTTCAATCAGGTTTTTACAGCGGCTGTAATAACCGAGGCCTTCCCATAATTTATACACTTCTTCATCCGGTGCTTTGGCCAAATAATGTATGTCAGGATATTTTTCTATGAACCTTTGATAATACGCAAGTCCTTGCTCCACGCGGGTTTGCTGCAATATGATCTCGCTGAGCCAAACTTTATACGGATTGGTTTCTCCCTTCCACGGCAAGGCCCTGGAATTATGAAAATCGTTCCATTCAAGTAAATTTTGGGTGAAATCAGCTTTCATCAAAAAAATTAAGTAAATTCATTATCAATATTTTATAGTTTTCTTGCTTTTGTAAAAAAAAGCATTTAATTTCATTAATGAATTGATTTTGTGGTGTTTGCCTTTTAATTGAAGATAACCGCAGTTAAAATTCATATTATGAGAAAAGCAGACCTCGTTAACCAAATATCTGAAAAAACAGGTATCCCGAAGGTTGATGTATTGGTTA
Organism: Chitinophagaceae bacterium; assembly: GCA_016786745.1. GTDB lineage: Bacteria > Bacteroidota > Bacteroidia > Chitinophagales > Chitinophagaceae > Flavitalea. The sequence goes on along the minus strand of JAEUVS010000094.1, from coordinate 222 downwards.
CATTGGAAACAATGTTCAAGGAGGTGAAAGACACGTTGTCGCAAGGCGAGAACATTTACATTCGCGGCTTTGGTAGTTTCATTACGAAAAAGCGCGCGGCGAAGATTGGTAGAAATATCAAGAAAAATGTTGCCGTTCACATTCCTGAACATTACATTCCTGCCTTTAAGCCTGCAAAAGAATTCGTTGCAGAAGTTAAAAAATTACAATCAGTAAAAGAAG
>JAEUVS010000068.1 GCA_016786745.1 Chitinophagaceae bacterium | reverse complement strand
TGATACAATTGAATAAGAATAGGATTGCCCACCGCAGCTGCAGCTTTGCGCTCGCTGAGCGTTCCCCTATAATGTTTCAGGAATTTTTTACCGCTACCCACCGCGCCGCTCGATACAATTACAATATGATAGGTTTTACTTAACTCCGCCACTTCGTCAGCCACTTTCTTCACCACCTCCCTGTCAATATTCCCATCCGTATCACTGATAACAGCAGTTCCTAACTTGATGACCAAAACCTTTCGGGACATCCCTAAATTTTTTGCAATACTACGTTACGCTATTCAATTGTTGTCCGCGATCCTATCGCTCTCCGCTCTCCGCTCTCCGCTCTCTTTCTCTTCTCCTTCATTACCATCCTGCTGCCATACCATCTTTCCTCGATTCGGAAGCGCCGAAATATACCTTCTGCACAGGATCGTACCGTATAGACTGGTACCCTCCATAATACCCGGGTCTTTGGTATCCCACCTTATGACCCTTTCTCATCAGTTCCCTTATCGTTTCATATGAATAACCGCTTTCTAAAAAAATTTCCCCCGCGTCCTCACTTTTCTCACCCGTAGGCTCCGACGATCCCTGGTGATCAATTCGCGGCGCATCGCCGGCTTCCTGTCCGTTCATCCCAAAATCAATCATATTCATTATTATTTCGGTATGCCCCAAAGGCTGAAAGCCACCACCCATAACCCCAAAACTCATGTATGGTTTGCCGTCTTTAGTAACAAATGCCGGGATGATAGTATGAAACGGTCTTTTATGCGGGGCGTATGTATTATTCTGTCCCTCTTCGAGTGTAAAAAGTTGCCCCCTGTCCTGCAGCATAAATCCGAGTCCATCTGGCACCATTCCCGAACCGTATCCCTGGAAATTACTTTGAATGAGAGACACCATGTTTCCTTCGCCATCCGCAACGGTCATATAAATGGTATCGCCATCTTCCAGGATGGGATTGCCGGCTTTGAGCTTGGTTGCCGCGCGGTTCGGATCAATCAACTTTCTTCTCTCAGCCGCATATTTTTTAGAAATAAGCTCCTTTACCGGAACTTTTGCGAACTCAGGATCGGCATAATATTTCGCGCGGTCTTCATACACCAGTTTCTTCGCCTCAACAAACAGGTGAACATGTTCGGGACTGCCCCAGGTAACTTTGCTAAAGTCGAACCCTTCTAGAATATTAAGCATCTGTAACACTGCGATACCCTGGCCGTTAGGCGGCAGTTCCCAAACGTCGTACCCGCGGTAATTAGTAGACACGGGCTCTACCCAATCTGAATGATGATCGGCCAAATCTTTATAAGAAAGAAACCCGCCGACTTTTTTCATGAAGGCATCGATTTTCTTCGCAATCTCTCCATTGTAAAAGGCATCGCGACCTCCCTTTGCGATAATCTCGAGCGTATTTGCCAACTGCGGATTTTTCAATATCTCGCCGCGTTTGGGAACCCTGCCGCCCGGATTAAACACATCAACAGCGTTGGGAAATTCTCCATAAGTACGCTGAATGCCCGCCAGCGAACCTGCTGCTTCATCGGCTACCGGGTAGCCATTGCGCGCATATGAAATTGCCGGTGCGAGTATTTTATCCATGGTCATTTTCCCAAATCGCTTATGCATGGTAAACCAGCCGTCGACGCAACCCGGTACCGACACCGGTAGCGGACCCCTCGCAGGAATATATTTCAGGTTTCGCTTTTTAAATTCATCAAGAGTAAGTGAATAGGGCGATCGGCCCGATCCGTTAAGTCCGTGCAGTTTGCCGGTTTTTGCCTCGTAGATAATCACGAAAATGTCGCCCCCGATACCATTTACATGCGGTTCGGTAACGCCAAGAACGGCGTTAGCCGCGATCGCCGCGTCAATTGCATTTCCGCCCTGTTTTAATATATCAAGTGCCGTCTGGGTGGCCAGGGGCTGGCTGGTGCATGCCATTCCGTGTTGAGCGATCACTTCGCTGCGTGTCGCGAATGTGCGGCCGCTCGGCCGGTCCTGTGCGTTCACATTCAAAACGGATGAGAATAAAATAATAATGATCAATAGATTTTTATAAGGGGAAGATTTTTTCATAAGCCAGCGTTGTTTTAAAATACCAATTTACTTCAAAGGCAACATTTAGGATAAGATAATTGTCATGTACCATACAGGCACTACCCTGCAAAGTTGTAAATTAGCCCGATGACTATGCTCGCCGTGAAAATTGTGCAGCACCTGCTGTGGCTTTTTCTTATCCTAATTGTTTACGCCGGTCCGGCCAGTGGTCAGTCGTCTTTCACCGATTCTACCAACCCGGCGCTCAGCAACACACTTCGCATATACGCGAACGCCACAGGAACCCAGGCGGGTTTTTATAACGGCGTTCAATACCGCAGGTACCCCAACTTCATTACTTCGGGTCAGCCTTTTTTTATTGCCGACAGCCTTATCAATGGCACAGTAACATACGATGGCGTGCGCTACGAAAATGTAAAATTGCAGTACGATGAAGTGAACGACCAGCTCATTACAACCGATGTCCAGGGCGACAACCTCGTACAGTTGTATAAACCGAAAGTAAGCGCTTTCTCTATCGGTTCACATATATTCACTAATCTCACGTCAGGAAATTATCCCGGACCAGGATATTACCGCGTGCTGTACAGTGGCAAGTCGCAGATTATTGTTAAGGAAGTAAAATCGATACAGGTAAGAACCGGGGACACAAGAGATCAAACAATACGATCCGTTGAAGGGTCGGTGGACTATTACCTGAAAACACAGAAAGGTTACACGAAATTTAATCGTCTAAACTCCTTTCTCTCTTTATTCGGCAAAGATCGCAAAGCCGTGGCCGGATTTATAAAAGACAAGCGACTAAAGTACAGGCAGGACAAGGAAAATCTGTTTTACCAGGCTGTAACTTTTTATGACCAGTTAACTGACTAAATGAGGTATGTAATATTTGCTGCATTGCTGTTTTTTTCATTAGCTGGAAAAACTCAGTCGGGTGACACATCGTCGATTACCGCGCACTTCAGCAATTTGAAGATCGACCAGTTTGCAGACGAGCTGCAGAAAAAAACCGGCTATTTTTTTTATTACGACGCACGGCAGCTCGACAGCATCACATTTAATTTTTCCGTAACCAATCAACCATTAAGTAAAGTTCTCGAGACCGCCTTCGCATCTACGGATTTTTATTTTTCCATCGCGGGCAATAACAGGGTTTTTATCACGAGCGGACAACCGATTTTCACGTCGATAGGAATGAGCAGGACTCGTGTACCCAGGCGTACCGCTACCGCACGCATTGATGAAGACTCGGCAAGCCGGTCGGCATTTGCTGGCGTTGCCGGCGTTAAAACACTTGAAAGCGTTACAATTTCCGCGGCGCTTAATGTGAGAAGCACCACGATGGGCGTGCAATCCATCGACATAAAAACTATTAAACAGGTTCCTGTACTGTTCGGCGAGGCCGATGTATTACGCGTTGTGCTGGCAACACCAGGAGTAAAAACGGTGGGAGAGGCGAGCACCGGTTTGAATGTACGTGGTGGTTCAACCGATCAAAACCTCATTTTATTTAACGACGCCACTATCTACAACCCGGCTCACTTTTTTGGGATGTTCTCCGCTTTCAATCCCGACCTGGTTAAAGAAGTGAACCTGTATAAAAGCAGTGTTCCGGCGCGTTATGGCGGCAGGTTGTCTTCGGTGTTAGACATAGAAGGAAGACAGGGAGATAAAACTAAATACACAGGCGTCGCCGGTATCGGGTTGCTCACAGGAAAAATTATGCTGGAGGGCCCGATAGTAAAGGATAAGACGTCATTTCTTTTTGGTGCAAGGTCCACTTACGCCGATTGGTTGCTCAAACTTCTTCCGGAAGAATACGAAAACAGTACCGCGGGATTTTATGACGTCAACCTCAACCTGAGCCACACCATCAACAAATCGAATGAAATTTCAGCGACAGGATATTTCAGCAAGGACCGGTTCACACTTAATGGCGACACCACATTTGGCTATGAAAATAAGAGTGTATCGCTAAAGTGGAAACATTCTTTTAACAAAGTCACGTCAACATTTACAGGTGGCTACGACGATTACCTGTATAATACCTCATCGCACAGCAACCCGGTAAACGCGTACAAGCTTTCATTCAACGTTAATCAAAAATACCTTCGCGCGCATTTTAATTATTATCTCGATAACAGGCATACCGTTGATTTTGGATTCAACAGCGTGTATTATACTATTAAGCCGGGAACGTTGAAACCATACAGCGGTTCTTCGCTTGTTGAAACCGATATCATCAGCGCAGAGCAGGCACTTGAATCGGCAATTTACCTTAACGACAAATTCGACATATCGAATGATCTTTCGATTGAAGGCGGCGTCCGTTATTCACTGTTTAACTATCTCGGTCCAAAAGACATCAACACATACGTTCCGGGCTTGCCGAAAACAGAGGATAATATGACCGGCAGCGAATCATTTGATTCGTGGAAGTTTATCAAAACGTATGGTGGTCCGGAATACAGGGTATCGGCGCGGTATATTTTCGGCGACCAGTACTCCGTTAAAGCAAGCTTCAATACCCAACGGCAGTACATTCACATGCTTTCGAACACAACTTCGATGGCGCCCACCGATACGTGGAAGCTGAGCGATCCGAATGTAAAGCCGCAACAAGGCAGCCAGGTTTCACTCGGGCTATATAAAAATCTCGTGAAAAGCACTGTTGAAATTTCATTCGAAGTGTATTATAAAAAGATTAGGGATTATCTCGACTATAAAAGCGGCGCGCGTCTTATCATGAACCACCAAGTGGAAACTGATGTGATCAATACAAAGGGCCGGGCTTACGGTGCAGAATTTATGATCAAGAAATTAAGTGGTAAACTTAACGGATGGCTCAGCTATACATATTCACGAATTGAATTGAAACAGGACGATCCCAACGCGGGTGAACTGATAAACAAAGGAGAATTTTATCCGGCCAACTACGACAAGCCACACGACGTAACATTTATCGGCAACTACAGGATCAACAAAAGGCTGAGTTTTTCATTCAATGCAACATACAGTACAGGGCGCCCGATAACATTGCCAACAGGCCGGTATTTTTATTCTGGTGGATACAGAACGCTGTATGGGCCGCGTAATGGTCACCGCATACCGGATTATTTCAGAACCGATTTTTCAGTGAATATAGATGGCAATCATAAAGTAAAACAGGTATTGCATAATTCGTGGACGATTGGAATTTATAACATCACGGGCCGAAAGAATCCTTATTCAGTGTATTACATTTCTGAAGGTGGAGCAATCAACGGATACAAGTTATCTGTGTTTGGAAGCGCTATTCCCTTTGTCACGTACAATGTGAGATTTTGATGAGGAAGTGGATTTGCATATTGATCGTGTTTACCGGTTTTCATTGCCGCGATCCGTATAATATTATTCGCGGAACAAAAGACACTGGTATTTTAGTAATAGAAGGAATTTTAAACGGCAATGGAGTAACACAGGTCACACTTAGTCGCACCACCACGCTTTCCGACAAAAGAATTCAACCCGAAACTGGCGCTCTTTTATTTATTGAAAGCGAGGCCAGCGGGGAAACACACCTGCTGCTGGAAAGGGAAAGAGGCGTATATAAATCAGATGCGCTTACTTTCGACAATACAGGTAAGTACCGTTTGAAAATTCAAACGACAGACAACAGGGAGTACGCTACAGATTATAAAAACTTTTTGGTGACGCCAGGAATCGATTCCATTACCTGGCAGGAGAAAGGAGGAGGCGTGCAGATGTTGCTTTATTCGCATAACGATAACCCTGGATCGCCATATTACAAGTGGGACTACGAAGAAACGTGGGAATACAAATCGGCGTTCCGATCGCATATCATTTTTAAGGAAGTGCCACCGGACCCGGCGGGAAATAAATATGTCCTCGACTGGTACGACCCCGCAAATCAAACGGTAAACAACAGCCTTTTTACATGTTATAACAGCAGGGTATCTACTTCCATCAATCTAATTTCAACGGAAAATCTTGGCAGTAATGTGGTACTGGCGCCATTGCGCTTCATCCCCGAAGGGTCTATTGAATTAAGTTATTTATACAGCATTCTCGTGAGGCAATATGCGCTTAGTAAGGAGGGTTATGAATTTTTTACGAGGATGAAGAAAAACACGGAGCAACTCGGTTCTATCTTCGATGCGCAGCCCTCAGAAATTTCAGGCAATGTTAAATGTGTTACCGATCCGTCTGAATTGGTGATTGGTTATGTAGAAGCAAGTAGTGCAACGGAGCAACGGATATGGATCAACAATGCAGATCTTCCTGGGTGGGGTTATGAGTCTGGATGTAAACATTTTTTTGAGCCGAATGGAGAGTTCTCGGAATATCCTTATCCGAACGATCCCTCATTGTTCAACAATATTGTTTCGCGTAACCTGATGCCAACGATAGCCGTAGAAACCTTTGCTACCGCTATTCTGCGCTTCCAGGTTGAACCGCGGGTATGTGTGGATTGTCAATCGCTCGGTGGTCATCCGGAAAAACCGGATTTCTGGCCGTGAAAAAGGGTGCAGGTATATAAATGAAAAAGTGGTTCTACATATTAATTGTTTTTTCAGCGGTAAACTGCAGGGATCCGTATACCGTAATTATTCCTACAAACGGCGACGGGGTGCTTGTTGTGGAGGGTATAGTAAACGGAGCGGGGAAAACAACGATCACCTTAAGCCGCACGACGCGGCTTTCTGATAAAAGAATCGCACCGGAGCGAAGCGCTGTGTTAACCATTGAATCGGAAAACAACAGTGGCGTTTTCCCATTATTTGAAACAACGGAAGGAAACTATGAAAGCGCTGATCTCGCCCTCGACGCGTCTACCAAATACCGCTTAAGGATTCAAACATCCGATGGTCGCGAATATGCAACTGACTTCAAAAATTACATTGTAACACCGGCAATTGATTCAATATCGTGGCGGCAGACTTCAGAAGGCGTGGATGTTTTTACGAATTCGCACGACGAAACGGGCCAGTTGGAATTTTTTAAGCTTGATTATCACGAAACGTGGGAATTTCATTCAGCATACCGGACATTGCTCGGTTTTATGGAAGTGGATCCAAGTCAGAACGATGGCTACAAATACCGGCTAAAGTTTCTCGATCCCGTAACGCAGTCGGTTGATACAACTTTATTCGTTTGCTACAACGAAAGGCCATCGAATGGTATAAATATCGTTTCAACAGAACGTCTTGCAGAAAATGTGGTGCTCGCCCCTGTACGCAGTTTTCCGACGTCTTCTATCGAGCTAAGCGTACTATACAGCATTCTCGTAAAACAATATGCTATCAGTAAAGAAGCATTCGAATTTTATGACCGCGTAAAAAAAAATACAGAACAGCTGGGCTCCATCTTCGACGCTCAGCCTTCCGAGGTTTCGGGAAATGTGGTATGCCTTTCCAATCCTTCCGAAATTGTAATTGGTTATGTTGAATTTACGACTGTTGAATCGATGAGGACTTTTATTGATAACAGGAACCTTACGGACTGGGGCTATAAACTTGAGAACTGCGACAACTATTTTGGCAACCCGATTCTTAACGATCCTTCTCTGTTCGAGGAACTTATTAAACAGGGTTTGTTCCCGACAACCATTCATGAAGAATTTCCCGGCGGAGGCATAAAATCGTTTAACGTGCAAAAAGAAGATTGTGTGGACTGCCGCCGCAAAGGTTCTAACATTAAACCCGATTTCTGGCCATGATAATCCCTCGAAAAATACATTTGTTAATCCTCGTTTTGATAACGCTTTCTCGCTTTGTGGCGGGCCAGGAGGTGGTGCACGAAAAAATGTTTGTACACACCGACAGGAACTATTATCACACCGGTGAAATTATCTGGTTTAAAATATACAATGTTGATGGTGCAAAGTTCACGCCGGCCGACATCAGTAAGATTGCATATGTTGAAGTAATTGATTCCGCTAACAAACCGGTATTGCAGGGCAAAATTGCGTTGGAAGGTGGAAGGGGTAACGGCTCGTTCACCATTCCTGTGAATATACCTACAGGAGTTTATATTTTCAGGGGTTATACAAACTGGATGAAGAATTTTTCATCCGTATATTTTTTTGAAAAGGAAATTGTAGTTGCCAACGCCGCGTCGGGCCAGCGTTCTTTTATTTTTTCCGGAGAAAAGAAGCCGCAGAAAAATTCAGGCTCACTCGTAATCAACGCGGAACCCGATTCACGGCAATACGGGAAAAGAAAAAGGGTCAGCATCACAATTAATACGAACGATGCAAATGGGAAATCTCTAGCATCTGATTTATCACTGTCTGTTTACAGGCTCGACTCCCTCGTGTCCCAGGATCCGGTTGATATCTCTTCAACTCTTGAAAACGCTTCAGAACCGGAGAATCCATCAGACTTTCCATTTCCCCCCGAATATAAAGGTCACTTTGTTTCCGGGAAAATGCTCGACAGGAACACGCGTATGGCATCGAAGTTTGTAAACGGGTATCTCACCGTAATGGACGATGCCAACTCATTTTACAACGCGCGCACCGACGCAAAAGGAAATATCAGCTTTCTTGTCACGAAACTGAATTCCGCGGATTCCATCATCGTACAGACAAATTCATATTACGATCGTGAACACCAGCTCGAAATTGAAAGTCCTTTCTTCAACCAGTATTCACCTCGTAAAAGTTCATTGTTTACGGCCACGACAGGCTTTCCTTCAACGATGCTCGAGCAAAGCATCAACGCGCAGGCAACTGCTGTATATTACGAGGATAAGCTGAACAAATTCAGTTTCACCAGGCGCGATACCACTCCTTTTTATTATAAGGAAGATATGCGCTACACGCTCGACGATTATACACGGTTCAGCAAACTTGAAGATGTATTCAGGGAATACGTGAGGCCTGTAGATGTTTCAAAGCGCCGCGGAGTTTTTCATCTTTCTGTTTTCAACGAGGTATCCAGGTTCATCGTAGACCAGGAACCGCTCGTGCTGGTAGATGCCGTTCCGGTTTTTGATATGAATTCGCTGTTTGCCTACGATCCCCTTAAAGTAAAAACGATAGATATAGTAACCAGTAAATATTTTAAATCAGGCGCGGTATTTCCCGGAATCATCAGTCTGCGCACGTACAAAGGTCGCACTGATGGATTGCTGATCGATCCCAACGCGAATGTGCTTTCCTACGAAATCATTCAAAAACACCGCGACTTCTATTCGCCTTCATACCTCAGGCCGGGCAGCGGGCACCTGCCCGATTTCAGAAGTTTATTATACTGGAATCCCTCTGTTAAAACCGATAATTCCGGAAAAGCAGCTGTAGAATTTTACACGTCTGACCTTGATGGCGAATTTATTATCCAGCTAAACGGAACCTCAGCCGGCGGTGAAACAGGCAGCGTATCAACAAGCATCACGGTAAAGTAATTTCATCAACCTACCTGTCTTCTTTCTTTTAGTTCCATACGTGTTTTCGGAAGGCTGTCGGGATAATTTTTTTGTACGAACTCAATCATTTTTTCCCTGACAAACGCACGCAGATCGAAAGCGTTTCCCGAATTGCTCGCACTCATCAACAGGCGAATTTCTACCACATCTTTGGTAGCATCCGTCACATGAACAACACACACCCGTTTATCCCATAGCGGGTGCGATTCCACCAGGCGTTTGAATTCTGCCCGTATTTCATCGAAAGGAACGTTATAATCGAGATATAACATTACCGAGCCCAGCAAGTCTGCGCTGCTCCTGGTCCAGTTCTGAAAAGGTTTTTCTATAAAGTAATTGATGGGAAGAATCAGCCGCCGCTGATCCCAGATATTTACAACAACATAGGTAAGTGTAATCTCCTCTACACGGCCCCATTCACCTTCTACGAGAAGCGCATCATCAATTCGCAGCGGCTGAGTAAAAGCGATCTGGAAGCCGGCCAGCAAATTTCCGAGCGATTTTTGCGCGGCAAAACCGATTATGATACCGCCGATGCCCACTCCTGTAAGCAAGCCGGTGCCGATCTTTCTTAAATTATCAAAACTCAGTAATATCACGCACACCGCTACCACTATAATTATCGTAACAAGTAATTTCCTGAGAAAGCCGAGCTGTGTTCTTATTTTTCTCTCGCGGAGGTTGTCTTTTTTATTCAGATCGTAGTGGTGAAACATATAATCCTGGCCCACTTTCACCAGCGCCACAAGTATTCCCGCAACAGATGCAGTTAAAAGAATATCTATGGTTTTGCCTATGATATAGTGGAACTTTTGGGAGAGCGGCATTATCGGTACCCAAAAATTCAGGAGCAGCAGCGCAACAAAGATGAGCAGCCGCACACCCAGCCGCCGGATAATAATGTCGAAGAAGGAAAAAGGCGATTTGTCCGTTTTCGTTGCCATCATGAAAATTTTAATATCAGGACCTGCGCGTCTTTTTTGCGCGTAGCCTGCTTAATGTTTCCAATGTTATGCCAAGATACGATGCTACGTATTTCAGCGGGATGCGGTTCAACAGTTCAGGGCGCGACTGGAGGAAATGCTGGTATCTTGCCTCCGCGTTGGGAATGCGTGCAATAAACACTCTTTCTTCGGAAGCTGCGTAATATTCTTCGAGCAACATTCTGCCTACTTTATTCATTTCAGGGAACCGTTCATACAGTTCTGCCATCGCCTCAAAGGGAATTACAACGAGGTCGGCGTTCTCGATCACCTGTATGTATTCACCGGAAATCCTGCTGCCGGAAATGCTCCTGATAGCAGTGGTGATCTCGCCTTCAGGATTGATCCAGATCGTTATTTCTTTGTTGCCATATTTAATAAAAGAACGCAGAATTCCGCGGTGGATGTAATAATAATCCTTGCAATATTCACCGGGTTTGAGTAAAAATTTTCCTTTCGGTATTTTTTTAAAAGTTGTTCTGCTGATTATGAAATCAACCAGTTCTTCCCGCAACGGATAGAATTGGCTGATGAATTCCACGAGCGGCCAGCAATCGGGTTTGGGTGCGAACGCGCTGTTTTTTTGAAAGGGTTGATTGTTCATGATGATAAAGGGGCGAAATTTGATAAAAATATTGAATCCTTCTCATTAAAATATGGATGATTTTATTGCGGCACGTTCGCAAATGGCGTTGTCCCTCGGCTTTCACATTATTTTTTCCTGCATAGGAATGGTCATGCCATTCTTTATGGCAGTTTCGCATTTTTATTGGATCAAAACACGAAAGCCGGTATACCTGAATATTACAAAAGCATGGAGCAAAGGAGTTGCAATTTTTTTCGCGACGGGAGCAGTATCAGGAACAGTGCTATCATTTGAACTTGGATTGCTGTGGCCCAATTTCATGAAGCACGCCGGTCCTATTTTCGGGATGCCGTTTTCTCTCGAAGGAACAGCATTTTTTATCGAAGCCATCGCGCTCGGATTTTTTCTTTACGGATGGAACCGCTTTAACCAGTGGTTTCATTGGATAACGGGCGTAATCGTGGGCCTCAGCGGACTTGCATCCGGAATTCTCGTAGTTGCAGCAAATGCGTGGATGAACACTCCCGCCGGTTTCGACTTCATCGATGGTCAGTTCACCAATATTGATCCGATCGCCGCGATGTTCAATAAAGCGTGGTTTTCGCAGGCGCTGCACATGTGTCTCGCAGCCTTTATTGCAACCGGCTTCGCTGTAGCCGGCGTACATGCCTATATGGTGCTGCGGAAAAAAAATGTATTGTTTCACACTAAGGCCTTTCACATCGCGGCCATCTTTGCAGTGATAGCAGCGTTGCTTCAACCAATCAGTGGTGACAGGTCGGCGAAGCACGTGGCGAAGTATCAGCCCGCGAAACTCGCGGCAATGGAGGCGCATTTTGAAACAACAAAATCGGCCCCGCTGATTATTGGTGGAATACCCGATGAAGAAAATAAAACGGTGAAATATGCGCTTGAAATTCCCGGCTTCCTTAGTTTTCTCGCCCATGGGGATTTCGAAGCGGAAGTAAAAGGTCTCGACAGTATTCCTCCCGAAAACCATCCTCCCGTGGCCATTACGCATTACGCTTTCCAGGTGATGGTAGGGCTCGGTTCTCTTCTCGCGGCTATCTCCATCATCTATCTCATCGCGCTGGTAGCTAAAAAAAGTTGGCTCAACAAAAAGTGGATGTTGAAGCTATTCGTGATATCTGTACCGCTTGGCTACATCGCCATCGAAGCCGGATGGATTGTTACTGAAGTGGGGCGGCAACCCTGGATCATCAACGGCATCATGCGCACAAAAGATGCTGTTACGCCAATGCCCGGAATTGTATATTCATTTTACCTGTTTACCGCCGTTTATGCGTCGCTCGCGCTCATCGTAACGTTCCTTCTTCAAAGGCAGATAAAAATGGTGCCTGAGATTTATGACGTGAATAATCAAAACGAAAACGAACACTGATGTTGTATGTAGTGATGATATACCTGTGGGCTTCCATTCTTCTC
>JAEUVS010000031.1 GCA_016786745.1 Chitinophagaceae bacterium | reverse complement strand
TGCCGGATGGGGCGGTGGTATTGGTCTTACCGGAACACTCGGTGTATCGTTCAACAACTTTTCGATCAATAATATCTGGAATAAAAAAGCGTGGGATCCACTCCCCACAGGCGACGGCCAAAAACTTAGTCTTCGCGTGCAATCAAACGGCCGCGCGTATCAATCGTACAACTTCTCATTTACTGAGCCGTGGTTAGGAGGTAAGAAGAGAAACTCTCTTACCGTGAGCCTTTACAAAAGTGTGTTCAGAACGGGTGGTATCGGCACCGATGGAAGATACTTTTTCAGCGATAGTAACAGGCTGAAAAACTTTGGCGCTACCATTTCGCTTGGAAAACAATTAAAATGGCCCGACGACTTCTTTACATTGGTTTATTCACTGAACTACACTCAATATAAGCTGATCAACTACCCGTTGTTTGTTTCGTCTTTCGACTCGGGTGTATCGAACAACGTGAATATAAAATTCGCGTTAAGCAGGAACTCTGCGGGTCCGAACCCGATGTTCCCCGTGAGCGGATCCAACTTTTTGCTGAGTGCCCAGTTTACTCCGCCCTATTCACTCATTAACAAAAAAATCAGCATTACCGATTCATACAAACTTCCTGAGTTTCATAAATGGCGGTTTAACGCAGAATGGTTTATTCCGATCGGAAGAGGATTTGGCGAAGACAGAAGTAAGCAGTTCGTGTTGAAAGCGGCAGCGAAGTATGGCTTCATGGGCAAATACAACAGTAAACTCGACTTCTCTCCGTTCGAACGGTTCCAGTTGGGAGATGCGGGCCTTGCGAATGGAAACTTTATTCTTGGTTACGACATCATTGCTCACAGGGGCTACCCTGTATATGAAAGTTCCGATCCCAAGATCAACCCGGATCAACAGAACGCAAGAAATTTCTTTACTATATTCAACAAGTACCAGCTTGAACTGCGGTTCCCGTTTGCTACGAATCCGAGCAGCACGATTTACGGTATGGCCTGGTTTGAAGCAGCCAATGGATGGTACGATTACAAGAGTTATAATCCGTTCCGTTTACGCCGAAGCGCGGGTTTAGGTATGCGATTCTTCCTGCCGATGTTCGGGCTTCTCGGGTTTGACTATGGTATTGGATTCGACAGGCTTAACCCCGGAAGCGGACTTAAAGATGCAGGGCGATTTACCTTCATGCTCGGATATGAACCTGAATAGACTGGCTGGAAGAGACTTCTCAAACATTAAATAAATTAGTAATGAAAAAAATACTTGCGGCTGTAGCGGTCATGGTATGCCTGGCATTTGCCGCTGAGGCCCAGCGCTATGCGATTGTAGATACAAAATATATTCTCGACAAGATACCCGACTATAAAGATGCGCAGAAATCGCTGGATGCGGTTAGCGAGCAATGGCAGCGCGAGATTGATGCGAAACAGGTAGAGCTCGACCGTATGTACAGAAATTTTGAGGCTGAACAGGTTATGCTCAGCGAAGATCTGAAGAAGAAAAGGGAAGATGAACTATTCATGCGGGAGAAAGAAGTTCGCGACCTGCAACGTAAGCGTTTTGGCTTTGAAGGCGATTTGTTTAAGAAGCGCCAGGAGCTTGTAAAGCCCATCCAGGACAAGGTTTACACGGCTATCCAGAAAATTGCGGTGAACCGCCAGTACGATTTTATTTTAGATAAAAGTGAAGGAATAACTGTTATCTTTGCCGACCCAAAATTGGACCGTAGTGAAGACGTTCTGAGGGAGTTGGGTGTTAAATAAAACTAAAAAGGGGTAGCTCCCAGGCAACGTTTTTCATCAAATTTTCAACTAATAAAGAGCCACATGGAAACGCCAAAAGCAACCATGTGTCTAAACCAAAAATGAAATAAATGAAAAGATTCTTAACTGCTGCTTTTATCACATTTATCGCCCTGGTGGCTTCCAGTTCGGTAAACGCGCAGAACAAAATCGGTTACATCAGCACAGAAGAGCTGGTAAGCATTATGCCTGAAACAGCAAAAGCTGATTCTAACCTTCAGCAATATAGGTCCGCGCTGATCCAGAATGCACAGGAAAAACAATCTTCCCTTGAGTCTGCTATCGAAAAATTCAACAAAGACTCTTCTTCGATGTCTGTTTCGGTAAAAGATGTAAAGAGAGGCGAATTGCAAAAGATGCTTAATGATTTACAGGCGGAAGATCAAAGAATACAGCAGCAATTGCAGCAAAGACAACAGGAGCTTATCACTCCTATTAACAGGAAAGCTTTCGATGCTATTCAATCAGTAGCTAAAGAAAATGGCTATTCTTATGTATTGGAAAAGGGTGCCTTGCTTGTTGCTCCTCCGGGAGAAGACATTCTTCCACTCGTGGCAAAGAAACTGAATTTGAAGATCCCCGCAGGCAGAAGCCAGGCTGCTCCTGCACAGCAAACACCGGCTGCCAAACCTGCAACACCGTCTAAATAAGTTTTTTCATAATTATTCCCGAGAGCCGTTCCATTGGTTTGGAGCGGCTTTTTTATTTGAGTGTTCTTCATGTACTTTCGCTAAATGTCGTCAACAGGACCGATAGGAATTTTTGATTCAGGATATGGCGGTCTTACCGTAATGAAAGAGATCGTGAAAAAGTTGCCGGCGTACGACTATGTGTACCTTGGCGACAATGCCCGCGCCCCGTATGGCAACCGGTCGTTCGATACTGTTTACAGGTACACCCTTGAATGTGTGAAGTGGTTTTTTGAAAAAGGCTGCCCGCTGGTAATATTGGCCTGCAACACGGCATCTGCAAAAGCGCTGAGAACAATTCAACAGAATGACCTGGAAAAGTTGAATCCCTCGAACCGGGTCCTGGGAGTAATCCGTCCCACCACCGAAATAATAGGTCAGTTCACAAAATCAGGATCCATTGGAATACTCGCTACGAACGGAACGGTTCAGTCGAAGTCGTACGCGATGGAAATCAATAAATTTTACCCTGAAGTAAACGTTGTGCAGGAAGCATGCCCGATGTGGGTACCGCTTGTTGAAAATAATGAATATGATAAGGAGGGCGCCGATTACTTTATACAAAAGAATATACAAAACCTGTTAGCGAAGGATGGGGATATAGACACCATCCTGCTGGCCTGTACGCATTATCCTCTGCTGATGGACAAGCTGGTAAAATATGCTCCGAAGAATGTGAGGATTGTGTCGCAGGGTGAGATTGTAGCCGATAGCCTTTCAAGGTACCTGGCAAATCATCCGGAACTTGAGAGCCGTTGCACAAAAACCGGGTCCCGATCTTTCTATACCACTGATTCTGAAGAGGATTTTGAAAATCACGCCACTACGTTTTTCGGGGAGCCCGTAAAGGCCATCCATGCTGAACTTTAGACAAAAATCTATTGGAGAAAGGGCTTAATTCCTGTACCTTTGCCGACCTTTCAACAACTTAGTAAAACAGAAGAATCATGAAACGTACATTTCAACCTCACAGGCGTCGCCGTAAAACCGTTCACGGTTTCCGCAAGCGCATGCAATCAGCAAATGGCCGTGCTGTGCTGGCCGCGCGTCGCAGGAAAGGTCGTAAGAAACTCTCCGTTTCCGATGAAAGAAAGCTGAAGTAAACTCTGCTCCAAAATATTTTTTAATGAATTAGCCTCTGTACCGGGGCTAATTTAGTTTATGTAAATTGATACTAAAAGTATCGCTTCAAACTTCACACTGGGAAAAAATGAAAGGCTGAAAAGCCGAAAGCTAATCGGCCAGCTTTTCAGCGAGGGAAAGTCAATTGCTGTTTATCCCCTGCGACTGCTTTATTCAGTTAATCCAGCACCCGATTCGCCGCAGGCAGGGTTTACAGTAAGCAGCAAAAATTTCAAACGCGCAGTAGACCGTAACCGCATAAAAAGACTAATGCGTGAGGCATACCGCCTTAATAAAAATGAACTGAAAAAAGATGGAGCTGCCCTGACCCTGTTTTTTATTTACACCGGAAAAGACATTATAGACTTTGAAAGTATGTGCACCAAAATCCAGGAACTGTTTAAAAAGTTAGCGATCCAGGTAAAATGAACGGCCTTCTGAAAATATTATCCTTTCCTTTCATTGTACTCATAAAATTGTACCAGTGGATCCTCTCACCTGTTTTACCTCCGTCGTGCAGGTTCACGCCCTCATGCTCCAACTACGCGCTTGAGGCTTTTAAAAAATATGGACTGTTTAAAGGTATGTGGCTAACCGCACGTCGTATCGCCAGGTGCCATCCGTGGGGTGGGCATGGCGAGGATCCGGTGCCGTGAAACAATATGTCATTTATCTTCGCCAAATGACTAAAAAACTTTTTCTCCTCGACGCACTGGCACTCGTGTTTAGGGCGTATTACGCATTGATTCGTGTTCCCCGTTTTACATCGTCAAACAGAAATACGAACGCCCAGTTTGGATTCACGAATACATTGATCGAACTACTCACCAACCAGAAGCCGACACACATGGCCGTTTGCTTCGATACATTCGCTCCCACAGTAAGAGATGTTGATTTTGCCGATTACAAAGCGAACCGCCAGCAGTCGCCCGAAGATATTCTCGCTGCACTTCCTGATATCAAAAGAATTCTGAAGGGATTTAATATCCCTGTAATTGAAATGGATGGCTATGAAGCAGATGACATCATCGGCACATTGAGTAAAAAAGCCGCTGACGCGGGTTACGATGTTTACATGGTTACTCCCGACAAAGATTACGGGCAGCTGGTATCAGACAAAGTATTTATTTACAAACCCGGCTACCAGGGCGGCGACGCCGAAGTTCTTTCTGCGAAAGATGTGTGTGAGAAATGGAATATTGCTGACGTGTCGCAGGTTACTGATATACTTGGATTGATGGGCGATTCGGTTGACAACATACCCGGCATTCCCGGTGTAGGAGAAAAAACTGCCGCAAAATTGCTCGGCGAATATGGAACGCTGGAAAACATTCTTGATAACGCAGATAATATAAAAGGAGCACTCGGCGAAAAGATAAAGAAGGGAAAAGAGCTCGCAATCATGAGTAAAAAACTCGCGACGATTATCACAGATGTGCCCGTGGAATTTCACGAAGAAGATTTCAGGATCAAAGAAAGCAACAAGACTGCGCTAAAGGAAATTTTCACTGAGCTTGAATTCAAAGCTCTGGGAAGAAGAGTTTTTGGAGAAGAAATTCCGACTGTGCAACAGGCCGATCTTTTTTCAGCAAGTCCTAAAGCTGCTGAAGCCATAGCGCCGGAAGAAAAAGAATTGTTAGAGGAAGAAGTTGCCGGTGTTATTGTCGCTTCGCAAAACATCACGAACACCGCTCACGATTATAAGGTGGCGCAAACCGATGAACAAATAAGGGAACTCGTTCGCACGCTTTGCGATAAAACTGAAATATGTATCGGAAGCGAAATCACCACTAGCGATCCGAACAGTTCGGAACTCATCGGTCTAAGCTTTTCTTTTCAAAAAGGAGAGGCGTGGTACGTTCCATTTCCCGTAAACGACCAGGAAGAAACAAAACGACTGCTTGAATTTTTTGGACCTCTTTTTGAAAATCCGTTTATCACCTGGGTCGGACAAAACCTGAAGCAGGACATGCTGATTTTGAAATGGTACTACTATGAATTGAAGGGAAACACATTCGATACGATGCTCGCGCATTATGTGATAGACTCAGAGGGAAAACGTACCGTAGACATGCTGAGTGCAACATTCCTCGGTTATGAAACGATTTCTACCGAGGAATTGATAGGTAAGGGAAAGGGGCAACTCAATTTGCAGGATCTACCGCTGGAGAAAATAGCAGATTATGCCGCGGAAGATGCCGACATCACGCTGCAGTTAAAGCATGCTTTCACCCCCGTTTTGCAGGCGAAGGAAGTAGAACAGGTTTTTATCGAAGTTGAGAATCCGCTGGTCCGTGTATTGGGCGATATGGAATTTGAAGGCATCAGGGTGGATACAGGATTTCTAAACGAGTACTCCAAGGAACTCGATAAGGAAGCAAAATCAAGCGAAGAGCGCGTTTACGAGCAGGCAGGAGTACGTTTTAACCTGTCGTCGCCAAAACAACTGGGTGAAGTTTTATTTGAAAGACTTAAGCTCGATCCTAAAGCCAAGAAAACCAAATCGGGACAGTATGCTACCGGCGAAGATATCCTTCTCAAATTATCGCAGAGCAGCGAGATTGTAAACGACATCCTTACATACCGCGAACTCACGAAGTTGAAATCAACATATGTTGATGCACTTCCGCTAATGATCAATAAAAAAACGGGAAGGGTTCATACAAATTTTGCACAGGCTGTTGCTGTAACGGGAAGGCTGTCGAGCGTAAATCCCAATCTCCAAAATATTCCTATTCGTACGGAAAGAGGCAGAGAAATAAGAAAAGCTTTTATTCCCCGCGACAAAGATCATATCATCCTCTCCGCCGACTATTCCCAGATAGAACTTCGTATCGTTGCCGCCATCAGCGGGGACCCCGCGATGATTGAAGCGTTTGTGCAAAAGCGCGACATTCATAACGCAACGGCCGCAAAAGTGTATGGAATAGAGGAATCGCAGGTAACAAAAGTTCAGCGCTATAAAGCAAAGAGCGTAAACTTCGGAATCATTTACGGACAGGGCGCATTCGGTCTCGCCGACAACCTGGGCATTAGCAGAGCCGAGGCAAAAGAAATAATTGAAAACTACAAGAAACAGTTCAGCAGCATTCAGAAGTATATGGATTCAACAATCAACTTCGCTAAAGAACACGGTTATGTAAAAACGCTGATGGGAAGAAAGAGATGGCTGAAAGATATTAACTCGGGCAATTTTACCGTAAGAAGTTTTGCTGAACGCAACGCGATTAATTCTCCGATACAGGGCTCCGCCGCGGATATGATCAAAATGGCGATGATCAAAATTCACAACGAATTCCGGTCGAGGAAGCTAAAGAGCAAGATGGTTTTGCAGGTACATGACGAGCTTGTATTCGATGCACATCGCGATGAAGCCGAAATTATAAAACCGCTGATAATCGATTGCATGCGCACCGCATTACCACTGCCAAACGGTGTTCCTGTAGAAGCTGAAATCGGGGGAGGAGAAAACTGGCTCGAGGCGCATTAATCGTTTTGCCATTCTTTGGCCAGGCCCGCATCGTCACTATCGTATACGAGTACGGAAACTTTCCATTCTGTAACCAGGAATTCGAGGGTAAGCTCAACACGCAACGATTTAAGATCGCCGGAAGCAGGAAGAAGACCGAAGGAACTGGATATAAATCGCTTTTCATCTGTCGGCTCGCCGTAACTGCCATTAAGAATAAATGGCTTGTTGCCATCGAGCTTGATGATACTATTTTTCATCTGCGCATACACTTCGCGATACTTCTTACTCACAAGTTCGAAGTCTTCCGATTCAAGCACGGTGCATTTCCAACTGTAAATCTCTTTGTCGTTAGTAGCGCTATAGCGGGTTATTGTTGTATTAAGCGCGCCGGGTATCTGTATGGTTGAAGAGTAGTCTGTGGTTTGCGGATTCTCATCAATAAGCCTTCCCCGGATGTTTTTGAAATGGTTCGGGTAGTCGTTAATCACCTTCTGCAGTGTCGAATGGGTTTGGTTGGTAAAAGCGCTTTGAGCCCAAAGCCCGATCGGGAGCAAAAGCATGAAGAATGGAGTCAGGGCTTTCATACTTAGGGATTTACTTAAAAATAGGCTAATGGGTTTAACATTTTCATAGTAAATATACGACGTAACTTATGCACAATAAATCAACACTGGTTATCGTTACTTTGTGGATAACCTGTCATTTTACCAGTAAAACGCCAATATAGATGCAACGAAAGACCATGTATTTTGATGTGAACAACACCAAAATTTGCCGGAACCACTATAAGACTTCTACGGGTATTTTTAGTCTCCTTAAGAATATTTGGGCGGTTTTGTTGATAGGCGAATCACCCATCAACCATCCTTCTAACAGGAGGAAGATGCATTAATCTGTTATTATCGAAAGCAGTCTTTGTTTTTTGATCATACCTGACCCTTGCAGTCCTGCAAGGGTTTTTTAGCTGAACAGGTATTCCACATCGGCCCTGGTCAGACTCTTCACAAATCCTTCATCATCAGTTATTAAGTCTTTCGCAAGAAGGCGTTTTTTCTCCTGCAACTGAAGAATTTTGTCTTCAATTGTGTCTTTACAGATCATACGGTAGGCGAGAATATTCTTCGTTTGGCCGATCCTGTGAGTACGGTCTATGGCCTGTTGTTCAACGGCGGGGTTCCACCATGGGTCCACAATGTAAACGTAATCCGCAGCTGTAAGGTTCAGGCCGACTCCACCCGCCTTGAGCGAGATGAGGAACACGCGGCAGTTTTCATCGTTTTGAAACCGCTGTATAGCTTTTTCACGGTCAGGGGCCGAAGTACTTCCATCGAAGTATTCATGGTCAACACCAAGTTCGGTGAGCTTTTGCCTGATAAGCGCGAGCATGCCAAGAAACTGGGAAAACACAAGCGCTTTGTGATTACTGATATTTTCGGTGATCTCACGACCCAGTTCTTCCAGCTTGATGCTGTGATTAGGGAATTTTTCCTGCTCGTTCAATATCGCCGGTGAGTCGCAGATTTGGCGAAGCTTCATCAGGCCCTGTAATATGGTCAGCTGCGATTTATTGATTCCCTCAGCTTCTATTGTCCCGAGAATCTTATCCCTGAAGTCATTTCTGTACGCGTCATATATATTGCGCTGTTCGTCTTCCATCTCGCAGTACAGGATTGTTTCGATCTTTTCAGGAAGATCTTTGGCCACCTGTTCCTTTGTTCTTCTGAGAATGAAGGGGTACAAAATTTTGCGGAGGTGATCCTTCCTGTCAGGCTCGCCGAATTTATCTATCGGAATAGAAAATTCCTGCCTGAAGAATTCTATACTTCCTAACATACCCGGGTTGAGGAAGTTCATCTGCGCGAAAATATCGAACGTATTATTTTGAAGCGGTGTACCACTCATGCACAGTCTATTCTTCGCTCGAAGTAAACCCGCCGCTTTTGTCACCTTGCTCGCTGGGTTTTTAATCGCCTGCGACTCATCAAGAATAACATAGTCAAACGGTATCTCAACGAGCATCTTAATATCGCTTCTTAATGTGCCGTATGTTGTGATAATAACTTCTTTCTCCTTGAAGAGATCCTTGCTCTTGGTGCGATCGGCGCCATGATGAATATGATATGTGAGCGATGGCGTAAATTTCTTTATCTCATTCTCCCAGTTGAACATGAGCGTGGTGGGACAAACTACCAATGCACTCAGCCTGCCCTTTGTTTGGCGGAAATAATGGAGATATGAAAGCGCCTGTACGGTTTTACCGAGACCCATGTCGTCGGCAAGAATACCACCCCAGCCGATGTCTTGCAGATAATTAATCCAGTGGAATCCGTGTTCCTGGTACGGTCTGAGCACATGTTCAAGATGCTCCGGTACAGGTATCTCCTTAATCTTGTTGAACAGTTTTAATGAATCGTATTTCTCTTCGAGTTGCAGTACAAGCTCTTCTTCATTTCTTTCCTCATACAATTCATCAATAACGCTCATGTGGTACTTCGACAAGCGTAGCTGGTCCTGCTTGCCCTCTCCCACACGGAAAAGCAATGAATATTTTTTTATCCATTCTTCAGGAAGAATACCTAATGTTCCATCATTAAGCGGCACAAACTGCTGACGGTTCGCAAGCGCTTTTTTTACATCTGCTATCGTTACCTTCTGATCGCCGAAAACGATATCAACGCGTGCATCGAACCAATCGGTATTGCTGCTGATATGAATTTTCGTTTGCGGCTTGGCAGTGTTGAATCGGAAGTTCTTCAATGCGTCGTAGCCGAATACAGGAACCTTCATGTCCTTCATCGCATCAACAAACAAAAAGAACCAGTTGTTCTTCAATACATCACTTCCTTTGAGCGCGAGTTGCTGGCCGCCTTCAGGAGTAATAAAATTTGAATGAAGAAGTTCGAGCTTTTTAATGAAGGCGCTTTCTTTGTCTTTCGCGCGATGAACTATCATCACTTTATCGCCCGAAGGAATAACGAGATCGTCTTTTCCGCCTGCCTTCGTTTCAAAACCCTTATAAGAAAATACAGGTTGGAAGATTAGATAATCGCCTTTTTCCTGCAGCACCACACGCTTTTCCGGATCGCCATCTTTTACTTCCGAAATCAACTGAGAATCGAATTCAACCTGGTAATCCTTCGTCAATGGCAAAATAAATTTCATCAATTGTTCCGGCCATTCGGACGAAGAGAAAGTCCGTTTCCCTTTTGAAATAAATTTATCTATAAGATTTACGTCGTCGGTTTTCTGCCACATGTACACATTGTCGTTATACACGAAAAGCAGGCTGCTTTCTACTTCGTTGCTCGTTACGGGCACGTTTTGTCCACTCACGCGAACCCATGCCTCCATATCGTACGAATTACCATTACGACTAACCTTAAAATATGGAACGATGGGATCGGTAACCACTCCTACAGATTTCAGATTGTCGGTTTTGAAGGGCTTCCTTTCATTCAACCTGAACACAAACGGGTTCTCGGCAATTTCCTGCAAAAATTTTCTGAGTTTGGGATGAATGTATTCAACGATGAGTGATTTTGTTTCTTCGGGCAACGCCGCATCTTCATGATGAATAATATTTTCCCATATTCCACTGAAGGGAGAATTGCGGTTCAGATATTTGGTGATTTCTGAATCCTGCAACTTTCGGAGCGAAGGAATCAGTTGCCTGTCATTCTCCTGGAACGATTCTATATTTATAAACTTCCCGAGATCGAGTTTTTGTACTTTTCCAACGAATGAATCAACCTGTTCATTTGTTTCGCCGGATACTGCTTCAATTACAAAGTGAGGATAAACATCGCTGTTGAAATTGAAAACGATACCCAACCGTTGTGAAGGTCCCTCGGGCGTCTCAGCCTCTGCTACTTCAGTTTCTTCTGATGCAGGAGTTTCAGCTTCAGCAACCGGTACGGATGCCCTTGCTTTAGAAAGTTCCTGCGGCGTTATTCTTTTGATGCTTGTATCAAGTAGTCGCAGGAATGGTTTGCCTTCTTTATAAGTGAATTCAAATTTCCCTGTAAGATCGTCGTTGAGCGAATAGCCGTACAGCTCCAGCAACTTGTTCTTCTCTTTATCCCAATTGCGAATAGTATCAAAGTAATAGGGGCCGTGAGTATTCAGCAGTTGCAGAAACACAATTACTTTAGGCAAACACAACGGGTGTTTGCTGTCTTCGTAGTCGCAGCTGGTATCAAAATTTCTTTCTTCGTTTTTGCGAAGCACCACCTTGTACGATGTGCCGTCGAGGTCGACAGTGGCCACTACTGTTTCTTCCTTCGCGGAAATAATTCTCGCCTTATCATTTCTGAGATATGCTTCGGCGGCGGTGTACGTTTCGGGAGAGCATAACAACCTGAGTGTTTTCAGGTCGATGAATTTCATTTTAACCACGGTATGCCGCTGGTCGTAATCAACTTTTTCGGCTTTGAGAATATTCTTGTCCAGCATCTCCTGCAGCTGGATGAGCGCAGCAGCCTCATGCCGGCATATATCGCCGAGGTTATAGGGGCAGGTACAACGTACAGACAGCGTTTTCGGGTCTTTGAATTTCTGAATGTTCACCCTGTAGAAGGTACTGTAGCTATCGTCCTTTACCCTAAACGAAACCGAGTCGAGCAATTCATCGTAATCAACCATTTCCACATACCCAATGGCATGTATTTTTTTCCCACGGCGTATTACTTCATCAGTTCCATTAGTATAAACATACTTGATTAGGTGCGGTAATGCCATTCTTTTGGTTAAAATTGGACAATCTGCAAAAGTAAAGGAAAAAAACCGAGGTTTTGAACTGATTGGCGAACTATTAAGAAGTAACTATACTTTTGCAAAACATTTACCATTCATTGGTATAGCCTTTGTCTTTATATTCCCTGAAATTGCCTCAATTTTTATGAAGAAATTGACCGTTCTCCTGCTTACTTTACCGCTACTGATCCACGTACCCGCCTTTTCTCAGAAAAAACTCAGAAAAACGGATAGGATAATTGTTTCCAATCTGCAGGCACACACAACGTTCCTGAACAATCAACCTGGTGGAACAAAAACCGGCTCAAACGGAGAAAAAGTCGCGAACGACTATATCGCCAGGCAATTTTCGAAATCAGGCCTGAAGCCTCATGCCGGCAACGACTGGTTCCAGGCGTTTAAAATATACGATGGCAGGGAAGTAAAGCCATCAACAATGCTTAAGATCAATGATGATGTGCTTGTTTTATATAAAGATTACTTCCCGTTTGCATTCAGCGCGAATAAAAGCGAGGAAGCTGCTGTGGCCATTGCCCTCGCGGAGAATGGTGTGCCATGGTTCAAAGAAATAAGTGAACTGGTTGGAGACGCCGACTCCGGCAAAGCTGATACATTCGACATCATCCGGAAAAAAGCAAAACTTGCAGCAGATAAAGGAGCTTCTGCATTGATCATCTACAATAAATCCAAAGCCGGTGATCTTAAATACAACCGGTATGACAGCTCGGCGCCTCTTGAAATTCCCGTTCTTTACATTACGAGCAGCGCATATAAAAAATACGCTTCCAACGAATCGGATATTCTTGATGTGAAATTGAATGTTGACCTGGAAGAGCAGAGCCGCACAGGACACAATATCATCGGCTATGCAGATAACAACGGCGATAGCACTGTTATCGTTTCTGCCGGTCTTGACAACGACACAAACGTCGCGGCGTTGATGGAAGTGGCGAGGCTCGCAAAACCTGGTAAAGGAAAGTCGCGAAAGAATTACCTTTTTGTTGCGTACTGCGGTGAGAAAAATGGCTTATACGGTGAAAAATATTTCGAAGAACATCCTGCTGTTACACGTCAGACTGTAAGCCGTACCATGCGGCTTGATTCAGTTGCCGCGGCTGTGGAGGATCCGAAGGGCCTGAACCTGGTGAAGCGCAGCGTTGATATACTTAAGACCAACTAACCTGTAATTTTCATGAAACTTAAACTGGACCTCGATGAGCTCGCAGAAGAATTTTTCCGTAACACAAGGCTTATCGGTATCGTGGCGCCAATTAAAGATTACCAACTGTGCTGGCAGCTTAACCAGTTACTCACGATTGACTTCCGGAACAATAATGATATAGAAATTCAGCTGAAGAGAAAAAAGCGCGATTATTATTTTGCCATTTTTCAATATTGCGAAGCCACCAACTCACTCAACCATTATCTCTACAACAACCAGTTTGATGGCGAATACCTGCTACCCGAATTCCGGCACCTTGATTTTCTTTACCTGTTGAAGGGGGATGTCGTTTCTGATGAATTTTTTCATCAGCTTATGGACACCATCAGAAAAATTAATGGTGTCCAGTTGGTGATGGAGCTTGCTCATGAAAAAATCAAGAACAAGGGACACATGATTTTCTAGGGATCAATGTGGTGTGGAAGGAGCGTCGGCGTCGCGGCGTATTGTTGAATCGGCACCAGCGTTTGCAGAATCTTTCACAGCGTTGTTTGCCCTTTCGGCTTCTGTTCCAGGACCGCTATTGTTTACGGGGTCAGAAACCTGTTCTGTGCCGTTGGTGTTTTCTGAGCTGTCGCCGCATGCTGCAAATGCGAGTATGGCAACAATAGATAGTATTGTACCTACCTTTTTCATAAAGCATATTTTTAAGAAAAGATAAAAAAATTATGCCTTCGGTTAGCCATTCATGCTCGCGAGGAACTCCTGGTTGTCTTTTGTACCACGCATTCTCTTGAGCAATTCGTTCATTGCTTCTTCGGTGTTCATATCGCTCAGGTAAACGCGGAGCAGGTTAATGCGCTGCAGTACATCTCTCTCGAGGAGAAGGTCGTCGCGACGTGTTGATGATGCTGTAAGGTCGATGGCCGGGAATATGCGCTTGTTGGCAAGACGCCTGTCGAGCACAAGTTCCATGTTACCGGTTCCCTTGAATTCTTCAAAGATCACCTCATCCATCTTTGATCCTGTTTCAATGAGCGCTGTAGCAAGTATAGTGAGGGATCCGCCATTTTCAATTTTTCTTGCCGCACCAAAAAATTGTTTCGGCTTCTGCATCGCGTTGGCTTCAACGCCACCCGAAAGCACCTTACCGGAAGCCGGCGCAACAGTATTATGAGCGCGTGCGAGACGCGTGATTGAGTCGAGCAGGATTACTACATCATGTCCGCATTCAACGAGCCTCTTTGCTTTTTGAAGCGCTATAGACGAAACCTTAACGTGTTTTTCGGCTGGTTCGTCGAATGTGGAAGCGATTACCTCGGCCTTTACACTTCTCTCCATATCGGTAACCTCTTCCGGCCTTTCATCTATAAGTACTACCATGAGGTAACATTCCGGATGATTGGCGGCGATTGAATTCGCAACATCTTTCAACAATACTGTTTTACCCACTTTGGGTTGTGCCACGATCAATCCGCGCTGACCTTTTCCTATTGGTGTGAAAAGATCCATGATGCGTGTGCTGTAAGCGCTCGGTGTCTGGAATAAATTCAATTTCTCGAATGGAAACAACGGCGTGAGATAATCGAATGGCACGCGGTCGCGCACATCTTCAGGGCTTTTACTGTTGATGTGTTCCACTTTCAGGAGCGCAAAATATTTTTCTCCTTCTTTCGGAGGACGAACGGCACCGTAAACAGTGTCGCCTGTTTTCAAACCGAATAATTTTATCTGGGAGGGAGAAACATATACGTCGTCGGGTGAACTGAGATAGTTGTAGTCGCTGCTGCGCAGGAAGCCATAGCCATCGGGCATCATTTCGAGAACGCCTTCACCCATAATCACGCCATCGAACTCTATATTGAAAGCGGGTTCGCGGCGCTGGGGATATGACCTGTTTTGCTGATCTGCAGGAGGTGCAACGGTGCCGCCATTCTGTTGTACGGGCTGTGGCTGCTCCACCTGTTCTTCATCTTTTATCAGTTCTTCCTCGTTGTCTTCAACGATGATGTCTTTACGATCCATCGGAGCCCTTTCACGGTGCCTTGGGTTGAATGTCGACTCCTCGGCGGCTTCATCAGATTTACGGTTTGTTTTGCCTTTATGAGGACCCTTACCGTGCGGTTGTCCCTTATTATCTGAAGCTTTATCCTGCCCCTTCTTTTTCGGAGCCTCCTTTCTGTGTTCTTTGGGGGTGTCGCCACTTTCCACTACCGCTTCTTCGGTAGAGTTAGCTGTTGTGGCCTTCACTATTCTTTTTCTTGTTCTTCCTTTCTCTTCGTTCGAAGAACCTTTGCTATCGCTTGCGGATACTGCCTGTTTATCAAGAACCTTGTAGATCAGGTCCTGCTTGTTGAGTTTCTTGGCATTTGGAATTTTAAGCTGCTCGGCGATGTCAAGCAGTTCTGGAACGAGCATATCGTTCAATTGCAGAATATCGTACATAAAAAAACTTGAGAGTTTACCACTTGTTCAAAAAAACGAACTTGGTTTTGTGAAATCTTTTGAAATGATTTAATTGGGCGGAACGATAAAAACTGATGAGTTAAGAGAGTTGCAAAGGTGACTAATCAGCTTATTTCCTTCACAATAATACATTTAAAAACTCAGGAAGCAAAATTATTTTGACCCTGGTGTATAACTAATTTTTCATTTTCATAGAAGGGCAGCACATTGGCAGTATCCATTGTTAAACAATATTTAAGATCCCTTTCGAGGCCGAATCCCGTAAGTCGCTGGTAATGCGTGGCATCTTTTTCTTTGAGAAACTTATACAGATCCGGCCCCGCGGCTTCATATAATGTTTCTGCCACACCCGACGCATCACAATTTATGCTAAAGTGCTGCCTCACATTTTTCACCACCGCGCCCGCAAAAAGGGTATCCTCGATATTCACGCGGTCCTTCCAGGCCGAACAGGCCAGCAGCACCGGCTGCTGTTGATTTACGAGGTATTCGCACACGGCACTGAAGTTCGCAAACGAGCCTGTAATAATATGACTGGCTCCCCTGGCCAACGCCATATGCAGCAGCCTCGTGCCATTGGTTGTGGTAAGCACGAGTATTTTGCCACCTACAAATTCGCGGGGATATTCGAAAGGAGAATTACCATACTCCAAACCTTCCGCAATTTTGCCGTCTCTCTCACCGGCAGTAATACCGCTTAACGACTTTCCGAGCGCAATACATTTGCCGATATCATCTACCGGTACAACACAAGCGGCACCGTTCGATAGCGCCGTGGCAATAGTAGACGTGGCCCGTAGCACATCGATTACCACTACTATGGTGTCTTTAACGTCATACAGATGGAGAAGGGCCGGGGAAACAACAGTGTATAATGAAGGTTTTGATTGTGCCATGTGATTTTTATGCCTCTCAGGTTAATACTGCCCGCCACTTTTCGCTTTCGGCATAGCTGCGAACCAGTTCTGTTCTCTTACGCAACAATCCTTCGAGATATTTTTTGAAGTAGAACCTGCCGAAAATCCTCCCGGCAATATCTTTCGGATTTCCGAACTCAAGAATGTCGATTACGATGGTTCCGTTGTCCGCACGTTTGAAATGATGTTCGTGCCTGAAACTTTCTAGGTCGCCCTTTACCTGCTCTTCTACAAATACAGTCGGCCGGTCGAAAGAAGTAATCTTCAGCATCACCATGCGCGATTTTCCTGCGTGGGTGGCGTTTACCGAAACAGTTTCGCCTTTGCCAATGAGGTTAGAAGCCGCACCTGAGGTGATTCGCTCCCTGTTACCATGAAACATTTGCTTATACAGCGCAACATGCCGTGAAAGATCGAACACTCTTTCGACCGGCGCCGCAATAAATGTTGTCACGTGGATTTTCGTCATGTCCTGTTTACTGAAAGGGAAGTTTCACCACTCTCGCCCTGATCTGCTTATCCCTTATACCAATAAAAATTTCGGTATCAATTCCGGCGTGAGCCGTTTCAACATACCCCATACCGATAGCTTTGTTGATGCCCGGCAGCTGTGTGCCTGAAGTTACTTTTCCGATGGCTTTTCCGCCTGCATCATTTATCGGGTAGTCGTGGCGCGGAATTCCCTTTTCTATCATCTCGAAACCCACCAGCTTCCGCTTCACTCCTTCTTTCTTTTGTTTTTCAAAGATAGCGCTTGAAGGAAATGTTTTGCTGAATTTGGTTACCCAGCCCAATCCCGCTTCCATTGGCGATGTGGTATCGTCGATGTCGTTACCGTATAAGCAATACCCCATTTCGAGGCGAAGTGTATCGCGCGCTCCCAGGCCGATCGGTTTTATTCCATAGCTTTTACCCGCTTCAAATATCGCGTTCCATATTACATCAGGAGCTTCATCCTTATCCTCAAAATAAATTTCAACGCCTCCTGCTCCCGTATACCCGGTAGCGCTCACTAAAACGTTTTTTACACCGGCCACTGTTCCTTTACCGAATGTGTAGTAAGGCATGTTGAGCACATCCATTTCCGTAAGCGGCTGAATAATTTTTGTTGCATCCGGACCCTGAACAGCAAGCAAACATGTTTTTGCCGAGATGTTATGCATCTCTACATTCTTATCATTGAATTTTGATATCCAGTTCCAATCTTTCTCGATGTTCGAAGCATTTACAACGAGCATGTACACGTTGTTTTCTTCAATACAATACACGAGCAGGTCATCAACAATTCCTCCATCGTCATTGGGCAGGCAACTGTATTGCGCCCTACCCGACGTTAATTTTGAAGCATCGTTGGTGGTAACACGCTGAATGAGATCGAGCGCATTTTCGCCTTTGAAAATAAATTCGCCCATATGGCTCACATCGAACACGCCTGCATTTTTTCTTACAGCAGTGTGCTCATCATTGATTCCGGAATAAGATATGGGCATGAGATAGCCGGCAAACTCAGCCATCTTTGCACCGAGTTGCTGGTGCTTCCTGGTAAAAGGTGTGGTCTTCATGTGGTAAACAACAAACAGTTTTTTTGATGAGCAGCAAAAATAAAGGTTGCCGGTAAGGCAACCAATTTCAGAGGGAAGCTATTCTTTCGGGCCCGTCCGTTCGCATAATGTATTCCTGGCCGCCTTCCGGCCTGCCCTTCCAATAGTCGTAATCGTCCTGGTTGTCGTACTCGTCCCACCTGTTGTACCTGTTGTGCATATTGAACCAGTGATAGTTTCCAATGTCCCTGCTGAAACCGATACGCTTTCCAACCGGTACCTCGATAACGATCCACACCCGCTGATTTCTGAACTTATCGACCTTATTGATATAAAAGCCCTGTGGCAATTCAATCACACTGTCCATTCTTGTGGGGCTAAATTCGATCCGTTCAGCTGCCTGTGTCGCGTTGCGTTTGGCGCTGCCACGGCTTTCCCTGACCCTGTAAACATGATACGCAGAGTCGTTGCTTTTTGCCATCGTGATCTTCACAGTGTTCAGCAGGATTGAATCCTCACCCTCAGTGTACCAGGGCCAGTCGTCGTCTACCTCAATTCCGAAAAATTCACGGTTGTAATCCCTCCATCCTAAATCCTTCACGTCAACAAATACCCTGTTGCGATTTTCGATCGTGCCGATATTTTCTTCCGGCAGTCTCGAATAATTTCTGAAGTTTCTTGCCACTGATCCAACAAGCGCGATTCCGCCGATAAGACCAATCACCCAAAGGCCCGCAAAAATATACCCTAGGTAATGCCGTTTCGTACGCACACCCATTATTCTTCGAACGCCCCATGTAATCAATGCCACCAGTGGTATCATGAAGAACAGAAACAATGTTATCCATGTAAGAGAATTCTGAAACGGACCTTCGAGAATAAAATCTTTCAGCGGCGCCACTGCCAATCCTCCAAACAACAGTGCAACAAAAACGCTAAACAGGGAAACTGCTATTATCGTGAAGATGAATATGAAAAACACTTTAAAGAGAACACCTATTGCATGGCCCAGTCCGTTTCCTGCCTGTCGCGCCGCGTAGGTAGCTTCGGTTGAGAAGTTTTTTGCTTTCGATCCCATTTCCTTTGCGGATGACTTCATTTCTTCACCCCATTTTTCAGCACGTGTTTTAAATTGTTCGAGGTCCTCTTTTACGGTGTTGGCAATAGAATTCAGGTTTACTTTCTCACCACGCATTTCCAGTTTCTCCGCAGCCGTATGAGCAACGGGAACCGCGATCCACAGAATGATATAGGTGATGAAAAGTGTTCCGCTGAATGAGCCCGATATTACACGCGGAGCAAATCCGAAATCCCAGTCCCACATCCATGAATTAAATCCTCCGCTTATCAGTCCAATTATGAAAGGAAGCGCAAAAATTAATCTCGGGATCCATACGTCGATGTTGAAGTACGCAGCCAGGCCTCCGGCCACACCTCCGATTACGCGCTGGTCGGCGCTCCTGTAAAGACGCTTGGTGATGTTCGACTCAATCGACTTGGATGGTACGATAATCCAAAGAAGGATGTACACCCAAAACAAAACACCAAGGAACACGACGAACAGGATGCGCATGATTACAGGATCGATGCCCATATAATTTGCGAGGCCGCTGCACACGCCCCCGATAATTTTATCGTCGGCATTGCGGTAAAGCCGGCCTCGTCCGCGACCACCCAATGGTGGGGCCTGGCTGGGCTGAGCGGTTGAAGTACTTGCAGAAGATGCCGACGATGCTGTTTCGCCTTCTTCGGCTTCGAAATCGGACGGGCGGCCCATGCCGGCGATAACGCTGTTTACATCATCGTCGGTAATGCATGTGACACTGCCTTTTAATCTTTCTGAAAAGAGTTCCGCTATCCTGCCCTCGATATCATTTATAATTTCATCGCGGCCTTCTTCCTTTGCAAAGTAGATCCTCAAACTTTCGATGTATTGCTTGAGCAATTCATAGGCGGTTTCTTCTATGGGAATCACCCTGCCCTGGAAGTTTATGTTGATCACCTTTTTCATTACTTATGTTTTTTTAGTCGTTGTTTTGGTGGCTTTTGGTACGTTCGCCTGTGAGGGCGTTTACTGCGTTTGCTAATTCGTTCCATGTGGCTTCGAGTTCTTTGTAAAAGTCTTCACCGGCCGGCGTCAGGGAGAAATATTTGCGGGGCGGCCCCGAGTTGCTTTCCACCCAGCGGTAGGTTAACATGGATGCGTTTTTCAGTCTGGTAAGCAGGGGGTAAAGGGTTCCCTCCAGGATGTGCAGGTTGGCGTTCTTCATTTCCTCTACGATATCTGAGGGGTAAGCTTCACCCCGGCGGATAATGGAGAGGATACAGAACTCCAGGATTCCCTTTCGCATCTGGCTTTGTGTATTCTCGATATTCATGGCGCTTTTTTCCTTTATGAATACAAATATAGGGGATTGTTAGGTACTATGCAAAACAAAGTACTGGTATATGTAAGATATTGATGGGAATCAAGAGACTGTCAGTGGCGCGAGCAGAAAGCTTGTCCCGGCAGCATTGCCTGTCAAACAAAAAAAGTAAAAAAGAAAAAATTAAAACTCCGCGTTCTTGGGCGTGCGCGGAAAGGGAATCACATCGCGAATATTCGTCATGCCTGTAACAAACTGAACCATTCTTTCAAAGCCCAGCCCAAACCCGGCATGCGGCACCGAACCAAAGCGGCGCGTATCGAGGTACCACCATAACTGATCCACGGGAATATGCATCTCCCTCATCCTTTCCTCCAGCTTATCAAGCCTCTCCTCACGCTGCGAGCCTCCGACAATTTCACCAATGCCTGGTGCAAGTATATCCATCGCCGCAACCGTTTTTCCATCATCATTCACCCGCATGTAAAAAGACTTGATATCTTTCGGGTAACCCGTTACAATCACGGGCTTTTTAAAATGCTTCTCCACGAGATAACGCTCGTGTTCACTTTGAAGATCCTTGCCCCACTTTACCTCGTAATCGAATTTTTTCTTTTTATAAGCGGGAGAAGCAAGAAGAATATCTATCGCTTCTGTATAAGTGATTCTTTCAAACTGGTTGTTAAGTACGAATTCAAGTTTCTGAATCAGGCCCATTTCGCTGCGCTGCTGCTGCGGCAATTTGCTTTCTTCTTTCTCGAGACGTTGTGCAAGAAATTCCAGGTCGCCCCTGTTATTTTTGAGCGCGTAGCCGATAATGTATTTAATGAATTCCTCGGCAAGGTTCATGTTGTCTTCAATATCGTAGAACGCCATTTCAGGCTCAACCATCCAGAATTCCGCAAGGTGACGCGTGGTGTTGGAATTCTCTGCACGAAAGGTTGGACCGAATGTGTAGATATCACTAAACGCCATTGCGGCGAGTTCGCCTTCCAGTTGTCCGCTTACAGTAAGATTGGTTGACCTGCCAAAGAAATCCTGGCTGTAATCGATTTCTCCCCTCTCATTTTTTGGAGGATTTTCGAGCGGGAGCGTGGTAACTCTAAACATTTCACCTGCTCCTTCCGCATCACTCGCCGTGATCACGGGTGTATGCATGTACACAAATCCTTTCTTATTAAAAAATTCATGTATAGCAAATGCGAGAGCGTGCCGTACCCTGAAAACCGCGCCGAATGTATTTGTGCGAAAACGCAGGTGCGCTATCTCCCTCAAAAACTCAAGACTATGTTCTTTCGGCTGTAATGGAAATTTCTCGGCGTCGCTGTCGCCCAGCACCTCTATGGTGCTTGCTTTTACTTCCAGCTTTTGTCCCTTCCCGGGTGAAGGAATTACAGTGCCCGCCACTTTAAGCGATGCCCCTGTTGAAATTCTTTTCAGTTGGTTTTCATCAAGCAGGCCAAGTTCCGCCACTACCTGGAGATTGGTATTTGTAGAGCCGTCGTTCAAAGCGATGAATTGATTATTTCTGAAAGTTTTCACCCATCCCATAACAATAACCTCCTGGAACTGAGGTTCCCAGGTCAGAAGTTCGCTAATCTTTACCCTTTTGTTGAACATAGTAATACTTTGAAACGAGCGGCAAAGATAATCAGCGATGCCGATTTCCTAACTTTTACCCAATTCGTAAACTGTAGAGGGTGTAATGAGGTAATTTTGCAAATTGTGTCAGTGAGAACCATTCAAATAGCACTGGTAGGCAATCCTAACAGCGGTAAAAGTTCGCTCTTTAATAATCTAACCGGTCTTAATCAGAAAGTCGGAAATTTTCCTGGCGTTACGGTAGAGAAGAAAGCTGGCAGAACTCAGGTTGCGCCGGGCCTCGATGCGGTCGTTGTGGACCTGCCGGGCACGTATAGCCTGTATCCCCGCCGTGAGGATGAATGGGTGGCCTACCGCGTGATGATGAACCAGGATAAGCACGTAAAACCCGATCTCATGATCCTGGTGGCCGATGCGAGCAACCTGAAAAGAAACCTGTTGTTCGTGTCGCAAATCATGGATCTCAAAATTCCAGTGGTAGTGGCGCTCACGATGCTCGACATCGCCAAGAAAAAAGACATCAACGTCGATGTGCCCGAGCTCGAACGCGAACTGGGCATACCCGTAATACCGGTAAACCCGCGCAAAAACAAGGGCATCCCGCAACTTAAAAAGGCAATCGAACAAACGGCAAATCATCTTTACAGGGCTCCCGTAAGAGATTTTATCAACAACGAAGCGCTTGCAATGCCGGCAATCGGAAATGTAAAATTGCTGTTTCCGGAGGCGAGCGACTACAAGGCGATACATTATCTTATTAATCACGAGTCGTTTCACCTCGACGGTCACCTGCAGGATAAAATTGAGCGCATCGAAGAAGCGCATGGGTTCAATCACACTAAAGTGCAGGCCGAAGAAATCGTACAGCGTTATCAGAGGATTTCAAATATTATCGGCCGGGCCGTATCTGAGCCAAGTCCGCTAAAAAAAACACTTTTTACCGAAAAGCTCGACGATATCCTGCTACACCGTGTTTGGGGTTACGTGATTTTGTTGGGTGTGCTGTTCCTTTTGTTCCAGAGTATATTCTGGCTTGCCGAATATCCGATGATGTTTATCGAATGGAGCTTCGCTACTGCAGGCGCATGGTTAAGCAGTGTGCTGCCGGAAGTATGGTGGTCGGATCTTTTGATAAACGGAATCCTTGCCGGGCTGGGAGGAATAGTTGTATTTGTTCCGCAGATCGCTATTTTATTCGGCCTCATCAGCGTTCTCGAAGATTCAGGGTATATGGCGCGCATCAGCTTCTTAACGGATAAGCTCATGCGAAAAGTGGGACTGAACGGCAAAAGTGTGATGCCCATGATCAGCGGATTCGCATGCGCGGTTCCCGCTATTATGAGCGCAAGAAGTATCGAGAACAAAAAAGAGCGGTTGCTTACGATACTGGTTACACCACTGATGAGTTGCAGCGCTCGACTGCCCGTGTACACGATACTTATCAGCCTCGTTATTCCCAAGGTTATGTTCGGCGGTTTTCTCGGCTTGCAGGGACTGGTAATGATGGGACTTTACCTGCTGGGGGTTATTGTAGCGCTGGCCGTTGCCTATGTAGGACGCTGGTTCATCAATATAAAAGAGAAAAGTTTTTTCATTCTTGAGCTACCCGTTTACAGGTCGCCAAGGTGGAAGAATGTTTTAATTACCATGTTCGAGAAAGCGAAGATTTTTGTTTTCGAAGCGGGTAAGGTTATCATGGTAATCAGTCTCATACTCTGGGCGCTCAGTTCATTCGGACCCAGTTCTAAAATGGATGCGGTCCATGCGAAATATGACCAGCTTATACAGGAACAACCGGCCAATGCCGAAGAGTTCAACAAGCAAAAAAGTACAGAGCTACTTGAAAATTCCTTCGCAGGAATAATGGGGAAAACAATTGAGCCGGTTATTGCTCCTCTCGGGTTTGATTGGAAAATAGGTATTGCCCTGATCACTTCTTTCGCCGCGAGGGAGGTGTTTGTAGGAACGATGGCTACGCTCTATAGTGTAGAGGATGATGGAGAAGAAAGTTTAATGCTTCGCGAAAAAATGCAGCAGGCCACGAATCCTGATGGTTCGAAAGTGTATACGCTTGCGGCCGGTGTGTCGTTAATGATCTTTTATTTATTCGCGATGCAGTGTATGAGTACGCTCGCTATTGTAAAAAGAGAAACCCGTTCATGGAAGTGGCCCGCAGTACAGTTGGCGTATATGACGGGCCTGGCTTACATGATGAGTTTACTGACGTACCAGGTTTTATCGTGAGGCGTGAAGCGTGAGGCGACTACAAAATACCCAGCTGTTTGAGTTCATCCTCGAGTTGATGCGCATCTTTAAAATGTATGGTATATATACCCATCTGTGCGGGCGCAGTCAAATTTCTCGCATTATCATCAATATAAACCGCCGTCCCCGGATTAATATTAAACCGGTTTACCAGCAGCTCATAAATCTCCCGGAAAGGTTTTCGCATTCTTTCTTCACCAGAAACTAATCGGCCGTCAAACCACTGCAAAAATTCGAACCGGCGCAGCGCAACAGGAAATGTTTCCGCGCTCCAGTTAGTAAGCGCGTACAGCTTATGTTGTTTTCTATCTTTTAGTTTTTCCAGCACCGCCACCGTTGATTCGATTTCGCCTTTAAGCATCTCCTCCCACCTGTTATAGTAAGCGCGAATATTTTCTTCTTCATGAGGAAACCGCGCCACAAGCTCTTCGGTCGCTTCTTTTAAGCCGCGGCCGGCATCCTGTTCTTCGTTCCATTCCGATGTGCAAATTTCATTGTAGAATTCGCGCATCTTTGTTTCATCATTAAAAATGGTGCGGTAAACGTAATCGGGATTCCAATCTACTAATACACCTCCGAGATCGAAAATAACGGTGTCAAATTTTTTCATCCGCCAAATTTAACCAGTTTTTCTACTGCCAATTCAAGGGTTGATTGCTTTTTTCCGAAACAAAAACGAATAACCTTATCATCTTTTGCGGTTTGATAAAAGGCGGATACAGGAATCGTTGTCACGCCGGCTTCTTTTGTCATCCTTATACAAAAGTCGCGGTCGCT
>JAEUVS010000030.1 GCA_016786745.1 Chitinophagaceae bacterium | reverse complement strand
CACCCATGCTGATCATTCAATTTCCGACATACCCTGTGCGCCTCCAATGGACGACAAGATGATTGGCGGCGACTACGAATATGAAACAGGGTTTCAGATTTTGAACTGTCTGAAGGAGCGGAACCTGAATTATGAGGAGGTAGAAATGATTTTGGTAGGAAGTCATGCCCCCTTTACCTGGGGTAAGTCGCCCGAAAAGGCGGTATACAACGCAGCGGTGCTGGAGGAACTGGCAAAGATGGCGTTCCTGACAGAACAAATCAACCCGGCGGTACAAAAACTAAAGGCATCCTTAATCAATAAACACTACGAAAGAAAGCATGGCAAAGACGCTTACTACGGTCAGTAAGCCGGACGTTTTATTGACTTAAAACAAGTATAGATAAAATAGAGACACATTTCATTAATTGGTCGCACCACGTGCAATTTAATCCTATTTTAATCCTATTTTTGGCGCACCAATTCTAATAGACTTCTGATAAACCCTAACCTCTAATACACTTCTGACTAACCATTCCAATTTACTTCATCCATTTACCCAGTGAACCTCGCAGGTTATTGCTGATTTTTTTGCAGGAATTCTTACATAATTATGAAACAAATTATTTGCTGCCTGTTGGTAGCGTTAGCCTCTTATGCAGGCGTGCATTCTCAGAACGTATTTAACCCTGCCGATCCTATTGTCAGGTATAGCGCAACAGCTGCTCTGGGATCGTCTCAGCGTCCGGATCCTGCGAAACCGGGTTTGCAAAAATGGGTGTCGACTCCAACGAATGGAGTTTCTACAGGAAACGACGCGATAGACGTTTCTTCCTTCAAACAATATTTCCTGAACTGGCAGGGAAACCCGATGGCCTTCCGTATCAAGTTTCCAAGGAGCTATACAAACGGGGACAGCGTAAATAAAAAATATCCCATCATGCTTTTCCTTCATGGAGCAGGCGAAGTGGGATGTACCACAAACAACGGGATATACAATAACGAAAAACAACTCTATCTCGGTGGAGGTTTATTCAGAGACTTTGTAAACAACAACCAGTTCGACGGATTTCTTTTGTATCCACAGATGGTAAACGCCGATGGTTGCTGGGGTTCATGGGGAACCACACCTACAAAAAATTTGTCTACCGCGATTGCAATGATCGACTCATTGGTTAAATATTGCAGGGTAGATAACGACAGGGTATTATGTAATGGATTGTCGGGCGGCGGATATGGCGCGTGGCGCATAGCTGATATTTTCCCGCAGAGAATTGCAAAAATAATTCCTTCTGCAGCTGCCGGAAGTACTACCAACAGGACCAATTTTGTGCATATCCCCATCTGGTTTGCTACGGGTGGAAAGGATCCTGATCCAAGCCCTGCACAGGCAGATTATTCACTTAACAGGATGAAAGAAATCGGCGCGGACATACGCTATACGCGGTATCCCGACCTGGGTCACGCAGTGTGGTATAAACATTGGCGCGAACCGGATTATCCTGCAGCAATGAATGAAACGCACAAGGCGAATCCGCTTTGTTTTTTCCAGCGAAATGAATTTTGCGCTAATGAGGTGATTGACGCGAAATTAGGTCTCACGCCAGGATTCAATGCATATGAATGGCAGCGAAATGGTGTCACAGTTTTTGCACGCATCGGCACCACTATTACAGTGAATGACACTTCGGTTGTAAAATCTTATGCTACCGGTGGAAATGAAATCAATGTAAAACAATTTGGAACCTACCGTGTAAGGTTCAGGAGAACATCATCTGCGGCATGGTCGGTTTACTCACCAAAGCCGGTAATAGTAAAACTGAAAACCAGCACCGTTACTCCGCCGGTAACAGTTAACGGCACAAAGAGCGTGGTACTACCCGCTCTCGATGGAAGCGCAACTGTTCCGCTCCAGATGCCCGCAGGTTTTGCAGGTTACGAATGGCTAA
The DNA here is from genome assembly GCA_016786745.1 of Chitinophagaceae bacterium. Taxonomy (GTDB): domain Bacteria; phylum Bacteroidota; class Bacteroidia; order Chitinophagales; family Chitinophagaceae; genus Flavitalea. The sequence continues at coordinate 7,284 of JAEUVS010000030.1, read as the reverse complement.
GGGTTAGCGATAGCGCTGTTGTGGCAACGAGTCAAATCTATAATGCGCCGGTTGGAACTTATACAGGAAGATATTTTGAGCAGTTTGGCTGTGGAACAGCGTATTCTCCGAATTTCATAGTGGTAAATGCTGACGGTACTCCAAAGCCAGCAGCAGTAACAAGCCTTACCACTACTCCGCTCAATCAAACCCAGGTCCGGCTGAACTGGACTCAGGGTACCGGAGAAACAGGCTTTGAGGTTTATCGCGGCACCAAGTCGGGCGGACCATACACGTTTGTTTCGCTTCGCCCGGTAAACGCGGTCACATATACTGATACAGCGTTGGCAGCAGGTACTACATACTATTATGTAATGCGGTCGGTGAGTGCGACCGGTGCATCGGCGAAGTCAAATGAATCCGTTGCCAAAACGCTTGCGGACGTATCTGCGCCAACGGCTCCATCAAACCTTACTTACAGGGGTAGTACGGCAACGAGCGTATCCCTAAAGTGGACTGCTTCAACAGACAATGGATCCATTAAGCGGTATGATATATACGCAAACAATGTGAAAGTGTTCAGCACCACAGCAACGTCGTTTAATGTGATCAATCTTGACTCACTTACGTCGTACACATTTATTGTAAGAGCGATAGACAATAACGACAACGTTTCTCCGCCAAGTAACCAGGTAACAGGCTTCACACACAGGGTTGGTGTTAACTATAAATATTACACAAGCACTACCACATGGCAGGTATTGCCAAACTTCAACGCGCTGACACCTGTAAAAACAGGCATCACTGATACCATAGGTTTCAACGATACAAGAATTATCGGTAGCACGATTACGAGGTATGGTTTCTTGTGGGAAGGATTGATATATATACCTGTTGCAGGTACATACACTTTCGAAACAAGGAGCGATGACGGAACCAAATTATACATTGATGTTCCTTATTCGCAGAATGCAACTGCGGTTGTGTCGAATGATAGTGTACATGGAATGAGAACAAGAACCGGTACGAAAGTATTGACGCAGGGGTATCACACATTCGCATTGACATACTACCAGGGTATAAATGGCCTTGGCCTTGAGTTGTGGTGGAGTAGCAATGTGGGTCTTGCGAGAGAAAGAATTCCAGCGAACTTCCTCACGTTCACAACCGCAGCCGTTGAGCCCGCACCCGCATTGCCAACAGGCGTTTCAGCTACGGCAACCGCTTATAACACGATCAGGTTGAACTGGACCGACGCGAGCAACAATGAAACAGGATTTGAGATAGTAAGATCTTCGACTACGAGCACAGGTACATATTCTCCGATAGGTATCGCTCCGGCGAATTCGAATAGTTATACAGATTCAGGGCTTGCTGCGTCGAAGCAATATTTTTATAAAATACGTTCGGTGACGGCGAGCAGTGAATCCGCGTTTACGAATTTCGTGAGCGCAACAACGCCTGCAGCTCCAACTACTCCGATTGCACCGAGTCAGCTTGACGCCGCAGGAGGAGCCAGCAACTCTGTTTCGCTGACATGGCAGGATAATTCATCGAACGAACAAGGCTTCAGAGTGTACAGATCTACCAATGGCACCACATTCGCTGCACTTGGTACAGTCGGTGCAAATAACAACGCGTTTACCGATTTAACGGCAACGCCACAAACAGTGTATTACTATTATGTGGTTGGATATAACGCCGGAGGTGAAGGTGCGCGAAGCAACACTGTGCAATTTGAAGCTGGTAATAATGCGCCGGCTATATCTGCCCTGTCGAATATGTATGCGAAAACCGGTCAGTCGGCAAGTCAAACTTTCACCGTGACGGATGATCCCGGGGATGCAGTTACAGTGAAGATTGTACGCAAACCGGCATTTGTAAGCATTGCGAACATTGGTGGATCGAATTACAGGATTACGATCGATCCGACTAACGACAATGTTGGCTTCCATGATCTCGTTGTGGTGGCGACAGATAATAATAATGAATCGTCTTCAGATACTTTCTCGATAGTTGTGGCTGATGCGAAAACACGCTCCGTGTTTGTGACGTTCGGACCCACAGATAAAGCAGCGCCGGCACCATGGAACAACTGGCTTGGCAACAGGACCGCCGGTAGCACACTCGTTAACCCGGTTGATGAGAATAATGTGCCCACTCCGTTCAGCATTATTACAACAGGAGCATGGACAGGACTGACAACGATGGGCCATATCACCGGAAACAATTCCGGTATTGTACCAGATGTTGTGCTGCAAAGCGGACTTGCAGATGCTGGTGGTCCAAAGAACATCAGGTTCACAGGTCTCAATCCTGCCAGGATGTATAACGTTGAGTTTGTAGCGAGCCAGAACGAAGGTATCAGGGCAACAGCCAATTACTTCATTGGCCTCCAGGTGGATTCAATTGATTCGCGTTACAATACAAACAGGTCAACAAACCTGAATAACCTTGTTCCCGACGCGAATGGAATACTTACAGTGACTGTAATTCGCACCAATAGCTCGGCAAATACATACCTGAATGCGTTGGTGCTTGAAGAGTACAGTCCTGCCGATGCGTTGCTTAACCCGGAACACCTTTATGCAGAACCAACCAGCAGAACAACTGCATCACTTACATGGTCCGACAGAACAAATATTGAGAATGCTGTGGATGGCTATGAAGTTCAGAGGGCTAGAGATTCATTGTTCACTGTGGGTGCTACAACTATTTCGCTGCCGGGTAACTCGAGAATGTTCGACGATTCGGGATTATCGCCAAACACAAAATACTGGTATAGGGTAAGGGCAAAGAACGACGCGGGCGTTTCGGAATACAGTAACAAGTTCTATGTTGTTACTCCCGCTTCAATCGTTTCTGTGAATTTCAATAGTAACGTAGTGAATGCGCCGTTCCCATGGAACAATCTCGAAGTAAATTCACTGAATCCATTCGTCATTGATAACCTGGTCAACCAGTCGGGCACTAATTCGGGAATCAAGATTACGTGCACAAAAGTGTTTAATGGTGAATTCAATGCGGGAGCAAACACCGGCGCGAATACAGGCATTGTGCCAGATGCTGTGTTGATGTCGAACTTCTGGCTCGACAATGGCCAGCAAAGCCAGGTGAAACTGTCGGGACTTAATCACACAAGGAAATACAGGATCGGCTTTACGGGTAGTTCAAGCACTCCAGGTTGGTTCAAGGGCAATTACACCGCGACGTACACTATTAATGGTAGAACGGTGTACCTGAACTCGTGGTTAAACACCATCAAGGTTGTTTATATCAGTGATATTACACCTGATGTGAACGGTGAGATATTCCTCGACTTCTCTACTACCGCCGATGCGCAGTGGGGCTTCAATGCGGGTATCATCATACAGGAATATTCCGACGCGAATGGTGGCACTACGCAGTATATGTCCAACAGCACGATTGACAGCACAACCATAATCGCTGCGCCTGCGCAGGATGACTATAAAGTGAAAGTATATCCGAATCCGTTCAGCGATAATATCAATATTGATTTCACGAATCCGTCGGCTACGGGTAAAGTAAGTACAGAGATTTATGATCTTACAGGAAGGCTGGTATACAGGCAAAACTACAGCAGTATGCCTGCGGGTGTGAACACCATCCGGATCAACGGAATCAGGTCAGCTGGCAAGGGAGTATTTATCGTTGCCCTGAAAATCGATGGAAAGATCGTACGGTCGGTTAAGATGCTCAGAAAATAGATAACCGCAAGGAGATTCAGGTATAATTTGCCCGAAATCCGGTAGCTTAATAAACTACCGGATTTTTTTATAAAAGAAAACCCCGCTGGTGAGCGGGGTTTTGGAAAGCAATCGTTGTTAACAATGCTTTAAATTAGGGAAAAATATCAATAAAAAAAGCCCACTGTAGAAACAGCGGGCCCTAACGATTGCTTGCCATATGAAAAATCTTTCTGGAAGTATTCGCGATCAACTATTCGTTACCTATTTCAACGGGCGGATATTAAATATGTTTATTTTATAATATTGCTATTACTGCCTTATGACATCACAAATATAGGTATTAGCGGCAAGTTTTAATGAATTTTTACCTCCTACATATAAAAAATTGCTTATTTCGGGCGCAGATTATAATATATCTTTTATTATTAATATCAAAATTTGGGATTGGCCAAAACATTCCCGGTGACGCATTAAAATCAGACTCGGCAGAGGATGTAGTAAAAATTACCCGTTCGTGGGTGTTGCCAAATACCCTTCGTGACATCTCGGCGATCGATGTAACTCCTTCTGGAAAAATGGCCTGTCTACAAAATGAGATCGGCTCTATATTTCTTTTTAACCTGGAAACCGGGCTGATAGATAAAGAAATTCCTTTCGGTCCACCCGGCAATTATGAGGGGATGGTATTGGTGAATAAAACCGCTTATATCGGTTGTGCAGATGGCCGGATCCTGGAGGTGCAGAACTATGCTGCTGACTCTCCCAGAGTTGTTGAACATGGCACCCATCTGACGATAGACGATCGTATCGTCGGCCTTTGCTACGACCGAAGAAACAAGCGGCTGCTCGTAAGTGTTAGAGGAAACGACAAGACAGACTTGCAGTATAAAGGTATTTACGCCTTCAATCTTGCATTGAAGCGGATGCCCGTACGACCAGTTATCAAAATCGATCTCCGAAACCCGGTTTTTGGTGGCATCGAACCAAAAAATCTTCAAACTGTATTTCAACCCTCTGACCTGGATATTAACCCTCGAACCGGGTTGCTTTACATTATAGACGGTACAAGACGGCAACTATTAAGAATGCGGATGTCCGAAAACATCCGCGATCTGAAGAATATGAACAGGGAAAAATTTTTTCAACCTGAAGGGATAACATTTACCCCTTCAGGTGAATTATTTGTCGCGAGTAAAGGAGATAGGGATGAACCGGGAATGTTGCTCCACATCCTGGTAAAGTAAACATCAGGGATTATTCCTGTTGTTGAAGAATGTGTAGAATAACGATATCTGGGCAACACCGTTTCTGAATGAAGGATCAATGATGTCATTATCATCGAAGTCACCCACTTTCGAGAGTCCCACGATGTAACGTCCACCAATACCCAGTCCGGATTTCCCATGAAAACCTAATCCTGCTCCAATGCCCAGGTCAAGATTTTTGGCGAAATCTTCTGCGTCACCACCGCCCGGAATATTTTCGTTGATTTTAAAACTAAACTGCGGTCCTGCTTCAAGATAGAAACCTCCGTTGAACCGGGCTTTTGCCATTATCGGAATCGCCAGGTAAGTGAGTTTGTAATCTCCTTCAAATGCTTCGTTGTTAGCAGAACTCAGCTTCGCTCCCTGCGTAGAGATAAGTGCTTCCGGTTGGATAGCAAAATGGTCGCCAAGGTTCAGAGCCAGTAATACACCGCCATGAAAACCAACCTTAGCTTTATTTTCTACATTATTAAAGCTCGTGTTGGTAAAATTGCTGATGTTAGCTCCACCTTTTACACCGAACTGAAACGTCTGGGCAAATACACCGGAAGTCAGTACAATTAGCGGAATAATTAATAGCTTTTTCATAAAGTGATTTTTTAATTGATGGAGGCAGGTTAATACCTCGTATGTATCAATTAAAAAATTGTGCCTGTGGAAAAACGTTTCCTAAAGCTTTGATATAAAATCAGTAAGCTCGATCAGGCCTTCTTCCTTGCTGAGATCGAGGTTTTTTGATTTGATGTACGACCTGATGGCATCGTCGTGCTTTGAATACAGGTTCAGAATATTCTTTTTCGAAGCGGGAAGCTTTTCGCCTTTGCGGTTTTCGATATAAAAAGTGGTGACCTTACTGATGAGCAGGCTTTCGTTAAGTTCGATCTGGTTGTAGTTAACGCGCGTGTCGAGCCGGTCGATAGATTCGATGGTTCCTGCAGTATTAGGAATTCCGTATCCGCCGGTTTTTAGTTTATCAGCGATGCGGACAGTTTCTCTTTTATACAGCGTGGCGTTTTCGCTTGATTTAACGGCCTGAACACACTCCGGGTCAAACCGGTAAACATCGTCGCCTATAGTTATCGACCCGATGCTTTCCTCATTATTCATTGAAAGGGTGTCGCCTTTTTCGTCAATGAACTGCACAGTTCCGAGGGCTTTGTTGTAGTTCATGTTGCTTTTGAACTTCTGCCCATTTTTATATTCGACGATACCAGTTTCAAAAGCCGGGTACATGTAGATTTCTTTCATGAAATTCTCCCAGGCGCTGCTGCCGCCTTTGATATAAATTCTTTGCGTAGAAGTTTGGGCTGATAGTGATGTGCACAGAAATGCCAGGCATGCAGAAAAGAGAGCAATCTTTTTCATAAGCAGTCAGGTTGATTGGGGCATTAAAGATAATTTAAATACTTCGAAAGAAGAAGCCGTCGCGGGTTATTCCTCAACAGCCCTGTTGATAAAGTCTATGAACGGTTTCATCTTTCCAAAATATCCAACAACGTTCTTCACCACGTCTTTTCCACTCAATTCGCTATCCGGAATTTTACGTGTGGCGATCAAACTTTTCAGTTTCAGATATTCAATCGCGGGATTATCATCATCATAACCTTTCGGCGGCCGGCTCAGAACATATTCATCGGACCGGTCGAGCTGACCGAACATCTTTTTGAAATTTTTTTCGTTAACGATTTTAAAGAACTCATCCCAGTTGTAATCAATTTCCTGCCGTACTTTTTTTAATTCCTGAGGCATCGGCATCCAGAGGCCGCCGGCAACGAACGCGGCGCCGGGTTCTATATGAAAATAATAACCGGCCTGGATTCCTTTTTTACCACCTTTTGAAAAGTACACGCCCATATTTGTTTTATAAGGCGATTTATTTTTACTGAATCGCACATCCCTGTTGATCCTGAACATACAATCCTTTGGCAGCAGGTGAGCGAGCGATTCATCGGTTTTCGAGAATCGCTTAATTATTTCGGCAGTAGTTTCTTCGACATTTTTCTTTGCCTCGTCGAATTTGCTTCGGTTTTTATCAAACCATTCTTTCCTGTTATTCTTTTTCAAATTTTTCAGGAACTGTAGTGTGCCCGATACAATCATTTCGTTAGTTCAGATTTTTTGGATAGTCGTTATTTATTTCGATCCAGTAGCCGTCAGGATCCCTGAAGTAGAGTTGTCTTATTCCGTCTACTCTTGTCGTTACGCTCATCTTTTCGCCGGTCCAGCTTTCGTAGGAAACGTTATACTTTCCTAACCGTGCTATAACATCTTCGATCGAGGGAACGCTGAAACACAGGTGAGCATTTTTGTCGTGACTCGTAATTTCTTTC
>JAEUVS010000137.1 GCA_016786745.1 Chitinophagaceae bacterium | reverse complement strand
ATCTTTTTATTGAAAGCCTTCCACGTGCGGGCACCACGATAAAAGTTGTTGTTCCTGTTCATGAAAAATTAAAAATGAATGCATATAGAGAACACGGTAATTAGAATCGCGCTCGCCGACGATCACACCCTTCTGCGAACGGCACTTGCCACAGTTATCAACAAAACAGGAAATTTTTCAGTTGAGCTTGAAGCCGGCGACGGAAGCGAGCTCATTGAAAAAATTCAAAATGGAAATATTCCCGACGTTGTTCTTCTCGACCTCAACATGCCCGTGTTCGACGGATATGAAACAGCGAAATGGCTGCAGCAGAATTTTCCGGCTATTCATATTCTTATGCTCACTATGTACGACACTGAACCGACGATGATCAGGTTGCTGCAGGCAGGTGTAAAAGGATTCCTGAGAAAAGATACCGACATCAACGAGCTGCGTTTCGCAATCAACAGTGTTGTGCGGTCCGGGTATTACTACACTAACAACACTACGGGGCGGCTCATCAATCTTTTCAGGCGCAGCCAGGAACATTCGGCGCTGGTAAAAGCGATGCTGAGCGAAATGGAAATAAAATTTCTGAGATGGGCATGCACCGATCTTACGTATAAAGAAATAGCGAAGGAAATGCAGTTGAATGTGCGTGCAGTGGATAACCTGAGAGATAATCTTTTCGGAAAACTGGACGTGAAGAATCGTGTGGGGCTCGTAATGTATTCAATCAAACACGGAATACAAACCTTCTAGTCGATGATTTTATTTCTCATGCCGTACATGATGAGGCCGGCAATTGTTTTTGCTCCCACTTTTGTTTTCATATTCTGACGAATGGTTTCCACAGTACGGGGGCTGAGAAAAACTTCTTTTGAAATTTCTTCCGTCGTTTTATCCTCTGCGAGTAATCGTAAAATCCGCACTTCCTTTTCGGAAAATTTCACGGGGTTTGGGTAGAATTGCCTTACCTGTCTTTTTGTTTGAAGTTTGGAGAGAACTGCTTTGTTAACGAGATCGTTGAAATAAAAATCGTCGTTCATGCAGCTAAGGATGGCCTGGTAAATTTCTTCGGGATCCGATGTTTTGGTGAGATATGCGTTGGCGCCCATCTCCATCATCTTGGTTATCATTTCCTGGTCGTCGTACATGGTAAGTACGATGATTTTCACGTCGTCATATTCTTTTCTGAGCATGCCGATGGCATTTACACCATCTACTTCAGGCATACGGATATCCATCAGGAGCACGTCAGGCTTTTTAATCTGCATCTTATGCATCAAGTCCTTCCCGTCTTCGGCTTCCCAAAGGATCCGGAGGTATTCCTTATCCTTCAGTGCCATCCTGATGCCGTCTCGAAAAATCTTGTGGTCGTCTGCAATGGATACTTTAATTAACAGTTCCGAACTCATTAGAGTTAGTTTAGAATAAACGGGTTATGTAAGGGTTTACACTTATCCACATAGTGTGACGGGCTGTGAATAACTTTAAAAAAACCGGAATTTTTCTTCTCCAAAACCGAAACTTACGATAGTAAAAATACTGATACCCATTCGTGGTTTTTCGCAATTTTCCGTCGTAGATCAACGTCAATAATTCAATAAAACTCTTTACTGTATTGAATTTCGGGCAAATTAATTCTTTTACTAAAGGAAACACCTATTGGTCAGGTTTTTTTTTTGGAGGTTTTTTATTATTCAAACTAACATTTTACCACCTCTAAAAACTTACTCATCATGGTGAAAAATCAGACCCTCGCGAAACCAGTAGCGGCTATCGGAGAAGAGATCGGATTTGAACTCGGTCAGCAAATGGTTCTGGACTACCAGGCATCTAACCAGAACGATGTGCACTTCTATGAAATCGGAAGGAACATCCTGGATCAGATCCTCGCTCAGCCAGGCTGCGCCGGTATCAGGTTCTACAACGCTTTTAACGAAGCTGGCGAAAAAACCCTCGTTTACGTGGGATTGGACAAGGCTGGAAAAGCTATTTTCGAAGTTACCTGCATCAACAACGAAGGCGTTCTTGAAACAAACAAGGGCATCGTTGCTGACCGTATCAAAACCGGTGGCGGTAACCCGATCAGAACTGCTGATTCTGACGACTGGAATATCACAGTTGACTAATCTCAGGCTGACTGCGATACTAATGTTTATTTAGGCACGTTTAATATATTTGGTCGTTTAAAACCCAAGTATAATAGACAGTCTTTTAATAAATATCAGTTATTGCTCTCACTTTATACCTTTACTCGTATTCTTATTGTTTCTGAAAAGGAACAGGAGTCTGTGGGTAAAGGTTCTTTTTTTATATGTCATTTTCTCGCTGTCGGTCGACTCATTACTTCTTCGTCTTGAGACCAACTCCCACGCGGCCATTATCTATAACGTGCTGAGTGCGTTCACTTTAATAGAATACGCCGTATTCGCTTACGTGCTTTATTCAATAATAGACAACCGGATTTTCAGGGTCATTATACTCGCCTCGAGCGGCATTTTCTTCGTCTTCGCGATTTATTATTTCCTTACTTATAAGAGTGATACCTTTGATTCGCTCCCGGCATCAATTGAATCCATTCTTATTGTAGCCTTTTCAATATTCTACCTGTTCGACCAGATGAACAAGCCGCAGGTGATTTTCATCTACCAGGAGCCCAATTTCTGGTTCGTAGTGGGATTTATCATTTACTTCTCGGGAACGCTGTTTTTGTTCATCCAGGCCAGCAACCTGACCCTGGAAGTAAGAGATAACTTTTGGAAAATCAATCTTTTTTCCAACATTATTAAAAATATCCTCTTTGCTATTGCGTTTTCTAGAAAAAAGAGCGGAAACCTTCAGCAAACACTGGAAAGCCCGTTTGAAAACGATTTCCTTGAAAACCCTTACAAAACCTAAATTCATTCCCTAACAGTGCCATGATACTTCTCCAGGTCAATACTCAAGGAAGCGAGGTGTCCTTCATGATGTTCTTCGGAACGATCGGCATGCTGGTACTGGCAATCGGAATGATCGTGTTTATCATCTTTCACCAACGCAAGGTTATCCGCTACCAGCTAAGGCTGCAAAAGCTCGAATACGAGCAGCAGAAGACCCTCCTGAACGCTTCTATACGCTTCCAGGAAGAAGAACGCCAGCGCATAGCAGCCGACCTGCACGACGATGCCGGACCGCTCCTCGCCACCGCCCGCCTGTACCTTACCGAAAACCTGGTGAACCTCGACAAAACATCGCAGCTGCAAAGCATCTACAACGCGAAGTCCATAATCGACGATACCATCCAGCTGATAAGAAATATCTCACACTCCCTCATGCCGCCGACCCTCAAGAACTTCGGTCTTGAATCAGCTGTGAACGACCTGTTTCAAAAAATCAGCGGATCAGGCAGTCTCAACGCCAGCTGCAGGTTCCACGACTATCGCGAAAGATTACTACCCGACCAGGAGCTCATCATCTTCCGCGTTATACAGGAACTCATCAATAATATTCTAAAGCATAGTCACTCCAGCTTTATACACCTGACGCAAAACAACAGCGGTTCGAAATTGTACATCAGGATGCATCACGATGGAAAGGGACTTACGCAATCGGATTTTGAAAAATTAAATAAGAGCAGCGGCGGTCTCGGATTAAAAAATATCCAGAGCCGTCTGAAACTTTTGCAGGGAAGAATTTTCTTTGAAAAGGATATGTCGCAAACATATTACAAGGTAACAATTGAAGTTCCGAAGACAGAAGAGATGATGATGAAGGATTCGAAGCCCGTTGTTACGTATTGATTTTTGCACGTTAATGTGAAGTCTGATCTATATATCTTAATTTTAGAATGACCAATATCAAATCACACCTATGGGGCCTATTAAAGTAGCTATCGCCGACGATCATAAAATTTTCAGAAAGGGGGTAATACTTTCTCTAAGGCCATACCCCAATATAAAATTCGTTCTCGAAGCAGAGAACGGGCAGGAGTTGATTGATAACCTGCCTACAGTTGCAGAATCTCCCGATGTAATTCTTATGGACCTGCGTATGCCGTTGAAAGACGGAATTGAAACCACCAAGGTAGTGGCGAAGCAGTATCCTCATATACACATTATCGCTCTTACGATGTATGAAGACGAGCGTTTCGTGAGTCACATGATGGAAATCGGCGCCAACGGGTACCTTCTGAAAAGCGCAGACCCCGCGGAAATCAAGAAAGCAATAATGGAAGTAATGTCGAAAGGATATTACCTGAATAATTTTGTGAATCGCATCCTCCTGAAAAAATCTCACGCGCGCCAGAAAGTTGCTCCCACCATTACAAGCGAAATCACGTTAAGCGATCGCGAACGCGAAGTAGTCAAGTATATATGTATGGAATTTACCGCTCATGAGATCGCACAGAAATTAGAAGTAAGTCCCAGGACGGTTGAAGCTATAAAGGACAGGCTGATGGAGCGTTTCGGAGCAAAAAATACAGCAGGCCTCGTTTTCTTCGCTGTGAAAAATAACTTAATAGATTAATTCCCGCCTCACGCCTCACGCCTCACGCTTCACGCCCTTAAACCCTCATCTCCGGGATCTCGCCCTCAATAACCAGTTTCCCCGCCGTTTTTGATTTTATTTCATCCACACTCACTCCCGGCGCACGCTCAACAAGTCTAAATCCGCCTGCGGGCATCACATCCATTACAGCCAGTTCCGTAACAATTCTTTTCACACATTTTACACCTGTCAATGGCAAAGTGCATTGCGATAATATTTTTGATTCTCCTTTCGGATTCGTGTGCATCATCGCTACTACAATGTTCCTGGCGCTCGCCACTAAATCCATCGCTCCACCCATTCCCTTCACCATCTTTCCAGGGATTTTCCAGTTCGCGATATCTCCATTCTCCGACACTTCCATCGCGCCTAAAACAGTAAGATCAACCTTGCCGGCTCTTATCATTCCAAAACTTTCCGCGCTGTCGAAAAACGATCCGCCCGGTAACAATGTAACCGTTTCCTTCCCTGCGTTAATGAGATCGGGATCTATTTCACTTTCCTCGGGGTATGGGCCCATGCCCAGCATTCCGTTTTCGGATTGCAGCATAATGGTGAGTCCTTCGGGGATATAGTTGGCAACAAGCGTGGGAATTCCGATGCCCAGGTTCACATACATTCCGTCTTCGAGGTCCTGCGCAATACGTTTTGCTATTCCATATTTATCTAGAGCCATAGTCTTCTTTGGTTTTATCTGGCGACGCGAACAGTTCTTTTTTCTATCCTCTTTTCGTAGTTCTTCCCTTCAATTATCCTGTGAACATAAATTCCGGGCACGTGTATAGTATCGGGTTCAAGTTCGCCCGGCTCTACAAGATGCTCGACTTCGGCAACCGTAATGTTACCGGCCCTCGCCATCGAGGTTGAAAAGTTGCGGGTTGTTTTTCTGAAAACGAGGTTCCCAAATTTGTCGCCCTTCCATGCTTTCACCAGCGCGAAATCCGCATGAAGCGCCATCTCCATCAAATACATCTTGCCATTGAACTCTCTCACCTCTTTTCCGTTCTGTATTTCTGTACCGTATCCTGCGGGAGTAAAAAACGCGGGGATGCCCATGCCTGCCATCTGTATCCGTGTAGCGAGCGTGCCCTGCGGCATCAGGTCAACTTCGAGTTCACCATTGAGCAGTTGACGTTCGAATTCAACGTTCTCTCCCACATACGAGGCCATCATCTTTTTTATCTGTCGTGTAATGAGCAGCTGTCCGAGTCCCGCGCCATCAATTCCTGCGTTATTGCTGATGCAGGTGAGGTCCTTCACTTTCAGTTGCACAAGCGCCTGTATGCAATTTTCGGGTATTCCGCATAATCCAAAGCCTCCGAGCATAACAGTGGCGCCGTCGCGAATATCATTAAGCGCTTCTTTTGCCGAATTAAAAACTTTGTTCATCTTTCTTTTTTTATTCTTTTAGCACAGAATCCGCAAACAATTCTTCCGTCGAGGGTTTGGCCAGATCTATTTTTTCAATCGAATCCGCGCGTCTCAATGAATCAGCGCGCAGAAGCGAATCCCGCTTGCTTTGTAATACGCTCCTCGGCGACTGCCTGTACATCTGGTCGCGCTGCCTGTCGGCCCGTGCGGAAATAGAATCGAACATTGTCTTCGTAATGTCCGGGCGGCCAAGGTAAAACTTATAACTCTTCAGAAATTCTTCCTTTGAAATTTTATTCAGGCTGAAAACTTTTTCATAGAACAATGCGGCTTTCTCGTTTTTTACATCAGGAGAATCATTGGGTTGATTCAGGATAAAAGAGCTCACGTAACGGTCGGCCTGCAACATGTCCCACATAATTTTCTCCATCCGCTTTTGCTCTATAATTCCCTCGGGAACTTTTGTACGATTCGTGCAGGCAGCAAACATAAGGACGATCAACCATCCGGCCATCCGTGTCATTTCAATTCCTGTTTGTAAAGATTTGAGTTCTCGATGTCGAGCCTCGACATCATTTCCTGTACACGCTGCTTTTCATCGGGAGGAGATTTCTTAAAAATTTTTACAATCTCGGTAGACTTTCCCTCGAAGAAAAACGGGATGATCATTGAATTCTGCTGATCGTTGTTGAGCGTATTCAACTGGGTAATCGCATTCAGTATCGCTGCTCTCGCGTCGCTTTCATTCTCATACATAATATCGAGGCCGAGCCTGTAATAGTTGTACATCGCCTCGTGAATCATTGAGTATTTGCTGTCAGTTAAATTTTCAATCAGCCAATAACGGTTGCGCTGTCCGTCAAATGCCTTCCAGCCAACAATATCACGGCCATCGGGCGCATTGTTAATGATGTTCTGCGCTTTCTGAAAATAGGGATCGCCACCACGCAAAGCAAATGAATTATAATCGAGGCCTAATATCACATATACATAAAATGCCAGCGTAGCGGTAAGGTTGGAGGCGAGGCCATCGTTTCCTGATACCCTGTTTTCATTGAATTCCATTGGTTGAAATTCAGCGTAACGGAATGTAATCGTTTTATCCTGGAAGTTAATGAGCGGGGTTACATAGTTTGAATTGTAAACCGGCCTTGCAGCCTGCACAATTAGTGAAGCTTTAAAAATATTATTATCGGCTTCATTGATAGTTAGCAGAAAATTACAATTGATCTTTTCGTTTTGCTGATAGGTATCTTCCGACCACTTCCTGTTATTCAGAAAAGTAACCATGGCATTCTGCAGGCTCTGAAACACTTTCCTGTCCACGCTCGACCCTACCTGGCTCGAATTGATGGAAACCCTCGCCAACAGTTCCTGCGCGGATGCCGGCAGATAAAACACTGCAATGAGCGCTGCTGAAACGATTATTCTTTTAACCATGCAACATGTTTACTATTCTGTCAACGATATCTTTTGCTACTTGTTGTTTTGGTTTGCGGTCGTACTGTATTTCATGACCGCCTTTTTCAAAAATGGTAATCTTATTGGTATCGTGCCCAAAACCAGCGCCTTCGTCGTTCAGGGAATTTAGTACAATAAGGTCGGCGTTTTTTGATTTTAACTTGTTTATTGCGTTTTCCCGTTCATTGGTGGTTTCGAGCGCAAAGCCCACCAGGAGTTGACCGTTATATTTCCTTTCCCCGAGTGTCTTTAAAATGTCTTTTGTTTTAACAAGTTCTACATTCAGGTTAGCGGCATCCTTTTTTATTTTCTCCTGTGCCTTTTGCGCCGGCTTATAATCAGCCACTGCGGCCGACATAATGGCAATATCAGCCTCTTTAAACCCATTGATGCACGCTTCATACATTTCATCGGCTGTCTGCACTTTCTGCACTTTCACGCCATTCTGTTTTATTACAGATGTTGTCGGGCCGAGCACAAGTTGCACATCGGCGCCACGCTTTGCGAGCTCCTCACAAAGAGCGATGCCCATTTTGCCTGACGAATGATTCCCGATAAACCGCACCGGGTCTATCGGTTCATAGGTGGGACCTGCTGTGACCAACACTTTCTTACCGGCCAGGTCCTGCTTTAAAAAAAAATGATCGGAAATAAACTTCAGTATGTTCTCCGGTTCTGCCATTCTCCCTTCCCCAAACAGGCCGCTCGCAAGTTCACCGTTGCCGACTGGAATAATGGTGTTTCCAGTTTCTTCAAGTTTGCCCAGGTTGCGTTTTGTTGACGGGTGCTTCCACATATCCTCATCCATCGCAGGCGCCACAACAACCGGGCACCTGGCAGAGAGATAAGTGGCGAGCAGCATGTTATCGCAGAATCCGTTTGCCATTTTTGCGAGTGTATTCGCACTAAGGGGCGCCACAAGCATCAGGTCGGCCCAGCTGCCCAGCTCAACATGGTTCGACCATGAATCTTCTGAAAACAACTCGGCGATAACCGGATTTTTCGAAACAGTAGACAATGTGAGAGGGGTAACAAAATCCTTAGCTGCGGGTGTCATAACAACTTTCACCTCCGCTCCTTCTTTTACAAGCAAACGAACGATTAGGGGTGCCTTATAAGCGGCGATGCTACCCGTAACTGCAAGTAGAATTTTCTTTCCCTTTAACATGCGAATAAAGATAATAATTAAAAAGCGACAGATTAATCTCTGCCGCTCCTGGTTCATTCGTTCGAATTAGTTCGATTTATTA
>JAEUVS010000132.1 GCA_016786745.1 Chitinophagaceae bacterium | reverse complement strand
AAAATGCGAGAGTTGTTTAGCTGTGGTAGCGAGACGATTTCCAGGTGCCATCAGCGGTTGTAAAGGGCGATTTCAATATCCTCATTAATCCACGGCATGCACAATTTTCGTCGATTAAAATTGTAGACCGTGAAAAATTTCCCTTCAATAAACGTATTTTTAAATAGAGTCATTGCCAGGGTAGGCAATTGTATTGGGCGCTTTGGGAATGACAGATCGAAGTGTTAGAACTTAAGCGAACCCTACCTGATCATCAGGAATTGCCTGATACCTTCGATAGCGGGACCTGGAAACACACCCAACACACAAATCATCACCATCAACACAAACAACGTGGCATAAGTAACAAAATGAAAGAAGGGATGCAGTGGTTTATGCCGGGGTTCGGCGGCAGGAGCCGACGCGAATAATGTACTGATGATGCGCAGGTAATAATATAATCCAATCACACTTGTGAGCACCAACACGATCACCGGCAACCATAAGTTATAATTCGCTCCCGTAAGCAACACAATAAATTTGGCAAAAAAACCGGCTGTAAGCGGAATACCCGCAAGAGAAAACAGCGACACTGCAAGCACAGCCGCAAGCAACGGCTTCCGCCAGAACAATCCACGATAAACAGAAAGATCCTCGGCGTCTTTCATTCTGGTGGATAGTATCGTTACAATTCCGAACGCGGAAAGAATAGTTATCGCATAAGCAAATAAATAAAACACCGACGCTTCAATACCCTCCCTCGTGCCAGGCAAAAACGCAACGATCAGGTACCCGAGATGCGCAATAGAAGAATAAGCAAGCAACCGCTTTATATTTTGCTGCCGCAACGCGAGGATATTTCCGAGTATCATCGAAGCAATAGCGATTCCTGAAAAAACATTCAGCAGAAATTCAGACTGCTGGAGATTGACGGCCAGAGAAAAACGCATCAGCACCGCAAACACTCCCACCTTGGAAGCAGTTGCAATAAAAGCGGTAACAGGAGCCGGCGCACCCTGGTAAACATCGGCAGCCCAAAGGTGAAACGGCACCAACGCTAATTTGAAACCTATTGCTACGACCATCAATGCAAGTCCCAGTTTGAATAGCACACCGGGATCGGAACCGGCAAGCTTTTGCCCGATAGCATTAAATTCCATGCTTCCTGTTTCCATATAGAAAAGAGCCATACCCAACAAAAGAAACGCGGAAGTAAGCGCGGCAAGAATAAGGTATTTTAGACCCGATTCTATCGCATTATTCCTGTTTCTTAAATAAGCAATCAACGCATACAAACTCACACTTAAAATTTCCAGCCCGAGAAAGAGCGATACAAAATGACGGCTTATCGTCAACACAGCTGCGCCAAGAGTAGCCAGGAACAACAGGATATAATATTCTTTTGGATTTTCTTCGCGCTCCTCAAAATAGATATACGACAATAAACCGACCACGCCCACCGAAAAAATAATTACGCCGGTATACAACGCGGCAAAACCGTCGATTATAAACAGTGGGAGAATTTCTTGGGGCAAAATATCTCTCACATATCCCATTGCCAGCACGGTGAAACACAACATGAGAAACCCGGCCACCTGGATAGCGGTATGACTAAGCCTTGCGGCAATCATCAGAATCACAACGATCGATGCGCCCGCGAGCACCATGAAGGGCAACAGGGCAAGTAACTGTTCATTACTCATGGCGTGTTCTTTTGAATTAACGATTGAACGACGGTGTTCACAGAGTCGAGCACGGGCTGAGGGAAGAGCCCCAGTATAACTATTGCGACACTTAATGAAATAAGAATAGTGAATTCACGGGCACTTAAATCGTATACTGCGCTAGCTGAGTGCGCCGATCCCTCGCGGAGTTCACCCTGACGAAGGAAGGGCTCGGGATGACGGTCGGGTGTTGTCCGTGGTCCGAAAAAAACTCTCTGCATCATCCTCAACGAATACAACGCGGCAAAAACCAACCCTATACTCGCTATAATGGTAAGTGTCGGGTTCACCTCGTATGCTCCCACCAGTATTAAAAATTCCGCTATGAAGTTTCCCATCATCGGTAATCCCAGCGAAGCCATCGCGAATAGCAATGCCAGCCCGCCCATTAAAGGCATTCCCGTCCACAAACCGCCCATGTTGCCCATTTCGCGCGTATGCAATCTTTCCTTGATCATTCCGGCCATCGCAAACAACGCACCTGTGCTGATGCCATGCGTGAGCATTTGCATCACCACCCCGTCAAATGCCATTTCACGGAACGAATACACACCTAATAAAATAAATCCCATATGGCTTACCGACGTATACGCTATAAAACGCTTTAAATCGTTTTGAGCGAACGCGAGCATCGCACCATAGATGATGCCTATTACTCCTACCAGCATCGCCCATTGCGCTATTTCCGCTGAATTTTGAGGGAACAGCGTAATTACAAACCGCATGATACCATATGCACCTGTTTTCAATAAGAGCCCGGCAAGAATTAAACTTCCGGCGGTGGGCGCTTCGCTATGCGCATCGGGAAGCCATGAGTGAAACGGAACAGCGGGTAGCTTAATAACAAACGCGACCAGGAACCCAAGCATGATCCATCTTCCCTCTGCAACAGATAGCGTTATATTTTGCAGTTCGAAGAAGTCAAACGTGTAATTCCCTGTATTGGCATGGTTGATAAAAAATAAGGCAAGAATGGAAACGAGCATGAGCAATCCGCCCGCCTGCGTGAAGATGAAAAATTTATACGATGCGTACCTGCGGTTCGAGTCGCCCCAGATCGCGATAAGAAAGTACATCGGCACAATCATCACTTCCCAGAAGAAATAGAACAGGAATAGGTCCATCGCCACGAATACACCGGTTATACCCGCGAGCGTCCACAACAGGTTAAAATAGTAGAAGCCAACACGTTCTTTTATTTCTTTCCATGAACAGAGCACCGCGAGCACACCAAGAAAAGCTGTAAGCAGTAACAAAACAAGACTCAGTCCATCGAGCGCGATATGAAATTTTATGGCGAAAGATGGGATCCAGTTCACCGTGTAGTCTATCAGCCAGTCGCCCGGCGCGGATCCGTTCCTGTATTCTGCATATGCTGCACCTACCAGCGCGAGATTAGCGACAGCTGCAATCAGAGCGATCCATTTAATCAGGACCCGGTTCACGAATTGTGCGGCCCAGCAGAGTAGTCCTCCCGCGAAAAAAATTGCTATGATCCAGATGAGTGTCATACGATCATTTGAATGGTCACAATAATCAAGATTCCTGCGAGCACTCCGCCGATATACCATCGCAGCGAGCCGTTCTGCGAAACAGAGAACATGCGGTGAAGTTGCGAAGCGCCGTTACTGATGCCGGTGTATATTTTGTCGATGATGTCCTTTCTGTTCACTGTTGTGATAAACAAAAATGGTTTGACAAAGACGTTGTTATAGAGATCATCGAATAGCCATCCTTTGAACCAAAAGTTGCGCAATGACTGAAACAGCGGGGTTTGATAGTTGTTCGCTTTCCAGATCGGTTTTCGGTAACAGTTCATATATCCCACATAAATTCCAAACAACGTCATGAATATCGCAATGCCCTGGAGAACAAGCGGAGGAGCGATATTTTCCCTTTCGACAGTTGCTGGCAGCACATTCTGTACATAATCGGAGAACACGGCCACGTGCATGAGGTTATGTGGCCACTCAATAAATCCAACTGCAATGGAAAGTATCGCGAGCACAACAAGCGGAAGGGTCATGGCAGGACCTGGCAGATGAGAAACGTGTGTTTTTTCTTCTCCCCAGAATACCACCACCATTAACCGGGTGGTATATATTGCTGTGATGAATGCGCCCGTGATACCCACTACCCATAAGATCGGGTTTCCGTTTACCGCACCGAACGAATAGCCGAGTATCTGTTCCTTGCTGAAGAAACCGGAAGTAATAAACGGCAACGCAGCGAGCGAGGCTGCCCCGGCAAGAAATGTATAGAATATCAGCGGCATTTTTTTTCTAAGGCCACCCATTTTGAAAATACTGTGTTCGTGATGCAGTGATTCGATGATGGCTCCTGCAGCAAGGAATAATAATGCTTTAAAGAAGGCGTGGGTAAAGAAATGAAAGATTGCTGCGCTCCAGGCGCCAACACCAAGAGCGAGGAACATATAACCGATCTGGCTGATGGTTGAATAGGCCAGGATTCGTTTGATATCTGTTTGAACAAGTGCGCTGCATCCTGCAATGATCAACGTAATGGCCCCAATGATTGCGACGATGGCCATTGCTTCGGGTGATAACACAAAAATGCCGTGCATTCTCGCGATGAGATATACCCCTGCGGTCACCATTGTTGCAGCATGAATTAACGCGCTCACCGGGGAGGGGCCGGCCATGGCATCGGGTAACCACGATTGTAATGGTAATTGTGCGGATTTTCCGACTGCGCCGCCCACTAAAAGGAGGGCGATGGTGGTTAATGTTGCCGATCCGCTTTCAAAATGCTGCGATACATTGTTTAATATGTCGGGTATGTAAAGTGTCCTGAATTCCTGGAACAGCATAAATAACCCGATCAGCATTGCAGTGTCGCCGATGCGGGTGATAGTAAACGCCTTGTTTGCGGCTCTTGAGTTTTCTGGTTTCTCATACCAGAAACCGATGAGAAGGTAACTGCACAGTCCCACTCCTTCCCAGCCGAGATATAACAACACCAGGTTGTCGGCCATTACAAGCAGGAGCATCGAGCAGATGAACAGGTTCATGCTTGCGAAGAAGCGTGCATAGTCTCGGTCTTCCCGCATAAATGCTGCAGAGTAAATATGTATGAGCGCGCCGACGAAAGTGATGACGAACAGAAATACTATCGTGAGTGCGTCGACGGAAAGGCTTATTGCAACAGACAAATCTTCTGAAGAAAACCATTGCCACAGGATTTGCCTTACGGGGTTTTCAGGATCATATTGTATTGCGAGGAGAATGACTGCAATTGCAGAACCGATCACGCTTCCTGCACCGATTACCGGGATGAGATTTTTTGACAGATTTTTTCCTAATAGTGACAGTATTAGAAAACCTGCGAGCGGTAAAGCGGGGATTAGATATAAGTAATTTTCCATGATTCGTTCTTTGATTCTTCGCCGATCCCTCACACTCGCTTCGCTCGGTTCGGGATGACGGCTACTTGTATTTGTCATCCCGAGCGAAGCGAGGGATCGGCGGAGCAATTAAGTTTACTCTGGTTGATCCCTCAGATCTCTTATCTACTCTAAATAAAGAGTTTTTTGCTGATTATAAGCCTGCAGTACAAGCGCCAGTCCATCAGATTCCTCGGCAGCCGCCATCGACACAAT
>JAEUVS010000101.1 GCA_016786745.1 Chitinophagaceae bacterium | reverse complement strand
AATTCCTGCTACGAACAGCAATGAGTCGCCGGGAAGAAAGAATCCCGCGAACAGGCCGGTTTCAGCGAATATTATAAAAAGCACGAGCCACAGCCCGCCGTTGTCAATGTAAAATTGCGGTTGAAGTAATTGCGTCCAGTTAAAAGCATCAATCAAAAACATAATCTGTCGTTACAATATTTAATTTTCCAGCGCTCCTTCCCATTTGCTTACAACTGCCGTGGCTACGCTGTTTCCCACCACGTTTGTTGCGCTCCGTCCCATATCCAGCAGCGGATCAATTCCCAATAATAAGGCAAGACCGGCTTCAGGTATGTTAAATGTAGATAATGTTCCCGCGATAACCACTAATGCGGCACGCGGTACCCCTGCTATGCCCTTGCTTGTAAGCATGAGCACCAGCAACATGCTCAATTGTGTACCGAAATCAAGATGTATACCATAAGACTGGGCGATAAACAGCGACGCGAACGTCATATACATCATGCTTCCGTCGAGGTTGAATGAGTAGCCGAGGGGCAATACGAAACTTACGATCTTGTCGCGGCAGCCAAATCTCTCCAGTTCGAGCATCACTTTTGGAAATGCGGCTTCGCTGGTAGATGTGCTGAATGCGAGCAGCGTTGGTTCCCTGATGCGACGGAATAATTCAAAGATTCTTTTTTTGATGAATATTGATCCGGCCGCAAAAAGGATGAACCACAATATGAGCAGGCCGAGATAAAATTCTGCGATGAGGATGGAATATGTTTTAAGAATACCCAGCCCTTGTTTTGCAATGATCGCTGTCATTGCTCCGAAAACCGCGAGGGGAGCGAGTTTCATCACGTAGCCGGTTACTTTCAGAATGATGTGAGCGATGGTGTCAAAAACTTTGATAACAGATTTGCCGGGTTCACCCATCGAGGCCGTTGCTACACCAAAGAACAGGGAGAATACTACGATCTGCAGGATTTCATTACGTGCCATCGCGTCGGCGACGCTGGTTGGAAAAACGTGGTGAAGAAATTCTTTGAGGCTCAGGCTGCTACCCGCAACGGTGCTGGCAGCATTTGCTGCAGGAAGCGGAAGGTGCATTGCAACGCCGGGCTTGAAAAGATTCACCAGTATCATTCCAAGAAAAAGGCTGACAAACGAGGCGCTGAAAAACCATAAGAGCGTTTTTGCGCCTATACGTCCCACTGATTTCAGATCCCCTAACTTGGCGACGCCCACCACGAGGGTAAAAAATACCAGCGGAGCCACGATCATTTTTATAAGCCGCAGAAATACGTCGGGAAGAAGCTCAAATGGTTCTGTGTATTTAGAAAGGCGGGCAGGTTCGATGTTTCTGTTTAAAATAAATCCAAGTATTATCCCGGCTACCAGCGCTATTACGATATAAGTTGTTAGCCTGCTCCCTTTTTTCATCTATATGGTAATGATAATTCTGCAATATAATATATATCTTCCCGCCTTATTTTTTTATTTGCTTACTCTCGCCATTACATTAAACTATTATGAGTCTATTCGTTAAGAAACCCATTAACCTCTTAATCAATGAGGCCTCGGACACCGAAAAAGGTCTCAAAAAAACTCTTGGGACCGGAGCGCTGATCGCGTTAGGCATTGGTGCCATCATCGGTGCGGGATTGTTTTCCATTACCGGTGTTGCGGCCGCCAACCAGGCAGGTCCGGCGATTACGATTTCATTTGTTGTAGCCGCGTTAGGATGCGCATTCGCAGGTTTGTGTTACGCCGAATTCGCATCGATGATACCCGTTGCCGGAAGTGCATACACTTATTCGTATGCCACCATGGGCGAATTCATCGCCTGGATCATTGGATGGGATCTCGTGCTTGAATATGCAGTTGGCGCTGCAACCGTTTCAATCAGCTGGAGCAAATATTTCGTGAAGTTTCTTGAAGGCTTCGATGTTCATCTTCCCACTTATCTTACCGCGGGGCCATGGGACAATGGCTTTATCAACCTTCCGGCGGTATTTATCGTTGTTTTGATGAGCTCGCTGCTGATAAAAGGAACGAGTGAAAGTGCGAGGGTAAATAATTTCATTGTATTACTGAAAGTGTCGGTGGTTCTGATATTTATTTTCCTAGGATGGAGATACATCGATACGTCGAACTATGTTCCTTACATACCTGAAAACAATGGCACATTCGGAGAATTTGGTTTTAGCGGAGTGATACGCGCCGCTGCGATTGTTTTCTTTGCATACATCGGATTTGATGCGGTATCAACTGCCGCGCAGGAAGCAAAAAATCCTAAACGAAGCATGCCCTGGGGCATACTCGGCTCGCTGGCCATCTGTACGGTCTTATATATTCTCTTCGCGCATGTGATGACCGGGGTTACCAACTATAAGTCGTTTGCCGGCCAGGAAGGTATTGCGCCGGTTGCCGTTGCGATAGAACATATGGGCCAACCCGACGCAAGCGGTGTTATTCATCCCGACTACCCGTGGCTGAACCGAGCGATTATTATCGCCATCCTCGGGGGATATTCTTCGGTGATTCTCGTGATGCTGCTCGGACAGTCGCGCGTGTTTTTCTCAATGAGTAAGGATGGGTTGCTGCCGCCGGTTTTTCACAGGGTGCATCCACGATTCAGGACGCCTGCAAAATCGAACCTGCTGTTCATGCTTTTTGTGAGCCTGTTCGCGGCATTTGTGCCGGCGAGGGTGGTAGGGGAGATGACGAGCATCGGAACTTTGTTCGCGTTTATCCTGGTGTGTATCGGTGTATGGGTGCTTCGTGTAAAGCAGCCCGATGCGCCGCGTGCATTCAAGACGCCACTGGTACCGTTAGTGCCGCTACTTGGCATATTCACGTGCCTGTTTATGATGGTTTATCTTCCGCTCGATACATGGATACGTTTGCTCGTGTGGATGGTGATAGGCTTTGATGTTTATCTATTTTATGGAATGAAACACAGCATACTTTCAGACAGACAGGCAGCCTCGGACATAAGAGGGAACCGGATAGTTTCCATCACAGGTATCCTGCTTGTGGCGCTGCTTATTGCGGTAGCCCTGATCCATCATAACATAGATTCGTCGGACACGGGGCTATTCTATTTCACAATCATTTTTTCAATTCTTCATATTCTTCTTTATTTGCAAAGATTTTTTTCAAACAGGCAAGTACAGAAATAGTTTTTTATGGGTCGCATATTCGAGGTTAGAAAGGCCACCATGTTCGCCAGGTGGGACAGGATGGCGAAACAATTCTCCAGGATAGGTAAAGAGATAGCAATAGCTGTAAAGGCCGGCGGGCCTGATCCGGCTACCAACCCCGCGTTAAGACGGTGCATCCAGAACGCCAGGAGTGTGAACATGCCGAAAGACCGCATCGAAGCCGCCATCAAGCGTGCCTCGGGCAAAGAGATGGCCAATTACGAAGAAGTGCTGTATGAAGGCTACGGACCCGGCGGTGTTGCTATACTCGTGGAAACTGCAACTGACAACCCCACCCGCACGGTTGCGAATGTGAGGTCACATTTCAATAAAGGCAATGGGTCATTAGGTAATAGCGGAAGCGTGAGCTTCCAGTTTAAAAAGATGGGTGTGTTCAAACTGAAGCCCGAAGGACTTAATGCAGATGATCTTGAGCTGGAGCTGATTGACTTTGGTCTCGAGGAAATGGGTGAGGGGACTGGTGAAAATGAGGAAAACGTGCTGGTGCTCAGAACAGGTTTCAGTGATTTTGGGAACATGCAGAAAGCTCTTGAAGAAAAAGGGCTTCACCCGATTAGCGCTGAAGTGGAATGGATTCCTTCGACTACGGTTCAATTGCCTGAGGAGCAGGCGCAGGATGTGCTGAAGTTAGTGGATAAGCTGGAGCAGGATGAAGATGTGCAGAAGGTGTTTCATAATCTGAGCTGATTAAACGCAGATCCCTCGCTGCGCTCGGGATGACAGCGAGGCTGTCACTCTCTCATCATTTCGAGCGCGGCCTCTATTATCTCCTCCACATTCGGCTTGCTAAAATAATCGCCATCGCTACCATAACTCGGCCTGTGCGCTTTGCCTGTAATCGTGCGCGGGGCAACGTCAAGCCACTGGTAACCGCCCTGTTTCTCCATCACCATATTATACATATATCCCGCAGCGCCGCCCGGTACATCTTCATCAACAAAAATAATCCGGTTCGTTTTTTTAAGCGATGCGAGAATAGATTCATTTACATCGAATGGCAACAATGTTTGTATGTCAATCACCTCGATGCTCACATTATTTTTGGCGAGAATGTCGGCGGCCTCTTCAACAATCCTGATAGTTGAACCGTACGAAACGATGGTGATATCGGACCCTTCGCGAAGTATTTCAGCTTCGCCGAGCGCAACGGTAAAATCAAGAATATTTGAGGGAAGTCTTTCCTTCAGCCTGTAACCATTCAACGATTCCACCATGATTGCCGGATCGTTTCCTCTCAAAAGAGTGTTGTACAACCCAACTGCCTGCACCATGTTTCGCGGCACGCAGATGTAAAAACCGCGAAGCGAATGTATCATCAAACCCATTGGAGAGCCACTGTGCCATATGCCTTCAAGGCGATGACCCCTTGTGCGGATGATCATCGGGCAGCACTGGCGGCCAACGGTCCTCCAGCGCATGCTTGCAGCGTCATCACTCAGTGTTTGCAGTCCGTAGTAGATATAATCGAGATACTGTATTTCTGCTATCGGTTTCAAACCACGCATAGCGAGCCCGATTCCCTGGCCCACGATGGTTAGTTCGCGGATGCCGGTATCAAAAACCCTGTTTTCGCCATGGCGTGCCTGGAGACCTGCAAATCCCTGGTTCACATCGCCAATTTTTCCTACATCTTCCCCAAAGGCTACCACTCTGGGATTATTCGACAACAGTTCATCAAAATATTTATTGATGATTTCGTACCCGTTGTGAATTGGTGATTCGTTCGTGTATTCGGCACGGTTAGTTTTTACAAGCATCGCGCGCTTTGGCGATTCATCATAAAGATGAGTGCTGTACGACGCGTAACTTTCAGTTTTAAGTTCGTTGTAGTAGTCTTTTGTTTCCTGTATGTGGGGGGAATCGCCTGCAACCAGTATCGCGGTTTGCAGCGCATGCAGCACTTCGCGGCGGTGCGGTTCCCTGTTTGCAAGGAGTTCGTTGCGGGCCTTTGTTATGTCGCCCTGGATGTCGGCGCCATGTTCTATCAGCGAACCGAGCAGCTCGCCAGCCCTGTTAACAAATACCCTTACACCGTCGCTATATTTCGTCCACGCTGCCTGCCTGCTTTTTTTGATATAGTCTTTGGCGGCCACTTCAATATTATTCAGTTCTTCTTCGCTGGCCAGCGCGTTGGCGATGATCCATTCGCGGAATTTGCGGTTGGCGTCCCAGTTTCTTTCCCATTCGAGGCGTTCGGGCGTTTTATAACGCTCATGGCTACCTGAAGTGGAATGACCCTGCGGCTGCGTCACTTCTTCTACATGAAAAAGAGCAGGAATGTGAGTGATGCGCATGTTCCTGATGGCTTCTTCAAAAACCTCACACATGCCCGCGTAGTCCCACGCTTTTACCTTGTAGATGTTTATCCCGTTGGTGCCTTCTTTTCGCTGCAAGCCTTTCATCGCCTCCGAGATGGAACCCTTGGTTGTTTGCAGCTCGCGCGGCACCGAAATGCCATAACCATCGTCCCAAACGAAGATGGCCAATGGAATTTCCAGTACACCGGCGGCATTTACTATTTCCCAAAAATGACCTTCGGAGGTGGATGCATCGCCGATGGTGGCAAAACATATTTCGTTTCCGTTTCTGCTAAGCGAAGTAAGATCTTTCAGGTCGGGGTTGTTGCGAAACAGTTTTGAAGCAAGGGCCAACCCTACGGACCTCGGAATTTGCGCGGCGGTAGGAGCGAGCGGACCGCAAATATTTTTCCGGTTAACAAGATCGAGCCATTCGCCATTTTCATCTACGAATGGGGTAGACAGGTGGGCGTTCATATTCCGGCCGCCGCTGTGGGGCTCGTTATTTATATTGGGATCGGCGTACAACTGTGAAAAAAACTCCTCCATGGTCGCCTGGCCGGTGGCGAAAGCGATCGTTTGGTCGCGATAGTAACCTGAAAGGAAATCGCCTGGCTGGAAAAACTTTGCCAGGGCCACCTGGGCCACTTCCTTTCCATCTCCAAAAATTCCAAACTTGGCCTTACCGGTAAGCACCTCCCTGCGCCCGAGAAGACTGGCTTCGCGGCTCTCGCAACAGAGCTTATAATCATGCAGCACTTCCTGGCGGAAGTGATTGAATGATAACTTCTCAGTGGCCGTCGACGAGGTGTTTTCCACGTGTTCCATGCCGCAAACCTAAGGATTTTTATATATAGGGGTGAAGGCGTTAAAAAATGGTTGAAACATTGAAAATTTATTGCGCTTTGGGCCGTTTAAATGTATTTTTGAAACTCACTTAACCAGGTCCACATGAAGAGATTATACCTTTTAATTTTACTGGTTTCAATCATCTCAGTAAAAGGCTACTCCCAGAAGTTAAGTCAGGCAAATACCGAGCCTCTCTCGTTAAAAGAAACAACCTTCGATTTTGGCCGCATTCCGCAGGGTCGCCCTGTGTATCATGTGTTCGAGGTGACCAATAAGGGCAAAACGCCGCTGATCATCGAAAATGTGGAAGCTACCTGTGGTTGTACAACGCCTGAATGGAGCGAAAAACCAATAGCGCCCGGGGCTACGGCTCCTATAAAAGTGGGTTTTAACGCGTCGTCGGATGGCAAATTTCAAAAAGGCATTACAATATATTACGGGGAGAATAAAATAAAAGGATTAACAATAACCGGAGAAGTTTATCCCATGCCAACAACCTCCGCGCCCGTAAATACGTCATTATCTGTATTAAAACAATAAACAAGGATTATATGAAGACTTTTATGCTGGCAGTTTCTGTTTTGCTTTTGTCAACTGCCGTTTTTTCCCAGGCCAAGAAAGCCGAGGACCTCGTAAGCTTCAAGGAAAAAGTTTATGACTTTGGAAAAATCAAACAGGGTGTACCCGTAAATCACGATTTCGAATTCTCCAACATCAGCGATAAGCCCGTGGTTATTGAAAGCGCTACAGCTTCGTGCGGCTGCACAACTCCCACCTGGCCACAGGCTCCGGTTGCAAAAGGAAAGTCCGACAAGGTGAAAGCTGGCTTCAATGCTGCTGCTCCTGGTGCATTTACCAAACAGGTTACCATTAAAGTGGCAGGCGCCGACCAGCCGCTGGTTGTAACCATCAAAGGAGAAGTGCTGAGCGCCGATGCTTATGCGCAGTTTGAAAAGTCCAAAGGCAAATAATATACAGCCGCTTATCTTTGTGGCATGCCACAAATCAGTTCAAGGGGACAAGAAATGCCTGCCTCACCAATCCGCAGATTGGTACCCTATGCTGAAGCAGCCAGGAAAAAAGGTATAACTGTATACCATCTCAATATCGGCCAACCCGACATTGAAACTCCACAGCCGATTCTCGATGCTGTAAGGCGTTCAGATTTTAAAGTGCTCGAATACACCCACAGTGCCGGTAATGAAAGTTACAGGCGCAAACTGGTCGGGTACTACAAGAGGAACGGCATCAGCATTAATCATACAGATATTATTGTGACCACCGGGGGATCGGAAGCGATCCTCTTTGGTTTTATGGCCGCGCTCGATCCCGGCGATGAAGTGATTACAACCGAGCCATTTTATGCCAATTATAATGGCTTCGCCGTTGAAGCAGGTGTGGTAATCAAACCTATCAGGGCCTCGATCGAATCAGGATTTGCCCTGCCTCCCATACAGGATTTTGAGAAAGCGATCGGTCCGAAAACAAAAGCCATCATCATCTGCAATCCCAACAATCCTACCGGTTACCTATATACGCAGAAGGAGCTCGAAACACTTCGCGACATCGTGAAAAAGCATAACATCTACCTTTTTTCAGATGAAGCGTACCGCGAATTCTGTTATAGCGGCACCGCATTCAGCGCGCTGCAATTAACCGGAGTGGATGACAACGTGGTGGTGATGGACACGGTGTCCAAACGATATAGCGCGTGCGGCGCACGACTCGGCGCTTTTATTTCGAGAAACAAAGAGATTGTTGGGACAGCGCTGAAATTCGCGCAGGCAAGGTTGAGCCCTCCATCGTTCGCACAGATACTCGCGGAGGCGGCTGTTGATCTTCCTTCAGACTACTTCACGGAAACGAAAAAAGAATACATGAAGAGGAGGGACCTCATGGTGAGCAGGCTTAATTCAATGCCGGGAGTTTTTTGCCCGAATCCCGGCGGGGCCTTCTATGCGATAGCGAAGTTGCCGATAGATGATTCAGATAAATTTTGCCAGTGGATACTTGAAACATTTTCTTACGAAAATCAAACTGTAATGCTCGCCCCCGCGACGGGTTTTTACAGCACTGCGGGATTAGGAAAACAGGAAGTGCGCCTTGCGTATGTGCTCAATTGCGACCATCTTGGAAAAGCAATGGATTGCCTGGAGAAAGCGTTGGTTGAATACAATAATAGATAATGATGAGCCTGCTGAAAGATTTGTGGTTGTTTATGAAAGAGAGAAAGAAGTACTGGCTTGTGCCCGTAATTATAGCGATACTGATATTCGGTTTGCTCGTTGTGTTTGGAGGAAGCAGCGCGGTGGCTCCGTTTATCTACACATTATTCTAAAAGAAAAGTCCATTACGCATGTAATGGACTTTCTTCACTTTGGTACGTTCGTACTTACGAATTCCACAATTAGGCTTTAAAATTCAGTATATCGGCAAATCCCTGACAACATAATTTATCTTTCTCTTCTTCATCATTTTCTCCCTCAGTTCGTTGTTGTCATTGATTTTTTGATCGAATTCTTCCTGGCTCTTGTTCTTTTCATCACTTTTTTCCCGCCGTGGCAACTTGGTGGCGTCTATTTTTTTATCAGCTGACATAAGATTGGTTTTTTCAGGGTGTAAAGAATTGGAAAGATCTTCACACGGCCTGGTGAGAAGATCTTTTCTTAAGAAACGGACCAAAAATTCGTCAGAGGACCCCTCTGTCTTCTTCGTCCATATTGCTTTCGTCTATACTGCTTCTGCCTGGACGGTCGGACTCTCTCCTCATATCGGAATCTCTTCCAGCGTTGCTGCGGTCACCGGAGATGTTCTCGCGTTGACCCGAACGAGGGTTTTGTTGATTCCGGTCATCCGATTGTTTTTGTTGATCCCTGGATCTATCGGTTTTGGATTGCTCGCCCATTTGGCGATCCCTATTTCTTTCGTTTTGAGCCATAATTGTAAATTTTTAGTGGTTAACCGTTAAGAAATGGAATTCTTCTAAGAGAAGCTCAAATTTCTATGCCACTTTTAGAAACTGGCTAATATTGGCTGGAACGCAGTACAGCGGCACTTTGGCGGGTTTCAGGCAAAGCAAAAGGTATCCGGCTGCCCGGAAACTGAGGAGGATATTCAACAAAATTCCTTACACAAACTTTCAGGAATAACTTTCAGAAATTACGTAATCTGTTGTAGGCTCTTACCCAGATTTTTGGTAGATTAGAGTAGATGCAAATCATATTTGCAGTTAGTTTTGGTTAAACCTCGTTATTCTTTAGCGAGGTTTTTCTTTCCTGCACGATATCCGTAAGCCGAATAATATAATATATACAAATAACATGGCAGCATGCACACGAAGAACGCAGTGCTGTTACCCAACAAGTGCTCCTTTTTCAATTCACCGTAGAGTAATGGTATCAGTGCGCCACCCGCGATACCCATCACAAGCAATGCGGCCCCGATTTTCGTGAAGCGTCCCAGCCCCGAAATCGCGAGAGGGAAAATAGCCGGCCACATTAACGAGTTTGAGAGTCCCAGCAACGCGATAAATGTAATGGCAGTGTATCCATGTGTCATGAAAGTGCAGGCGGTGAATATTATTCCCGAGATAGCGGAAATCTTTAATCCTGTTTGCTGAGAAATCACTTTCGGTATCGTGACTATGCCAATTATGTAACCTACCAGCATGGCCGACAACGTGAAAATGGTAAAGTATTTTGTTTCATCGAGCGACATTCCCATGGAGCGACCGTACATACCGATGGCATCGCCCGCCATTACTTCTGCTCCTACATAAAGGAAGATGCACAATACACCCAACAACAGGTGAGGGTACTGGAACACGCTTGTCTTCCTGGTTTCTGCAGGCATGCTTGCATCTTCTTCGTCGGTGTTTACTTCGGGAAGAGATGAAATTCTTATGAAAAGGGCAACAATTACCAGCACAACCGCAATAATTATATAAGGGGTAACTACACGCGATGCAAGCTGATCGAGGAGGAGACCTCTCTGCACCGGGTCGGTTGCTTTCACAATTTGCTCTTCGAGTTCAGAAGCATTTTTCAGGGCAACTGTGCTCAGCATCAACAAGCCGATCATGCCGGCGCCTTTGTTGAATATTCCCATAATGCTGATGCGCTTGGCTGCGCTCTCGATAGGCCCGAGTAGGCTCATATAAGGGTTAGATGCAGTCTGTAACAATGCGAGACCTGCACCCTGGATAAATAGTCCTGTAAGAAATAAAGGAAAGCTTCGTGCATTCGCTGCGGGAATAAAAATAACCGAACCGATGGCCATGATGAAAAGTCCCAGCGCCATTCCGTTTTTGAAACCGGTAAATTTTAAAATTTTTGAAAGAGGAATGGCGAGGAAGAAATATGCCATATAAAACGCAGTGGTAACGAAAAACGCCTGCGTATCAGTCTGAAGCTCGCACGCCAGTTTAAGAAAGGGTATGAGTGCGCCATTGAGCCAGGTAACAAAACCAAATACAAAAAACAGTACGCCAATTATAAAAACGGCGGTATAGTTGGTAGTATCTTTTTTCAATGGTAATACGTTGGCTGTTGCAGTTGGCATCTCTTATGTTTTGGTTATTTTTTAGTGAATTATTTTTTTACCTGCGAACCGGCAAGCTGCATCACCTGCTCGCGGAACAATGGAGCTTTTTCCTGGTATCTTTTAAGGAGCGTAATCTGGTTCTGCGCCCTCACAAAATTGTGTCCTTCATATTTTGATCCGTAGTAAACATCGTCGTTAAAGTAATCGGTAAGAAAGCGCACGGCCTGCATGTAGATCATGAACTCACCGGAATACACGAAATGATCGAGTTCGCTTTCGGTAAGTTCTTCACTCATTTCCTGGAGGTAGCCTTTCGCTATGGCGAGAAAATATTCATCCCGTACTTCTATTCCCGAAAAATCTTTTTCTTCTTCACTCAGCGGAGAAAGATAAGTGCGCATCATATCACCCACATCGCTTATAAAATATCCCGGCATGGTTGTGTCGAGATCAATTACACAGATGCCGTTGCCGTTATCATCAAATAACACATTGCTGATTTTGGTATCATGATGTGTAACACGGATTTTGAAATTGTCATCGTTCCTGATCTTCTCAAATTCAGTAACGATGTCTTTTCGTCCCAGTAGAAACGAAACTGCGTCTTTAGCTTCGCCTATGCGGGTTTTATTTCCTTTATCGAGACTTGTTTCGAACTGCCTGTACCGCAACGTGAGGTTATGAAAATCGGGAATGGTTGCTTCCAGTTTTGATGCATCGAAGCCGGACAGGTTTTTTGTAAAGCATCCGAATTCCCTTGCCGCTTCGCAGGCGATCTCGGGAGTGGTGGCCACATCGAATGTGCGGGAAC
This sequence comes from Chitinophagaceae bacterium, assembly GCA_016786745.1. Taxonomy (GTDB): domain Bacteria; phylum Bacteroidota; class Bacteroidia; order Chitinophagales; family Chitinophagaceae; genus Flavitalea. The sequence continues at coordinate 48,769 of JAEUVS010000101.1, read as the reverse complement.
GTTTTATAAAAGGCATCAGGCGGAAGTAACCCTCATCGTTATGTACCATATCAGTTTTCTGAATGGTGGTAAGCGGAACAACAAAAAGATATCCGGGAGAATGAACGCCAAGGTAGTCGGCCATCGCGCGGATATTCCTGGCTATGGCCGGCGGTTGACGGAATACATTCTGGTTTATCCGCTGCAGGATATACTCACTATTTCCATGCGTAATTTTCCAGGTGTTGTTAATGAGTCCTGTTCCAAAAGCATGAATTTCACACTGATCTGCCTGCAGACCATAAGCGGATAATATTGAGCTAAGCATTAAAATCTTTACGGGTAATAAATGTACTTCCCAAACATAATAAACTTAGCCATTTTAATTCGAAACAAACGTTTGCGTTTCATCCGCTTATCTTTCTTTGTCCTGTTCAGGATCGTGCCTTTCTTCTTTTGGTTTGATGTTAGCCAGTGACCCTTTCTTTTCGATCTCTTCTTTTTCCTTTGGGTCATCGGAGGTTACACCGGTGTTATAGGCTCCGCCAATAGTAGATTTTTCATTGGAGCCGGGAATGTATTCGTGTCTGTCTGCCCTGTCGGGTTGTTTGTTTTTATCTTCTGCCATAAGATTACTTTGTTAATGTTAAGGTTTTAAGGTTGTCGTCGTTTTTTCTTTGTCGACCTCACGATTACATACCCCGAGGTAATTGCAACGATAATCGCGTAGGCAAACAGCAATCCTTTATCTCCTTCTACTTCAATGCCTAGTATCATCACATGAGTGGCGATAGCGCCAATCATGATAAAGAATGCAAGTAGTGCTCCAAAAAAGGAGGTCGCGGGTATTACCAGCAATATTGCTGCCACGAGTTCGGCGATGCCGGTGGCGTACCGTCCCTCCGGTTCCATGCCCACTTTTGAGAAAATGTAAACTGATTCGGGGGCACCGGTAAATTTGAAGTAAAGCGTTTGCAACAGGATTGCGGCGGCGATAGTTCTGCAAACCCATAGCAGAACGTTTTTGGGATTCATACCCTAATATATGTAAATTACAAGAGAAGGGTTTTAACTGAACCGCTATGCAGGAAGTTGTAAATTTTATTACTTACACCGATGGCAGACGCGTGGCCGACACCGGTTTTGAAGAACTTGACGGTGGCCCGAAATCGCCCGGCAAATTCGTTTGGGTCGGTTTGCATGAACCCAGCGCCGAGACACTAAAACAATACCAGAAACAGTTTCGCCTGCATGACCTCGCAATTGAAGATGCACTGCGCGCGCATCAGCGTCCGAAAGTCGAGACATATGGCGACACACTTTTTATTGTGCTTCGAACGGCACAGATGAACAGCGTGCTTCACCGCATCGACTTCGGTGAAACACATTTTTTTGTAGGAGATCATTTTCTCATTACCGTGCGGCATGGTTCGTCTATCGCCTACACTGATGTGAGGAGCCGTTGTGAAAGCACACCGCATTTGTTGAAGAAGGGCCAGGGTTTTGCGCTTTACGCGGTGATGGATGCGATTGTCGACCAGTATTTTCCTGTACTCGAAGCGCTTGAAGAAGATCTTCTCGAAATAGAAGACAAAGTATTTAATGTTAGACCCACGCGGGAAACGACAGAAGATATTTACAAATTGAAACGGCAGTTGCTCGAGGTAAAAAGAGCGGTGTCGCCGCTGATTGATATTTGCAACAGGCTGATCCGGTACGACATCAAACTTATCCCGGAAGAAACGCAACCGTACTTCCGTGATATCTACGACCATTCACTTCGTATCAATGAAATGGTGGATCATACGCGCGAGTTGCTGAACACGGCTCTCGAGGCGAATTTTTCATTGCTCTCTATTATGCAGAGCGAAGTGTCGAAGAAGTTTGCAGGATGGGCGGCTATTATCGCGGTGCCCACGATGGTAGCGGGTTTTTATGGGATGAATTTTAAGTTTATGCCGGAGTTGAATTGGGAATATGGGTACCCGGCAGTGGTGGCGGGGACATTGGTTTTATGTTTTGTTATTTTTTATTTTTTCAGGAGGGCGGGGTGGTTGTAGCCGCAGGCGAATTATGAAACCGCCGGAGGCACGCCCGCCGCAGGCGAAAAAAACAAAGAAAAAAACTTCGATGCGTAGAACTATAATTGCCTGATGAAACTCAAAATATATCAACTCGACGCATTCACAAACAAACTCTTTTCCGGCAACCCTGCCGCCGTATGCCCTCTTGAAAAATGGCTGCCCGACGAAAAACTGCAAGCCATCGCCGCAGAAAATAATCTCGCCGAAACTGCCTTCTACGTAAAACAAAATGACCAATACGAAATACGCTGGTTCACGCCCGCTGTCGAAGTAGATCTATGCGGTCACGCCACACTCGCTTCCGCTAAAGTGTTATACGATTTTGAAAATTATAATAAAAAGGAAGTAATCTTCTTCTCGCCGCGCAGCGGCATTCTCAAAGTAACCCGCAACGGAGAAATGTACACGCTCGACTTCCCAGCCGACAAATACGAACGGGTAGAACTATCGGCCCAGATAATCGCATGCTTCGACAGTCAACCTTTAGAGGCATACAAGGGAAAAACCGATTTGATGCTGGTATTCAATACCGAAGAAGAAATCAAAAAAATCATCCCCGACCTCAACGCGATGATGAAATTAAAAGTGAGAGGAATCATTATCACTTCCCCGGGCACAGAATCCGATTTCGTTTCGAGGTTTTTCGCGCCGCAATCCGGCGTGAACGAAGACCCGGTGACCGGATCGGCTCACACAACGCTCACTCCCTACTGGGCGCAAAAAACGGGCAAAAGCGAATTAACAGCAATTCAACTTTCTGCCCGTAAAGGTTTCCTGACCTGCGCTCACCTCGGTGACCGGGTTAAGATAAGCGGCCAGGGCGTAACCTATCTGCAGGGAGAAATCACGGTGGAATAACTTTCTATCTCCTCCATTTGTCCATCAGCGATGCGAACTGCTTTCGACATTGATGCGTCGCTTAACTTTACCAGGTAGATTGTTGATTTATTTAGTTCCAGTTCCTGCGCATGGATGATTTTGTAATCGTAGTACACGCCTTTCACGATGGATCGAATCGATTTCGGCAATTTCTTTTCACCGTAAGTTTTCATTGAATAATCGAGCTGTCCGTTCTGCCTGTAAACCACCTGGTTTTTAATATCGCCGTCTGTAAATGTCACGAAGTAGTAACCCTTGTCAACGGTCCATTTCTCGTTTTGAACGTCAGGATAGGAGCGCTGAAAACTCACAGCCACTTTCTGATTGGGGATCACTGCATCTTTCAGTGCGCCTGTTACATAGGATAGTTTTTGGGTTTGAGCGGGAGCACCGGCTGCAATAGAAAAAAATACAAGCGTCAACATCAAGGTTCTTTGTATCATAAAATATTTTTTGAGGTAATGATCCAAATGTAGTTTGATGCCGGTGTCTTATATATACTATTCGACTGAATTGCTGCGATAAACGATAGTTACACTTGCAGGCGCTCCCAATAACAAAAAACGGCGACGAATGCCATTCGTCTACGAAAACATGTTAAATGTTGCCATTCGATTTCAAAACCGCCAGGCGCTCTCGCATAATTTTTATCTTAGTACAGATGAAAGCATCCAGGCATATAGCATTCTGGCTTGTTTACTGTCTTTACTTTTATATTCAGAGTATTTCTCCCTGGAGCCTTGAAGAATTTGTAAGCGCCGACACCTACAAAAATGCGCTCACCAGCCTCTACTGTTTTGTGCCGATTTCCATGTTGTGTGCCTATGTTTCGATGTATGTTATTCTTCCTTTTTTTATTGAAAGGAGGAAGTACCTGCCAGCGGTTTTCCTGCTAGTATTGCTGTTCGCTGTGGCCATCTGTTTAAACTATTTCGGCGCCGGAACGTATTACCGAATTACTGGACTTCAGGTTAACTATCCGCATCCTGAAGTAGTACTCGGATACCTCAATGCAATATGGGCGATGATTGTCAGCCTCATCGCGATGGGTATACGAATTACCAAAAAGTGGTATTCGCAGCAAAAAGAAATAGAAGAAATCACCCGGCAAAAAACCCGCAATGAATTAAACCTCCGTAAAACCAGCCTGCACCCCGGCTTTCTTTATTCAAGCCTGGAAAGCATACATGAGAAATTGAACCGAAACGACAGTATGTCGTCGTCGATGATATTGTTACTGTCGAATATACTCAGCTATTCGCTGTATGAAAGCAAGACGGAAAAAGTAACCCTTCGGTCGGAGTTGAATGCGGTATCGGAATATATTACTCTCGAGAAACTCAAAGGATCGGGAGGTATCGATTTAAATGTGGATGACAATATTGATCCGGAAGATGTTTTCATCTCACCGATGTCTGTCCTTTCAGTACTACAGGATGATGCCGGCGCTCACGGCAGGAATCAAAATACTGAACTGGTCATTAAACAAAAAGATGAAGAAATAACTATTGCGATACACCATGAACCTGCGTGAATTTTTATTTACCGATAAGGCGCCCGGGAAGTACTACAGGCATATTGCTTTCTGGATCTGCACCTGCCTGCCGTTTGTATTGATGGGTGTCATCGCTCTCTACACAAAACACTATTGGGGCGGAACGGCGGCGTTCTTTAAAGGACAATTGGAAAGATTGCCCAAGTTAAGTGTCGACATCATATTCACCTATATTTTTGTTTACAGCTTTCTTCCCCGCTATTATCGCAGCAGGCGGTTACCAGCGATCATTAACAGCACCATCGCTCTTGCACTTGCTGCGTTCATTGCGAGGGCAGGCATTTGGTATTCGCAGGTCCACTTGCTTTATAAAGACCCTGAGCGGTTGTATGTCAACTTCTGGTTTGTAATCACCGACTTTTTTAAAGACGGTCCACTGATGCGTTGCACCATTTTCCTTGTATGCAAAATGTTGAAGAACTACTATCTTAAAACAGAAGAGAAACTTAGCTTGCTTCGCGAAAATGCCACCGCTGAGTTGCAATTGTTAAAAGCGCAGGTGCATCCGCATTTTCTATTCAACACGCTGAATAATATTTACTCATTTTCACTTCAACGTTCGCCGTTGGCCGCCTCGCTTGTACTGAAGCTGTCCGATACGTTGCGCTATATGCTCACCGAATGCCAGGCGCCGCTGGTGCCTCTTGAAAAGGAGTTGAAAATGCTGAAAGATTATATAGGACTGGAATCTGTAAGGTATGGTTCACGACTAGAAGTGTCGATATTTGTAAGTGGGTTTCCCGGGCAGAAAATGATCGCGCCACTGTTGCTGATACCACTTGTTGAAAACAGTTTCAAGCATGGCACCAGCCAGATGCTCGATAAACCCTGGATCAATTTAAACATCAACATACTTGATGATAGCCTGGAGTTTCGTTTGCTGAACAGTAAACCATCGAACGCCAGTCAGCAGGATGGACGCAACGGCATAGGTTTGAAGAATGTGCAGAAAAGAATTGATTTGTTATATCCTTCGCAACATAGCTTCAGCGTAAGCAGCGCGCCCGACGTGTATGAAGTTTTTCTGCAGGTACCCCTTCATGCGCGACAAACTGCGCCCGGTGAAACAGTTGCACAAGGAGCTATCAGTAAATTAAAATTAGCATGATGTCGACCGGTAGCAGTAAAGTGATTTGCCTGGCTGTAGATGATGAGCCACCTGCGCTCGACATACTCGTAAAGTACATCCAGTCGGTTCCATCGCTCGAACTCGCGGGCACATGCATCAACGCGGTGCAGGCGCTTGATGTGCTCAGACGCAGAAACGTTGACCTGATGTTTCTCGATATTCAAATGCCGCAGCTTCTCGGCACCGACCTGATGCGTACGCTGACCAATCCACCGAAAGTTATTTTCACAACAGCATTCAGAAAGTTCGCAGTAGAAGGATTTGAGCTGAATGCGGTAGACTATCTCCTTAAACCTATTTCTTTTGAAAGATTTCTTAAGGCGGTGAATAAGGTCATGGATATAAAACCTGTGCAAGCCCAGGCCGACACATTCGATTCCTATTTATACTTCAGGTCTGATAGGAAAATGCATAAGGTGCCAGTGAAGGAAATAGTATTCATCGAAAGTCTTAAAGATTATATTAAAGTGGTTACCACTTCGAAAACAATCATTACGAAGCAATCTATTTCATCTGTAGAAGAACGTCTTCCCAAATCTTTATTCATACGCATTCACCGTTCGTTCATCGTTGCGCTCGACAAAGTGCAATCATACACTCCCGAATTAATAGCGATAGGAAACGAGGAACTTCCTGTAAGCCGCATGTACCGTCATGAGGTTGAAAAAGTATTGAAATAGAATGATTATGTTGCCATGAGGTGGCATAAACATTGTAACCGGTATCACCCTGGTGAAGGTACTATCTTATATAACAGGTGTAGTGACGATTTGTTGCGGTTCATTCGCTTCTGTTTATGCGCAGGACAGCACACTAAACGAAGATGCTGAAATATATTACCTGGAACCTTCTGTTGATGTACCTATAATCGCTGTAGCAGGTGGATGGTCGTATTATGCGTTATCGAAGATTTATAAAAAAGACAGCACATCTGCGGAAGATATTCTTGCTTTGAAGAGGGATGACATCAATGGCCTTGACAGATGGGCATCATATGTTTATTATCCTGATGCGGAACGCGCGAGTGATAAGATATTTTACGGCGCAATGCCGTTTCCGTTGTTATTATTGATAGATAAAGAGATCCGGAAAGATGCATTGAAGATAGCAGTGCTTTATACGGAAGCATTATCTATTACGGGAGCGTTATACACTTCCGCAACATATTTCAACCGGTATCGTCCTTCAACATTCAGCGACAAACTTTCGCTGGAGCAAAAGCGCTCCGGCAACCAGAGAAATTCTTTTTTCGCGGGACATGTTGCGTTAGTGGCCACGTCCACTTTTTTTACTGCGAAAGTGTTTTCCGACTATCATCCCGGGTCAAACTTGAAATGGGTGTTTTACGGGGCAGCAGTTGCAGCAACAGGCGGTACTGCATATTTGCGCCATCGTGCGGGAAAACATTTTCCAACCGACATTGCGCTGGGCATTGCTGTTGGTACTTTATCGGGGATCCTGGTTCCGCAAACGCATAAGCGAAAAAAATTATTAGAGAAAAAAGTTCATATCTATCCGTTTACAGGTGAGAGCACTGGAGTTGCACTTGTTTATAAAATCAAATAATTAATTTGATTTTTTTCGCCCGAACTTTTTTTACGATTGGCCCCTTCTTACAAAAATCGCTCTCAAAAATATTTTTCTTCGATATAAAGTTTATAGTTCATGTGTAAACTATCTGAGAAATAGTTTTTATAAAAGAAATAATTATACTCCCCATATTGATGAAATAATTCAACAAAATTTCTGGCACCATTTTCGTCGGCTCGGCAGCGTTAATTAATTTGATTTACCCGAAAATGTGTGACCTATGAACGTGAAAAACCTAGCTGCTGTATTATTGTCTGCGGTTGTATTTGGTTTAGGCTCCTGTAAAAAAGATTTTATTTCCGACGAAAATTCAATTAACGGTACTGTTTCCAGTGATGACGCGACGGCGAACGATGTTCTCGAAACGGCTCCTCCTATTCACACGGCGAGAAACATTGCGATCAACTCTGATGTGTCAGGATTTTGGGAATCTCTTCCCGCTCGTTACAGCCTGACTACAAAAAAATATCCGTTGATTGTTTTCATTCACGGTATCGGTGAATTGGGAACAGGCCTTTCAAGAGTAAATTGCTGCGGTCTTCCGAAGCATCTTAACAACAAAACATTTCCTGCTAAATTTTTGGTGAATGGTGTTTACTACTCATTCATCGTTATCTCTCCGCAATTCAGGCAGCGTCCTACTGCTGCGCAGGTAAATTCTGTGATCAGCTATGCAAAGAGCAAATATCGTGTAGATGAGTCGCGTGTTTATGTTACCGGCTTAAGTATGGGTGGAGGTTCCACATGGGATTTCTCTGCTGTATACGGACAAAACGCTGCTGCTATCGCACCTGTTTGTGGCGGAACAAAACCCACAACAACACTGGCAGGCCAGGTTGCATCGAAGAATCTTCCGATCTGGACGATCAGCTCAAGCGCTGATGCAGTTGTTCCCATTCAGTGGGCCAGGGACTGGATCGCCTGGATTGATGCAAGAAACACAACGATGGCTCCCCAAACAAAGTTGACTGTTTACTCTTCCGAGTCGCACAATGCAACATGGGCAAGGGCATTCAACCCAACTTCACGTACCGATGGTTATAATATCTACGAGTGGCTGCTTCGCTATAAGAGAGGTACAGCAGCTGCGCCGGCTCCTGCGCCACCCACTTCAACAGGTGGTAAGCCGGTTGCCAGGGCCGGAGCTGACCAGGTGATTCCTCTTTCGTGGAAGTATATGCCTTTCCTTAACGGAACCAAGTCTGATGACGCAGATGGATGGATCGCTAAATTCAAATGGACAAAAATCAGCGGACCTTCTTCATACTGGTTTTCTGCACCGAATGCGGGTCAGACAAAAGCTAACGGTCTCGTAGCAGGAACTTATGTATTCAGACTTACAGTTACCGACAACAAAGGCAATACAGCTTACGATGATGTAAAGGTGACTATGACCACATCTGATAATGCTTCTGCAGGTTCCACTACCGGCGCCCCGATAGCGAATGCAGGTACCGACCGCAGCATTCCGAAATCATGGAACTACATGCCAAGGTTGAACGCTACGTTGTCGAAAGATCCGGGTGGATGGATTACCAAATTCAAATGGACAAAAGTGAGCGGTCCATCCGGCAGCTGGTTCTATCCAAACTCGATGATCGCCGAACCTAAAGTAGAGGGCCTTAAACCCGGTACGCATATATTCAGGGTTACGGTAACCGACAACAGTGGAAAAACAGACACCGATGATGTTGCAATAACAATCACGAACAACTAAACGCTTTTTTCTCAGGTTCACTTTCGCCCTTGTGCTTATGCACAGGGGCTTTTTCTTTTTGCCGGAATAAAGAAATCGGTAAATTCAAAAATCTTATGTCTCTACTGGCAATTGACCTTGGAGGTACCAAACTGGCTGCGGGAATTTTTTCGCACGAAGGTGAACTGCGATTCAAACAGGAGTTGCCTGTTGCGGGGAATACCGGCCACGCGGTTGGAAAAATTATCACTTCTACTATTCAATCACTGATGAATTCGGAACATGCGCCTGTCGAAGCAATCGGCATTTCTGTACCGGGTATCAGCAACCGAAAAAATGGAACGGTGTGGGCGCCGAATATACCTGGATGGGAACAATATCCGCTCTTATCAGAAGTGCAGGCTATTGCAGGAAATATTCCAGTGTCGGTAGATAGCGACAGGTCGTGTTATATTCTTGGTGAAATGTGGCAGGGCAATGCAAAAGGGGCGGAGAATGCAATATTTATCGCCGTGGGCACAGGCATTGGCGCAGGCATTGTTTGCGATGGGCATTTAATACATGGTGCGAGCGATATCGCGGGCGCTATCGGCTGGATGGCCCTTCATCATCCCTACAGTGATGAATATATTCCCTGTGGATGTTTCGAGCTGAATGCGTCGGGTGCGGGGCTTGCGAAAATGGCGAGGAAATTTCTTGAAGATTCTCAGTATGATGGATTTCTTTCTAAAAAAGATCCGAATGAAATTACTGCTCACGACATCTTTGTTGGATACGACATTAACGATGAAATTTCCGTTAAGGTGATCGGCAACGCGATAACCCACTGGGGGATGGCCATCGCGAACCTCATCAGCATTTTTAATCCTGAAAAGATACTCCTGGGCGGTGGAGTGTTCGGACCGGCAACGAGGTTTATTCCTGCAATTCATGAAGAGGCTATGAAATGGGCGCAACCTATCAGCGTGAGGCAAGTCTCTGTCGAACCATCGCTTTTAGGCGGATCGGCGGGCATTTATGGCGCAGGTTATCTTGCATTACAACTCCTGAATAAATGAATACTTTAACCTTCAACCGTACGCAGGTTTTTATTGCAGCTTGTCTTGGCATTTTGATTTTTGGGATGGCACTCATTACTCTTGGATCGGTACAGCCGTTTTTGAAAGAAAAATTTTCGCTTAGTGAGGCAGACTCCGGAACGCTTTTCTCCATTATGCCCGCGGGTATACTTGCGGGGTCGCTGTTGTTTGGTCCCGCATGCGACAAATATGGATATAAGCTGGTGTTGACTGTTTCGAGTCTCCTTTTTTCCATAGGTATTGAAGGGATCGCATTTGCGGATTCAATTTCGGCGCTTAAGGCGAGCATATTTATATTCGGTCTCGGCGGCGGCGCCATAAATGGTGCGACGAATGCGGTGGTGTCGGATATCAGCGAAAAAAATAAGGGCGCTAACCTGAGTATCCTGGGAATATTTTTTGGCGTCGGTTCATTGGGAATGCCGCTGCTGATAGGGCTGCTTAAAAATTATTTCACCTTTGATTCGATACTCGGGCTTATCGGCGCATGCACGTTTGTTATTTCTATTTTCTTTCTTCTCATCCGTTTTCCTGAACCCAAGCAAAAACAGGGTTTTCCGCTGAAGCAGGCTGTTTCTATCATAGGTGATAAAGTTTTGTTGCTGGTCGCTTTCTTCCTGTTTTTTCAAAGCAGCTTCGAGGCGATTATTAATAACTGGACGCCCCTGTACCTTGTTGATACACTGAAGCTGGAAAAGGCTGAAGCAATACTTTATCTTACATTATATGTCGCCGGGCTTACCGTTATGCGGATATTATTAGGAAGTGTTTTCCGTAATCTCGATGGAATTAAGATCATGTATGTTTCTTTGCTTTCCATTCTCGCAGGGCTAATCTTCTTAAAATTCAGCAATTCGGCGGATGCTGCTATGTATGGTTTGATATTGCTCGGGGTTGGTTTATCGGCGGGTTTTCCGATTATGCTGGGATTTATTGGAACGCGGTTTACACAGTTGCCGGGTACTGCGTTCAGCATTGTGTTGGTGGTTGCCCTCGTTGGAAATATTCTTGTGAACTATCTTGCAGGCGTTATTGCTGAAAAATCCGGCATTAACAGCATCATGTCGCTTGCTTTTGCTGAACTTGCCGGCATGTTTATACTTTGTTTATTAATTGGAAGAACAAAAATTTCCGCTCAAAACTAAATCGCTCAAAACTAAATATTATGCTCGCAAAACAATGGCTCACAAATGCAAGGTCGGTGATGGACCGTATCGAGGCAACTCAAATGGAAAATATTAAACTCGCTGCTACTACAATGGCCGATTCAATTGAAGCCGGCAGGTGGGTGCATACGTTTGGCTGCGGCCACGCAACGATTCCTGTTGAGGAGATGTATCCGCGTATTGGCGGGTTTGTGGGTTTTCACCCGATTATTGAGTTGCCGCTTACTTTTTTTACAAGGATTACGGGCGAGATGGGTGTCCACCAGTTTGTGTTTCTTGAGCGTGTTGAGGGATATGGGGTGGAAATTATGAAAGGATACACTTTTGATAAGCGCGATACGATGTGGTTATTTTCGCATTCGGGTATTAATAATGTAAATATCGATGTGGCGCTCGAAGCGAAGAAGAAGGGTATGAAGGTGGTAGTGTTTGGCTCTGCTGCAGAGGCTAAAGGCAAGCAGACGCGTCACTCCAGTGGTAAAACGATTTTTGATATTGGTGATATAGTGGTGGATACATGCGCGCCTATTGGTGATGCCTCAGTGGATCTGAAGAACCACCAGGATAAGGTAGGGCCGGTTTCTACGATGGCCTTTATTACATGTGTTTGGATGACGGTATGTACAGTTGCGGAAATTCTCGCCGACCGGGGTGTTAAATTATATATACACCCTTCTCATAATGTTCCCGGCGACACTACCGCCAAACAACGCCTCGATGCCGCTCTCGCGGAGTATAAGGCGAGGGTAGCGGGGGTTTAATTTAATGCGAGGTTCGCTGTTTTTTTTGTAAAATGCGGTGAACCTCACACCTAAACTATGAAGCAAATACTTCTCTCGTTCCTGGCAATTTCTTTTTTATTTATTGCGTGTAATAAGGATGACGACGAACCTCAACAGCCACAGGTAAAAGATCGTATGGAGTTACTTACCAGTGTTGCGTGGCAGATTGATCACCTTTACCAGGTTCAGGGTGGGCAAAAGGCCTACTACGACAGGGGCGGTTCTAACAATACGTATAACTACGGCAGCGACTTACTTAAATTTAATACTGATGGGTCGGGAACGTATACTACCAGCGCGGGCAATTCTTATACTATCGAATGGCAATTTGATAATGCAGGGAAGACGGAGATAAGCTATACAATTAATGGTTTCCCAAACGGCTCCCTGGATATTAAACTTGAGAACGTTTTCCTCGATGAAAACAACTTCCGTTATGCTGAGATGTACACAAACAACGGTTTGCATACCGGCGGGTCAGTATACCGGACACCAGGGAAATAAGAGCTTCTAAAACCATCCGGTACTCACTCGGCGGCTTCAGTTTACAGAGAGCGCGCGATAAAATAGTTGAGATACCTCTATCTACCGGGGGGAGCAGAAAGCGGTGGCATAGCCGCTGGCACAACATTATTCACCGGCCTGACCGTTTTTAAATAAGCGAACACGGCTTTCAGCTCTTCATCGGTCATTTGTTTTATACCCTGCCATGGCATCGGCGGCAAAAGAGGTCTTGAATCCGGTAAGCCTTTGTACTTCCCATTCTTTATCGCAAAAAGAAACTGATCTTCTGTCCAACGGCCTATCCCCGTTGAATCAGGAGTAAGATTCGCCGCAAAAGAAACACCCCACGGGCCAATCCATTCTGTAAGCCCACGCGTTACTCCCAATCCCTTCTTTTCAATTTCCTTTCTGTCCACATCGGGCAAAGGCATTTTCGCCGGATGACCAGCCAAAAACATTGAACTGTCATCCACAGGTCCGTGATCCGTCATTTTCTTGGGAGTATGGCAATCAGTACATCCGGAATAACTCACGAGGTGCTCTCCCCATTTAGCCTGGCTCTCATATCCACCATACCTGGCGGCTGTTTGTGTAGAATCTGCATTAACAGCCGGTTTGCTGGTATCCTGGCCGCACTGAAAAAAAGCAAATGACACAGCACATGTGAAAAAAAGAATAAATAAGTTCCTTTTCATGAGAAAAGAGTTTTGGTTAAACTTGAAACAAGCAGTACGCCAAATATATTAAAAGGGGCAGATTTCTCCTCATTCTAAGAACCTAGTTAAAAGATCTTCAGGATTTTATATTTGGCACGATTGTTTACAATTATTTAATAATCCCTTCCTTGAACATCCGCAAAAAATTTTGTTTCCTATGCGAAAGCAAGCCGTGGCCCTGCTCGTCCACAGAGATCTGTCCCAGGTTAATGCACTGATACAAATTCTTCAGTCAACCTTTGACGTGTACGTACATATTGACAAGAAATCCGACATCAAGCCCGAGCATGTCACAGGTCCCAACGTATGGAAAAAATTTAACGTGCATTGGGGTGGCTACGACATGGTTGAAGCCACAATGTTTTTGTATAAACAGATCCTCGCAACCCACATTCCTTATACCCACGTCATCCTGCTTAGTGGTGATTCACTCCCGGTAAAATCAAACCGTATAATTTCTGAATTTTTAAGCAACCGCGCCGGCGTTTCATTTTTAGAAAATAAAGTAGCGGATTATGTCCGCCTGGAGCGCCGCAGGCTTTTCTGGTTCAATGAAGATTTAAAAAAGAGAGCAAAAGGAATAAGGAAATTCCTGAACTCCTACCGGATGATCCGTTGGTTCCAGAGAAGATTCAACATCTGGAGGAGTATCAAAGGCTTTGAAAGAACGGGCAGCCAGTGGACGATCCTCTCATTGCGGCACGTTCAGCACCTGGTGGATAATTGTAATCTTTCGCAGTACCGGTTAATGGCCGTGCCCGACGAATCGTTTGTCCAGAATCATTTTACCAACTTTCAACTACCACATGAAAGAAACCTGATATACGCGCATTGGCCGGGTAAGAAATCTTTCTCACCTAACTATATAGACGAAAGCACATTTGTATCATTGATCGACAGCCCGTATCTTTTTGCAAGAAAGTTCGAATCGGAAGCGGTGTCGGTACGCAAGTCGCGACTGCTCAAAGTGCTCCAGCAAATACAGCGGCAAACGGAAATTCCCCAGGCACAGTTGCAATACATGAAGTAATTACCAGCCGGAGGCTCCAACCTTTCCTTTGGGTACAACATTTGCTGGAATTTCACGACTCTTATGACGGAAACTTTCAATAAGCAGGCTTTTCTTATAGTAACCCAGAAACCTTCGAAACACGTTTTCAAACTGTACAATAAGATTAAGACAGCCGCGGCCGGTATCGGCGACGTGTTTTTACTATTTCACAACAACAGGAACATCCAGGTTTCAATGCCCGCTGGCGTAAAGGTGGCTACGTTTACTGATAGCGTTCTTAAAGATTTACAGTATAAACCCATTCGCACCAGGCTGGTCCCGGGGAGTAACCATTTCCCTGTCCTGCAATTTTTTCTAACCAACAAGCAATATCAATACTACTGGTGTATTGAAGATGATGTTGAGTTCAACGGCAAATGGGCCGATTTGATCGATGCTGTTTCAACGGTCGATTACGATTTTATTACCAGTCATATCCGGCGCTACTCAGACATACCGGATTGGTTCTGGTGGGATTCGTACCGCGTACCAGGCGAAGATTTCGACTCCGACAACCTTATCAGCTCATTCAACCCGATATACAGGATTTCGAACCGCGCGCTCGCGTACGTTGATGCCAACCTGAAAAATGGTTTTCGCGGGCATCATGAGGTGTTGCTGCCTACAATGCTGAAGCGAGGCGGATATTCAATAGCAGATTTCAGCACCGAAGCAAACAACATCACTCCAAATCTTTCTTTCTGTACTTTAAAAACAATGCGGTGGCTGCCGGTTTTTCTTTTTATAGGTAACAACAAAAATAAACTGTATCATCCCGTAAAAGCGAATGTTAGCTTCAGCCAGGTGATGGAATATATCCGAAGAACCTTCAAGGGTAAAAAGAGGTACTTCACCTGACATGAGTTTCAAGAAAACTTTAATTAAAAATATACTGGTAAGTGGTGGATACAACTATTTATCACAGGCAATTGCGTTTCTTTCCAGTATTATTATTTCAAGGTTACTCACTCCCGAAAGTTATGGTTTCGTCGGGATCATTACAATCTTTACCGGCTTCCTTTCCATCTTTTCAGACAGTGGCATTTCGCTCGCGGTAATCAGGAGCAACTTTCTATATACCTATTATAAATCTGTTGATACACTCGCCCTCCTGGTGGGAACGATGTTGTGTTTAATAACGTGCGCGCTTGCGTTTCCGATTGCGCTGTTCTTTAGAAATATGGAACTGGTTTTCCCAATGATCGTCATGTCCACCACCTTCATATTCAAAAGTATGACACTGGTAAGAGGAGCGCTGATCGTAAAGGACATGAAGTTTGGAACGTCAGGTTTAATAACATTGAAAACAACCGTATTCACGGTATTTGGCACAATACTACTGGCGTTCTTCGGGGCAGGGTACTGGTCGCTCGTAATTCCGCAAACGTTATCAAGTTTTGTAATGCTTTTTCTCCAGGAAAGGCATCTTAAATTTGGTTTTCATTTTTATTCGTGGCCGCATGTGAAAGTATCTTTCCAGCACACGAAAAAAACGATTGGCAACCTGATGGGATTTAATATAGTTAATTACTGGTCAAGGAACTCTGACAATTTGCTTGTGGGAAGATTGTATGGTACGAGTGATCTTGGTATTTACAACAGGGCCTATAACCTGCTAACGTTTCCGTTGGCATTGATCACCGGTTTAATTGGAACTGTTTTATTTCCGAGCCTTAACAGGATCAAAGAAAATCCTGATACCGTGAGGGCTGAATATTTATTTATACTCCGGTTGATTGGCTTCGCGTCTTTCCCTGTTTCATTTGTTCTTTTGTTATTCAGTAACAGGCTCGTGTACCTGTTGTGGGGCGATGCATGGATGGGAGTCGCCAACCTGCTTCCTTATTTTGGATTGTTGCTTTTGAGCCAGTCGTTGTTGTCGACCCTCGGAAATATCCTGGTGTTGGTAAAAAGAGAGGAGGTGTTAAGAATAAGCGGATGGATAAGCGCGGTGATAATCGTATCGAGCATTGTATTTGGCGCAACCATTTCATTAGTTGCGATCGCCCAGTTTTATTCACTCGCTTTTATCGTGCTTGTGCTGCCATTTCATTTATTTTACGTGTATATCAACGTGCTTAAATTTCCTGCATCAAAGATGTTGTCGTTCTGGGGACCAAATATTTTATTTTCGCTCGGCATCTGGCTGGCGTGTTATTATCACAACGATTTAGTGAAGATAGTTTTGCTTGTTGCCTTTTTCACCGTTATGCTTTTTAATGCGAGAACTGAAATTTCGAAGATTTTTTTGCTTTTGAACAACAATGTTAAACTGTTTCAAAACAACTCCAATCCATGAAAGCGCTTATCTTCAATCGTGCTTTTTTCTATATCAGCGAGACATTCATTTACCAACAGGTGAAAGGAATGCCATCGGATGTGGAAATTGAATTGCTCGGTTTCGATTTCGCTAACGAAGATGTATTTCCTCTTTCGAATAAAAAGATAAGGATAAAGAGATCGGCGAATATTATTGACAGAATAGTTTCAGCGATTTCAAAACGCGTGTTTGGTGTTAAACCCGGATTAGGTTTTTTTAGCGCGAATAAGTTGAAAGAAATGCTGAGGCAATCTGATATTGATTTGATACATGCGCATTTTGGTTTCAATGCTTTGATAATTTACCCGGTCGCAAAAGCATTGAATATTCCTCTCGTAATTACTTTTCACGGTCTCGACGCTTCTCCCGAGTATCTTAGTAACAAAAAATACAGGAACGGCATTAAGGAAGTGATCGCATATGCCAGCGGAATAATTATTGTAAGTCCGCACATGAATGATACACTGCAACTCAAAGCGTTTGCAGGGAAAACGTATCTCATTTCATGTGGTGTAAACGCAAACGAATTTCAAAGAGCCGCACGACCAGTAGCGCCACAGGTAATTAACATATTGCATTCAGGACGGCTCGTTCCAAAGAAAGGCGTGCCTGATTTAATCCGTGTATTTATTGTGCTGCATAAAAAACATCCTCACCTTCATTTACATATTATCGGCGACGGGCCCGAACTGGAACTATGCAGGCATACAGCGCAGCAGGGAGAGCCCGACAGTATTACGTTTTACGGCAGCAAACCACATGGTGATGTAAAAAAAATTATGACGGAGGCAGACATATTTGTACTTAACAGCAGAACGAGCGAAAGTGGTGATATGGAGGGTCTTCCGGTTTCAGTTCTCGAAGCAATGAGTATGCGCATACCCGTTGTATCAACGCGGCATGCGGGTATTCCGTATGTAATTAAACATGGAGTCAACGGATTGCTCGCAGATGAACGGAACAACGACCAACTATCAGAATTGCTTGAAAAAGTGATTGTTGACGCGGGTTTGCGCTCGCAACTTGGTGAAGAGGGACGACGGACTGTTCTTGAAAACTTTACATGGGAGAAAATTAACCGGAGAATATCCGAGGTTTACCGACAAATCGGTAAAGTTCGCCGAAAACCGGTAGCCCGCTAACTACGGATCTTTCTATATTTATAATGTACAACCAAATGCATTATGAAAAAGATTTGCCTGCTTGCTGTTTCGCATGTTTTTGTTTTAATGCTGCACTCGCAGGTAACCATCAGTGGAAAGCTAAAAGATAACAGGGGCCGAACGATACCGGGTGTAAGTATTTCCATCAAAGACAGTTATGATGGTACTATAGTCGACTCCCTGGGCAATTATAAATTCACCACCACCGAAAAAGGAGAACATATTCTCACCGCCACAAACATCGGTTACAAAACAATTGAAGAAAAAATTGTCATTGGCACAACACCAATTGTAAAGGATTTTGTGATGAAAGAAGAGTTGAGCGAGCTCAAAGCCGTAACGGTTGTAGCAGGATCGTTTGCTGCCGGCGATGTAAAACGCGCCGCAACTGTTCTTAATTCAATTGATGTTGCGACAGTGGGTGGTGGAAACGCAGATATTACAAATGCACTCAGAACATTGCCGGGTGCGCAACAGGTGGGTGAGCAGGAAGGATTATTTGTAAGAGGAGGCGCTGGATACGAAACGAAACAATTCATCGACGGAACACTAGTGAACAACCCATATGGTACAAGTATACCTGACATCGCCACGCGCGGAAGATTTTCTCCGTTTCTTTTTAAAGGCACAGTATTTACGACTGGTGGCTATTCCGCGCTATATGGACAAGCACTTTCATCCGCTCTTATACTCGAGTCAATTGATCTGCCGGAAAGGTCGGCTGCAAACCTTTCAGTGTCGCCGATTATACTGGGTGCGGGATTTCAACAACTGGCCGATAACAAAAAATCATCGTGGGGTGTAAATTATAATTACGTAAATCTTTTCGCTTACTTCAACCTGGTAAAACAAACACCCGATTACTTCCGGATGCCGATCGTTCAGAATGCGGACGCCAATTTTCGTATAAAAACAAAAAGGGGAGGGATGATTAAATACTACACCACGTTCGACAGAACGAACGTAGGTTTGAGAAGGCCGGATATTGACAGTGCCGATATGAAAGACGCGTTCGGTTTAAAAAATCTCAGCTGGTACAACAACCTCAGCTGGCGCGAAAACTTCGGTAACGGATGGCGAATGAACCTCGGTTTAAGTTACAGCACTAACCACGACGACATTACGCAGGAGTTGCAGGACCAGCAGAACGTAAAGCAGAATATTGACAGCGCATGGGGAACGATAAAGAATTTTGTGATAGATAACCGCGCCGACCTTTCGCAGATGAAAGTTGTTATGGAGAAGCGACTGTTCGGCATCAGCGCGATCAGGTTCGGCGGAGAATATATGCACTTTTACAACAGGAATGTTTTTAATGATTACAAAGTGAACCTAAAAGAGAATTTCAGTTCCATTTTTGCCGAAACCGACATATATGTAACAAACGACCTCGCGGCGAAAATTGGTGGACGTTATGAATATTCTTCCATTCTTCAGAAAGCCAACATTGCTCCAAGGATTTCGTTTGCTTATAAAACGGGCCCGGGTGCGCAGATTTCGGCAGCGTATGGTTTATTTTACCAGAAGCCCGAAACCAACCAGTTAATCTGGACCACAAACCTCGGCTACACAAAAGCATCACACTATATTCTTACTTACCAGAAGTCGGCCAACGACAGGATATTCCGTGCAGAGGCGTACTACAAAGGTTATGATGATCTCGTTAAAAACGAAGCGATCAACGCATCCTTCAATAATAACGGGCATGGCTATGCGAGAGGGATAGAATTCTTCTGGCGCGACAGGAAGACGATCAAAAACTTTGATTACTGGGTCAGCTATTCGTACCTGGATACCAAACGCGATTATCTCAATTACCCGGAACGTATGCAGCCAAACTTTGCCACGCCACACACGCTTTCCATTGTTACGAAGAGATTTTTCATGGATATAAAAACCGGCTTCAACTTTACCTACAGTTTTGCGACAGGAAGACCTTATTACAGGATTGTATTTGACGAAGGCGCGGGTAAGTTCGGCGTAACCGACCAGGGCAAAACGAAACCATATCATAACCTCGGCTTCAGCATGAACTATGTGCCGAGTATTGGTAAGCCAAATGCTAAAACATTTTGGGTGTTAGTGGCAAGCGTTACGAATGTGCTCGGTTACGACCCGGTATTTAATTATAATTATTCATACAGCGGCCTGGTGAAACAACCCGTGGGGCTGCCGGCAAAAAGATTTTACTTTATAGGCGCGTTCTTCAGTTGGGGTGTAGACAGGACCCAGGATGCCATCAACAATAATCTTTAAATTAAACTACAAGGGATATGATCAAAATTTTCACAGCAATCGTTTTACTTGCAGCTGTTCCTGCGCTTGCGCAGAGCGAGAAATACACTGAAGCGATGAAAGCCAACCTGGCTAAATTCGGAACAGTAAAAACAACTGAAGAATACCAGGCGCTCGCCGCCACATTCGAACGCATCGGCGATGCGGAAAAAACAGAATGGCTGCCCTATTATTATGCCGGCATCGCATTGTTAACGCCGGCGTGGACAGACACAAAAGTTGACAAAGACGCCAACGCGACAAAAATTAAATCTCTTCTCGATAAGGCCGATCCGCTTACGAAAGACAACAAAGACAAAGCCGAGTTGCTTGCCGCCAGGAATATGACGGCGACACAGCAAATGCTGGTGGATCCGCAGAATCGCTGGATGACATACGGCCAGGAAGGCGGAAACTACCTCAAACAGGCTAAAGAGCTGGATCCTGAAAATCCACGGCTCGCCTATCTTGAAGGCGCCGGAATATTCGGTACTCCTGAACAGTTTGGTGGTGGAAAAGCAAAGGCCAAACCCGTGCTTGAAAAAGCAGTTGAGTTGTTCAAAGCAGAAAAGCCGGAACCTTTACACCCCCAGTGGGGACTGGAAATTGCCGAGAGCATGCTTGCGCAATGTCAATAAAGCTTTAGTGGCGCGATGACTTTTGACGTGTTTTACGATGTGTTTGTATAAATTAACATGTATGAGAACACATCCGGTGAAACACGTCATTTACTGCCTGTTTACGCTTGCGCTTACCGCCTGCGGCAATGAACAGATCAATTCACAGCAGGGTAAGGTTGCGGGAAAGTCGACCGACACGAAAAAGCTCTCGCAAACGGAATCTACTTCAAAGTTTAAGGAAGGAACTGATTATACCATTTTCGAGCGTGTGCGTGTGCTCGACAGGGTAGGGTTTCAGCAGCCCGCGGAAGCGTTTAGCTTACTGTTGCCAAAAGGCTGGAAAAACGATGGCGAGGTGATATGGATCGGACCGAATAGCGGCTGTGATGGCACAAATCAGCGATTCAGCGCATCGTCTCCGGATGGCAAGTTTAGCTTCGAAATGTATCCTTACACTTTATGGTCGTGGACGTCGAATGAGCAGTTGAGGCAATTTCAGCAGTCGAACGGTGGCGGATCGCAGTATTGTTCTTATGGCGAGCCGATGGACGCGGAACAGTATCTCAAATATGTGTTTGTTCCGAATGAACTGGGTAATCCGAAGGTGGGCGAGGTAAAACCTAATCCCGACGTGGTGCGGATTATGGCGGAAAAGAATAGTGAAGGAAGGGCCGAGCTGATGAATTATGGTATGGCCGATGTGCAGTTTCATCAAACGGCGGTCAACGCAAAGCTTAGCTGGCCGGGTAATAAGAAAGGTATCGCGCTTTGCGGAGTTTCAATTATTGAAAGTATTATCCCTAATAATTACACAGGCACTTACGATAAATCGATAACTACTGTGGCGGCGCAGCGCGTGGTGTTTAAATATGATGCTGCTGACGAGGCGCAGGCTGAAAAGCTGATCTCGGTGATCATGAGCAGCTATCGGACCAACCCCGACTGGAAGAGCCAGGTCGATCAGTTCTGGAAGATGGTACGCCAGCGTAAGCAGGTGGTGCATTTGGGTAAGTTGAAGATGATGGATGAACGCACCCGGCAGATTGGTGAGGCAGCGATTGCTGCAGGCAACCAGCGGTTGAAAGATATGGATACACAGATGAGGACATGGGAGAGTACGCAGAAGTCGCAGGATCGCATGCATACGAATTTTATTAAAACTATTCGCGAGGTGGAGAATTATCGCGATGCGACGGGGAAGATTGAGTTGGCTTCTGGTTATGAGCATGCGTGGAGCCGGAGTGATGGATCGAGTTTCATTATGACAAACAATCCTAACTTCGATCCTGCAGCGGTTTTTTTGGATAACAGGTGGAAGGAGATGCGGAAGGTTGATTAGTTTTTTTGATTTTGCTTAAAGAGAAGAAACAAAAAATGAACTGAATTTTTTAATGTGAAATGTAAAAATCAAAATCTAAAAGTTCTTCTCTTATCAATCACTATCACTTTATTCCTCTCGTGCACCAACAGAAAAATCCTCCCCCCACAACAAGACAAACCAAAAACAGCCAAGCAATACTTCGAAAAAGACTACCAATGGTACATTGACAACGTTCCCTTTTTTGAATGCTCCGACAGAGAAATGGAAGCAGTGTACTACTACCGCTGGAAACTATACAAAGCGCACATCCGGAACACGGGAAAAAATGAATTCGTAATCACGGAATTTATCAACCACGTTCCATGGGACCGCGAACCTTATTGCACCATCAACGCCGCGTCGATGCACCACATATACGAGGGTCGGTGGTTAAAGGACGACAGGTACATGAACGGCTATATCAACAACCTGTATAACGGCGGCAACAACCGCAGCTACAGTGAAAGTGTTGCAGATGCCATGTATGCACGGTTCCTGGTGAATGCAGATTCAGCGTTCATTATCCGTTACCTCGACAGCGCGAAAGCCATTTTCAACGCGTGGTACGATCACTATGATTCTTCCAAAAATTTATATTATATCCCCGCTATGCCCGATGCCACCGAATACACAGTGGCCTCTATTGATGCTTCCGGTGGAAAAGACGGCTTTGAAGGCGGCGATGCATTCAGGCCAACTATTAACAGCTACATGTATGGTAACGCGAAAGCCATCGCCCGCATTGCAGAAATGACCGGCGACGAAGCAACTGCCAGTTTATACTCACACCGCGCCGCTGATCTGAAAAAAAATGTAGAAGAAAATTTATGGAACGATTCGCTTCAGCATTTCACCGACAGGTTCAAAGTAAACAATCAATATGTGAAGTACTGGGATTTTATCAGGAACCGTGAACTCGCGGGCATTATTCCATGGTATTTTAATTTGCCCGCCGATAAAGCAAAATTCAGCGCCGCATGGGAACATATCATTGATACGGGCGAACTGCTCGGAACACACGGATTCCGCACAAACGAACCGGCTTATGAATATTATTTTAAACAGTTTGTGCTTTTTGAAGGAAAGCCGGGTAGCCAGTGGAACGGCCCGAGTTGGCCATACCAATCGAGCCAGGCCCTGACGGCAATGGCAAACCTGTTAAATAACTATCAACAGGATGTGGTGAATGTATCTGATTACGTAAAGTTGCTGCGGCTATTTACAAAGCAGCATATTCTACCCAATGGAAAAATAAATCTTGTTGAAAATTACGATCCTGATAAAGGTGGACCAATCGTGTATTACTATTGGAGCAATCACTACCTGCATTCATCGTATAACAACCTGGTCATCTCCGGACTTTGTGGTATACGGCCTTCAGAAAGTGATTCGCTCGTGGTGAATCCCCTTGTGGACAGCACGATTGATTATTTCATGTTAAGCGATGTCAACTATCACGGTCATCGTGTTACAGTCGTATTCGACCGCGATGGAAAGAAATACAATATTGGTAAAGGATTGTCTGTTTTTGTTGATGGACAACCCGCGACAATTACTGAACAAAAGCACGTTTACGTAGGTGCACCGGTGATAAAGCCTGTTGCAGAACAAACGGAAAATTTCGCGTTGAATATTGCGAGAAAAGGTTTCCCGAAACCATCCGCTTCGGTGAATTCCGTTCCTGATACTTCCATGTTCCAGGCAATAGATGGACGTATCTGGTATTTCCCCGAAATAATTAACTACTGGTCGTCGAAGGGTTCCACGAACGGAGTTGACTGGTACGCGGTTGATTTTGGCAGGAACCGCGACATATCTTCCATAAAAATTTATCTGTTCGCCGACGACGCAACTTTTTTTGCACCCGATTCCATTACCGTTGAGTATTTAAATAGAGATAGTTGGACCCCGGTGGTCGTTTCCAATCAAACTCCCGCAGCGATAACAGCCAATACACAAAACGTTTTGCAGTTTGATAAAATTTCAGGGAGCGCTATAAGATTAAATTTCAAACATTCGCTTCCGAAACAGGTTGCATTTTCCGAAATAGAATGTTATTAAGCATTATTTAGGTTGCTTTTTCATAAACTGTTTAGTGGCCTCCTTATAAACCGATATATAATGCGAGCGCAGATTGTCAGTCTGCAGTGGCTCACCGCTTTTCACGTTCAGCAAGATATTCTTTGAAGCTAGCACCGGCATATGACAATCAATACAATTATTACTCTTCACAATCTTCCTGGGCGTTTCGAATGAACATGTTTTGTGATCAACGCGTTCGTGGCAACTCATACATCTCGTTGAAAATAGTTTCGGATTCCTGTATTCCGTGTTATGAACGTTGTGACAGGTTGAACAATCCATTGTGGTCGATTTAATATAGCACTGGCTCGCTGTCAGCAATCCGTACTGGTTGCCGTGCACATCAAGCGTATCGGCTTTTTGTGAAACCGGGCTTCCTTTCGAAAAATTCTCAAGCGTATCGCCAACAGTGAAGGAAAATGCAGGTTGTGTTGCATTTCTGAAACCGGAATGGCATAGCGCGCATGCATCCATTCGCAACTGCCTGTCGAGATGAGCAGCGTTAATCACAAACTTTGACTTTTTCTCCTGTGGGTTGCTGGTATGAAAAGCCGCGTGTTGCTCTGCGCCGGGATGGCACCTTGCACAGGTAATACCATAAACTACTGACGATTTATCGTAATCCATTGTTTCGTGTGAGATCACTTTCGTTTGAGTGGTGTGGCACTCGAGGCAATTTGCAGGCACCTGCCTGCCAAAATAAGCATAATTCGGAAAGCCGGGGCTATTACACCATTGCCTCGCGGGTGCGTAGTAAGAAATGGGTAACTGAAACAGTTGGTTGTCGACCCATGTAAGGTAGGTCTGCCCATTACGTCCGGAACCAATCACTACATCGAAAGGGGCGGAAGTGGTGAGCATTCCGTTTACCAGTGTCGCCTGCATATACCGGTCTTCCTCTTTGTACATCACCACTTCCATAAACTGGTTATACTTGTAGCGGTTATCTCCTTCTTCAAAACTTCCTTTTATGGAGTTGCTGTCAGCCGGACGTGAGTCGAAATAGTGTGCGGTCTGGAGAAAGCTGTCTGTAATCGCCTTGTGGCAGGTTGCGCATATTTTAGGATCAGCGTACGACACATGCTCAGGCACCGCTGTTTTAGAGGAAACAAAAAACAGGTTGCTGGAAACAACCAGCAGAATAATCACGGACAATACGGTTACTGGCTTACGTGCGGAAAGCATGCAGTTAGTCTCTGGTAACTTCTAAGTTAACCAATTTCGACTCTTTCACCAGTTTCCATTGCCTCGTAAATTGCGCGCAAAATTTTTACGTCCTGCCTGCCCATTTCGCCCGGCACGGGGGTAGGGCGGTTTTGCCTGATAGCGAGAGCGAAATCATCCATTTGGCGCGCCTGCTGATTCACCTGCGGGAATTTCATGTCGCCCTGCGAGGTTTTTCCTTTGATGCCGGTGTATTCATATGCAGGCGAAAGTTCGGCCCAGCCCTTTGCCGCATCTATGCGCAAAAGGTTCATCTCTTTGGAATAGCTGGTGCTACAGGCCGCCTTTATACCATTCGGAAATTCCATTTGCCAGGTGAGGCCCTCTTCAATACTATTAAATTTTTCAGGATCCGTTTTAGACGATTCCTGTGCCGTTACAGCTATTGGTTCAAGACCCGTTGTATAACGGCAACCCTGTACGCAGTAAATTCCAACATCCATCAATGGACCTCCGCCTGCCAACTCCCTGTCAAGCCTCCATCCGTCTACTTCAGCCATTCCGTTATCTGCGGTTAAGGTTTTTATATCGCCGAAATCTTTTTCTTTCCCGATGCGCATCATTTCAACATTGTAGGGCTCGAAATGCAGCCGGTAACCGACGCTCAGCATTACGCCTGCTTTTTTGCAAGCCTCTATCATTCGGTCGCAGTCCTCAACGGTTACCGCCATTGGCTTTTCACAGATTACATGTTTACCTGTGCGCGCCGCACGAATTACGTACTCAGTATGCATTGAATTGGGCAGAACGATATAGATGATATCGATGTCGTCATTGTCCCTGATCTGGTCAAACGTGTTGTAGTCGTATATATTCTTCTGCGGAATTCTGTATTTACTTTTCCATTTGTCTGCTTTCGAAGGCGTACCCGTTACAATACCTGCGAGATAACATTGCTGTGTTTCCTGGAGTGCAGGCGCCAGCTGTCCTTCACTGTATTTTCCCAGTCCTACGAGCGCTATGCCATATTTTCCTTTTGCTTTTTGTTCATTCATCTTCTGAGTTTTTTCATGTTCGCTAAGCCCGCAGGAGGAAAACGACGAAATGCTACCCATCGCCAGTGCCGATGCGGAAACATCCCTGATAAATTTTCTTCTCGGGTATTTACTGGTCATTCTTCACATTTGATCATATAATGTGTTGTCGAAGATTGTCTTCAATTTTTATTCCACATGCGACAGGACGCAAAGGTGGTGAATGGCCTGCTGAGAGCGTATTTTTTCGCCGTCGTCGCGGATGAATTGGTTTTCAAGTTGTTCATCGAGCGTTACAGCGCTCACATTATCACGCAACTGGATAGAAATAATTTGTTTTATTTCTTCTTTAAGGGAGGATTCAAAAAGGGGGAAGCATACCTCTATGCGGCTGTATATATTCCTGTTCATCCAGTCGGCCGATCCCAAAAAAATAATTTCATCTCCCTGGTTGTGAAAGATAAATACCCTTCCGTGCTCGAGGTAGCGGTCAACAATTCTTTTTACGGTAATATTTTCGCTCATGCCTGGTACACCGGGAACGAGGCAACAAACGCTGCGTACAATAAGACTAATTTTAACGCCTGCACAGCTTGCTTCATACAATTTCGCAATCAGCGTTTTTTCTTCGAGATTGTTGAGCTTAATCGTAATGCCGGCGGGCAACCCTTTACGAACATTGACAATCTCGGCGTCAATCAGGTCAAGAAATTTTTTTTGAAGATTAAACTGCGATACGAGCAGGTAGTTAAACTTTATTTTCGATTCTATTTCATGTTTTTTGGGATGACCGAGATACTGGAAAAGCCGTTCCAGCTCGAGTAGCAGCTGATCGTTTGCGGTGAGCAGGATGTGATCGGTATAAAATCGTGCAGTATTTTCATTCATATTGCCGGTTGCCAGCAAACCGAACCACGAAGACTCGTCTTTCTTTTTCCGTTTTACCAGCGCGATCTTGGCGTGAACTTTCAGGTGCGGTATGCTATAGATCACTTTTATTCCTGCTGCCTTCATCCTTTTGCCCCACTTGATGTTGTTTGCCTCATCGAACCGGGCCTTCAGTTCCACGAAGACCGTTACTTTTTTTCCATTGTGTGCCGCGCTAATCAGCGCGTTTACAATTTTTGAATCGTTCGCCACGCGGTATAATGTGGTATAAATTTCTTCAACATCTTCATCGAATGATGCTTCGTTGAAAAACCGCAACACCATATTGTAAGAATAGTACGGTGTATGGAGAAGAATATCTTTGTATGATATTTCGTTGAATAACGAACTGCTCTCTTGTTTAAATGAATATTCTAGTGGCGGCACATATGGATAAAATAAGGATGGATTCTGAACGGGCAGCGCCATAAAATCTTTCAGGTTGTGATAGTTTCCACCCCTCATCATACTCGCGTCGCTCAAACTAAATGTGTCCACTAATTTATCAACCAGTGTTTCGGGCATACCCGGTGGAAACAGGAAGCGGGTTGCGGTACCGAGGTCGCGCTTAGTGAGTTGCTGTTCTATTTTTTCACTCAGGTCGCCGATATATTCATCGGTGAGATCGAGTTCGGCGTCGCGCGTGATTTTGATATTGTAGATGCCGGTTACATGGTGATTTGGAAATACAAGTGGTAAATTGTTCCTGATGATATCGTCGATGAATACGATGTAATCGGTTCCATCTTTGCTCACCTTAAGGAATCTTCCGGTGTGGTCGGAGGGAACATTTATAAATATAACCTGCTCTTTTTCTTTCTTTTTGATCGTCGCTACGATATATATCTTGTTATTTTCAGGAAACACTTTTGTGTTGGCAGTGAGTGGTATCAACTTAAGGAATGAAGCGATCGTGTTCAGAAAATATGTAGTGGTATCCGCAAGAATAACCTGGGGTATCGGTTCATTATATACAAGATAAATGCCCGCGCCTTTTAACTGGGGAATAATTTCGGTCTGAAGAATATCACCAAATAGTTGTTGCTGCCTTTGTATTTTTTCGGTGATGTCTTTAAGTACCTGTTTGCTCTTTTTGCCTTTGGATTTTATTTTACTCAATGCAGTGATCGCCGGTATGCGCACCCTGAAAAATTCATCGAGGTTGGAAGAAAAAATGGAAAGGAATTTCAATCTTTCCATCAAAGGAACAGTGTCGGAAGCGGCTTCCATTAACACCCTTTCATTGAAAGAAAGCCAGCTGATATCACGGTTAAAGAAAGAGATTGATTCTGCAAATATCACGACTCAAATATATGCGTAAATTGAACTCCTATGACTTTTGCGGACAAGGTGATACGCTTTAACAGGCAGTTGAAATATACAGGAGAGTCGTTACCTCCGGATATACGCGTAATGAACCCTTTCGCGAACCTGCAAACGATGTCAATCGTTGAAAAATTTTATAAGAAATATTATAGCGACAACCATAAGAGGCGCCTCATTCTCGGTATCAATCCGGGCAGGTTCGGGGCGGGGCTTACCGGGATCCCCTTCACCGATACAAAACGCCTGGTCAGCGAATGCGGCATCGGGTATTCGGGACCATCATCTCACGAGCCTTCGTCGGTTTTTGTTTACGAGGTAATAAACGCTTACGGAGGCGCTGAAGCGTTCTACAGTAAATTTTTCATCAATTCTCCGTGTCCGCTGGGGTTTACAAAAGTGAGTGCCACGGGAAAGGAGACAAATTATAACTATTACGATAGTCCACAGCTAATGAAAGCCGTGAAAGGTTTTATGGTAGAAAATATCGCCAGGCTCATCAAACTCGGTATTCACACCGATGTTTGTTTTTGTTTTGGCGCAGGAAAAAATATGAAGTACCTGAACATGTTAAATAACGAGCATGGGTTTTTTGATGAGATTGTCGCTCTTGAGCATCCGCGCTTCATTATGCAATACAAAAACAAAAGCCGGAATGATTATATCGATAAATACATTTCGGCTTTTGCAAAGGTTTAACGACCGTTGGCGCGCAGCACAACAATATCTTTCTTCACGCGGTCCTCATGTGTTTTCTTTACTATGTAGTGCCATTGTTTTTCTGAAACATCTACAAAAAACACCTCGCCGAGTTTATGGTTGGCCACAGCATCCTGGAACTCTTTTGGGAACATGTATTCGCCATAGAACCAATCGGTATCACCGTGAGTAGTATTGCCATCCATGGTATATTCGTCGGAGAGCTTATCGAAAGGCACACCCTGTGAATTTTTCTGAAGAATCACTTTTTTCAGGCTGTCTATTTCTCTCATGCTTAATGAACCGCCGTCGAGAAAAATATAGCTGGCGCGGTAATCCACGGTATCTTTTGCTTCCAGCACTTTATAGGTCACATATCCAACAGAAAAAATATCCCCGGCTTTTTGCCTTAGCAGTCTTTTTTCGATCAGCGCGGTATCTTTTCCTGCAGACAGCTTCAGGATGGCTGGCTTCAGGGCAGGATTTGCAGTGATGAACTGCTCCGCCTGCTGGAGGGTGTTAATTTTTTGAAATTTTTCGGTAACCGTTTCCTGGGCAAACACTGAGAAGGAGAATAACAGTAACAATCCCACAATGCTTCTTTTCATATTATTTATTTCGCGTTTTTGATGAAGATACGATGTTTTTAATCGCTTTTTCCACCTCTACAGCCATGAATACCACTACCGCGCCTCCCATGCAAATCAACAATTCGTTGAGTGTAAGCGGCTGCGTGTGCAGCAACTTATTTCCGATTGGCAAATAGATGGCCGCAAGTTGCAATAACAGTGTAAATATTACGGCCAACAATAACGGAACGTTGCTGAAGAAACCGATCATGAATATAAATTCCCTCTCGCTTCGTATGGCAAACACGTGTCCCAGTTGTGCCAGTGATAACACTGTAAACACCATTGTTTGCCAGTGAATATGTTTTTGCGGCTGCGCCCACGCTTCGATACCCAGCGTGATACCCGCCATCAGTATACCCACCCAGATGATGTGATAGCCCGTACCTCCCGCGAACAGGCTCTCATTCTTGGAACGTGGCGCCCGTTTCATAATGTTCCTGTCGGCCACCTCCGAAGAAAGTGCCAGCCCCGGCAGACCGTCTGTTACAAGGTTGATCCATAGAAGGTGGATCGGCATCAGTGGAATAGGCAAACCTAATATCGGAGCAAGGAAGATGGTCCATATCTCTGCTCCGTTGCACGTCATTATGTATTTAACAAATTTCCTGATATTGTCGTAGATCCTTCTTCCCTCCCTGATAGCGTTTACAATCGTCGTGAAGTTGTCGTCGAGCAATATCATGTCGGAAGCCTCCTTGCTCACATCGGTTCCTGTAATGCCCATCGCTATACCTATATTGGCAGCCTTGAGCGATGGCGCATCATTCACACCATCACCGGTCATTGATACAAAATGATCGCGTGCCTGTAATGCCTTTACGATTGTCAGTTTTTGTTCGGGAGAAACCCTGGAATAAATTTTCACCCTTTCCACTTTTTCTTCAAAAGCCTTCATGTCCATTTTGCCCAATTCCAAACCCGACAATTTTATATCTCCGTCGTTGAACAAACTTATCTGGCGGCCGATCGCTTCTGCCGTCTGTGAATGATCGCCCGTAATCATCACCGTTTGAATGCCCGCCGACCTGCATTCCACTATCGCGTCCTTCACCTCTGTTCGAGGAGGATCTATTAATCCGACAAGCCCCGCAAACGAGAGCCTGTTCTCAATTTCATCCTGGTCGAGGGGTTCAGATATTTCGTTCACGAATTTGTATCCATAGGCAATTACCCGCATTCCTTCTGAAGCCATCCGGATATTTTCATTCTTCATCGTGTCAACCACATCCGACGATTCAAGCCTTCCCGCGATTGATTCTATGGCTCCCTTAGTAATCACCACGAAGCGGTCATTATATTCATGGATAGTGGTCATGCATTTTCTGTCCGAATCAAATGGAATTTCTCCAACACGGGGATAGCTATCAATTATATCGAATGCCTCGATTGACTGCTGTTCTTTCAAAAAATCAACGATGGCCGTTTCCATCGGGTCGCCAAGCATTTTTCCGTCGTTCGAAAGCGAAACATCGTGGTTCAATGCCATGGCGAAGGCAAGCAATGGAACGTCTGCTTCCACTTTGTTTTCAGTCGCCGTTTTTGTTTGCTGAACCCGCATACTGTTTTTAGTCAGGGTCCCGGTTTTATCTGTGCATATAAAAGTTACGGAGCCCAATGTTTCTACGGCGGGCAGTTTGCGTACAAGCGCTTTCTTTTTTACCAGTCTCTTTGCGCCGTGCGACAATGAAATAGTAATCAGGGCGGGTAGCGCTTCAGGTATCGCAGCAACTGCAAGCGAAATAGATACAAGCAGCATGTTGAAAGGTTCTTCGCCGCGCAGCCATCCTATAAGGAATAATATTATGCAGATGCCAATGATCATGTAAGAAAGTTTCTTACCGAAGTCTTCCATCCTTACCTGCAGAGGTGTTAAAGAAGTTTCCTGCTGCAGCATCTTCGCGATCTTGCCGATCTCCGTGTTCATTCCTGTTTCCGTTACCACACCCTTGCCTCTTCCGTTCGTGATCCTGGTGCCTTTGTACGCCATGTTTACGCGGTCACCGAGTGATGATTCACCTTTGGCAACAGGCTTTGTGTCTTTATCAACAGCAATAGATTCACCTGTAAGTGCAGATTCTTCAATTCGCAGTGCATGTGATTCAACCAACCTTATATCTGCAGGTACAATTACACCTGCTTCGAGAATAACGATATCTCCCGGAACAATTTCAGATGAATGAATAGTTATGTTTTTTCCGTCCCTTGTAACAATGCTCGAGGGCGTAGCGATTTTTTTCAGCGCATCCATCGCTTTTTCGGCGCGATATTCCTGTATGAAACCGATAAATGCGTTAAGCATCACGATAACCAGGATGATAATCGTGTCTGTTTTATCCCCAACAATACCTGAGATGATAGCAGCCACTATCAGCACGATGATCATGAAACTTTTGAACTGGTTAAGAAACTGCAGCCATGCCGGACTCTTTTTTGTTTCTTCCAGTTCGTTCGGTCCGTATTTGTTGAGGGCCGATTCTACCGCCTTTGATGTGAGGCCGCTCTTCGACGAGCCCATTGATTCGAGCACCTTGTCTATATCAAGCTGATGCCAGTTCATTTTTGTTTGCGGTAATAAAAAGTTGTAAGGCTGAAGGTGATCCGGATAAGCGTATAAGACAACCAGCGTACCAGTCTTTTAAAGGTATTGGTTTGGGCGATACTATCAGGCGATATTTTTACGCAATCCGTGTCGATAATCTGTTGCAGGGTTTCATCTACCTTCTTCACAAAATTCGGATCACGCACATCGAAATTCAGTTCAATGCTTACATATGCGCTGAGATCGTTCACGTTATAGGAGCCAATGGTCATCCATTCGCTGTCGCATACGGCCAGCTTGCCGTGCAGCACGTTCTTTGTGTATTCGAATATTTCAATGTTATTGCGTACAAGCCAGGCGTACCAGTATTTTTCGGCGGCCTTGACCACTTTTACATCCGACTCGCCGGAGATGATCATCCGTACTTTTACCCCTCTTTTTATGGCGCGTTCAAGGTTTTTGCGGAAAACGTTACCCGGCAGCGCGTAACTCGATAAGATAGTGATGTGCGAGGTGGCTGTCCTGAACATTTCCAGGTAAGAATTCGATATCTGCAGCCTGTTGTTCACCCAGTCGTTGCGGCGGAGGCGGACAAGACTGGCTTCATTTTCGTCGAAATGAAAACCGGAATGAGGTTCGCAGTCGGCCGATTTTATGCGCCTGAGCGTTCCGCTCCATACGGAGCGGCACAATTCACAGGCTTCAACGGCCACGGGTCCTTCTGCAAAAAGCGCGAAATCGAGCCAGGCGGGTTGTCCGGGCATGTCGTTGTAACGGTCGGTTATATTAACGCCTCCCACAACCGCGTAGGAAGCATCTACCACCAGCACCTTACTGTGCAGGCGGCGTCCGAAATAGAAGTTCCTGCTTTTGAAAAGTGGTTCAAAATACCGGAAATGCACACCCGACGCTTCAAGACCTTCGATAAATGCGTCGGGCAGGCCCTGCGACGCATAGCCGTCGAGGAGGAGAAAAACTTCTACATTTCTTTCGGCGGCGTTTGCCAGGGCTTCAGCAACCAAACTTCCGGTGGCATCATTTTCAAAAATGTATGTTTGCAGGTGTACGGAGTGGCGCGCTTTATTCACGAGGTCAACAACAAGATCAAAGTATTCACGACCCCCGCGTATAAGCTGCACCTTATTACCGGTAAACGATGACCTTTTTCTTTTTTTTGGCCTATGGACTCTGTTACTCATATTGTGCTGGGAGCGTGTATAGGTGAAGCTTTATGCGGTCAAAAGATCGGCAAAAAAGCGCTACTTATAGGTGCAATTGCACAAAGTATTCCCGACCTCGATTTCATTACTTCCATGTGGCTGCCCCCTGCCGAGCAGTTGCTTGCCCACAGGGGTATCAGTCACTCGTTCATTTTTGTTTTCGCCCTGTCGCCCCTACTGGGGTTTATTATGAGCAAGGGAATCAGGCGGGTGTCTTTTTCCGCATTTACGCTGCTGTTTTTGATAGAAATGTCCACCCACCTGTTTTTGGACGCGTTTAATAACTACGGCGTCGGCTGGCTCGAGCCGTTCAGTCATGTACGTATTTCGTTCAATACGGTGTACGTGGCCGATGTGCTCATGACCATCGTACCATTGATTGCAGCGCTTGTGTTACTTTTTTCCTCCCTGGATTACCATTGGCGACGAATCTGGACCAGGTTGGGTATCGCGTGGTGTTTCGTGTACCTGTGTATATGCATGGTAAACAAATTATATATCAGCCGGCAGGTGGAACAGGCTTTTAAAGCGCAGGGTATATCGCATGTGAGGTATTTTACCACGCCGGCACCGCTGCAAAGTTTCCTCTGGATGGTTGTTACGGGCGACGAAAAGGGGTTTTATGTGGCATACCGGAGTGTTTTTGACGAGAATCCGAAGATTACTTTCACATTTTTTCCGTCAAATGAACAGTTGCTTGAGCCGATAAAAAACGAAGAGGAAGTAGTATTGCTTAAACGATTTTCACAGGGGTTTTATACGGTGGACAAATCGTCGGATACGCTTATTTTTAATGATCTGCGGTTTGGACAAATTATCGGCTGGCACGACCCGAAAGAGAAATTTGTTTTTCACTATTACCTGCATCAGCCCGACAATGAACTCGTGGTGCAAAGAGGTAGATTTGCAAAGTGGGACCGTGCATCCATAATTTCTTTTCTGAAGCGCATTAAAGGAAACTGAAATATTTATATTTATGAGCAAACCATTAACAAGGCGGGACGCCCTACAAATAATGGGGCTCGGAATAATTTCTCCGGTTTTTATGAATCAACAGGCTATATTAAAGCGCGTAATTCCCTCTACAGGCGAAACGTTGCCAGCAGTTGGATTGGGCACGTGGCGCCAGTTCGACGTCGGTACTTCCGCATCCGAACGGCAACCATTAGCCGAAGTTTTAAAGAATATGAATATAAAGGGCGGGATGACGATTGATTCATCGCCGATGTACGCACCTGCTGAAGAAGTGGTTGGAGATCTTACAAGTGAAATTAACATCGCCGACAAATATTTTTACGCCACCAAAGTATGGACGAGGGGAAAGGAAGAAGGCATTCAGCAGATGGAAGCCTCCATGAAAAAAATGAGGCGCAAAACGATCGACCTGATGCAGGTGCATAACCTGGTTGATTGGCAAACGCACCTCGCAACACTGCGCGATTGGAAACAACAGAAAAAGATCCGCTACATAGGCGTAACACATTACACTGACTCATCGCACGATGACCTCGAAAGAATTGTCCGTACCGAAAAGCCCGACTTTGTGCAATGCAATTATTCCATCCGGAACAGGCATGCGGAAAACAGGTTGTTGAATTCGGCGAAAGACAATGGGACCGCGGTAATTATCAACCAGCCTTTCGAAACAGGATTTTTGTTTAATCATGTGCAGGGAAAGACGCTTCCGCCATGGGCGTCGGAGTATGGAATAAAAAACTGGGCGCAGTATTTTCTAAAATACCTTCTTTCGCATGCTGCGGTTACGTGTGTAATTCCGGGGACCTCAGACCCTGTTCACGTAGTTGAGAATATGGAGGCGATGCTTGGCGCCCTGCCTGATGAAAAAGGAAGAAAGAAAATGATCGAATATATTTCGTGAGATTATTTTTTGGTTTTTTTCGCGAATTCAGTTTCAATTTCGGATAGCGCTTTGAGGTATTCACCACGTTTGCTGAAAAGTTCCGGATCATACGGATCGCCGGGCTTACGTTTTTCATGAAGCCCAAACTGCATCGCATGCGCCGCAACCCATAAATCAAACTTCAGATTTTTCATCTTCTCAAAAGTGTAGACATAATCATTCTTTATATCAGGATAACCCGGCATTCCCGATGGATCGGCTATGATCGTTGGCATATTCGCGATAAGCACACGATACGAACGCTTTTCATCTTTCGTATCAAGAAAATAACTGCTCGAACCTTTTGTGTGCCCGGGATGATGAAGCAATGTAAGCTTTGTATCTCCCAATTGAATCACATCATTATCGCGAAGCAGCCTGTCGGGCTTAACCGGTTTAAATATGCTTCCTTTTCCGCCAAAGAGGTAATCAGAATTGCCTCCATCCGCTATTGCCTGCGCATCTTTTTCATTCACCATCAGCTTTGCGTTTGTGAGCTTTTTAATTTTCGCCATCGCTGCCACATGATCCCAGTGGGCCTGTTGTGTCAGCAGGATTTTAATATCCGAAAAACGAAATCCAAGTTTTTCTATATGCGATTTAATCATGTCCGCTGATTCGGCCAGTCCCGTGTTGATGAGTATATGCCCGGCGTTTGAAGTAACGAGGTAGCACGCCAGGTCGTACGTTCCGACATAATATAAATTGCCGGCGATTCTGAAGGGCTCATAATCTCCCGACCATTCATCCCTGCCGGTGGGCGGTGTTGCCGTTTGTGCGTATGAATGCGAATCCGGCAAAAAAAGTATTAAGAAACATAACACGCGGAGTATTTTTCTAAATTCGGTCATGGTACAAAAATGTTTTTACTCTTTAATAATTTTCATGCTCCTTATTCACCTGAAAGTGAACGCGCAAATAATAATTTCTATAGAACCGGATCCGGGGCAGACCACTATCAGCAGGCATATTTACGGACATTTCGCGGAACATCTCGGACGATGTATATACGATGGCTTCTATGTTGGTGAAAACAATAAAACAATACCGAACACAAAAGGCGTTCGCAACGATATCATCGCCGCGTTGAAAAAACTTCAGATTCCCAACCTCCGCTGGCCGGGCGGATGCTTTGCCGACACCTACCACTGGAAAGACGGCATAGGACCCAAAGAAAAACGTGCCAAAATTGTAAATGTATGGTGGGGTGGTGTAACGGAAGACAACAGCTTCGGAACACATGAGTTTCTGAATATGTGCGAATTGCTCGGAACAGAACCTTACATATCCGGAAATGTTGGAAGCGGAACGGTACAGGAACTGGCCGACTGGGTTCAGTATGTAAACTTCAATGGCACGAGCCCTATGTCGGATCTTCGCGTAAAAAACGGCAGGCGCGAACCATGGAGCGTGAAATACTGGGGCATAGGTAATGAAGCGTGGGGATGCGGTGGAAATATGCGCCCTGAGTATTATTCAGACATCTACAGGAAATATGCCACGTTCGTTACCAACACATCCAACAGCAAAGATTTCCTGCGCATAGCATCCGGTGCGAATTCGTCGGACTATAACTGGACAGAAGTACTGATGAAATATATTCCAAAGAATATGCTCGGTGGCGTGGCGCTTCATCACTATTCGGTGATATCATGGGAGAAAAAAGGTCCCTCCGTAGAATTTGATGAAGAAACCTATTTCAGAACAATGAAGGAGGCATGGAAAATGGATTCGCTCGTTATCAAACACTCTGCTATAATGGACAAATACGATCCTCAAAAGAATATAGCATTAGTGGTAGATGAATGGGGTGGATGGTATGATGTGGAGAAGGGAACAAATCCCGGGTTTCTATTTCAGCAGAATACGA
This sequence comes from Chitinophagaceae bacterium, assembly GCA_016786745.1. Lineage (GTDB taxonomy): Bacteria > Bacteroidota > Bacteroidia > Chitinophagales > Chitinophagaceae > Flavitalea. The sequence continues at coordinate 11,432 of JAEUVS010000101.1, read as the reverse complement.
TGAGAGATGCGATGATCGCAGGTATCACGCTGAATATTTTAAATAACCATAGCGATCGTGTGCGGATGGCAAACCTGGCACAAACGGTTAATGTGCTTCAGGCTGTTATCCTGACCGAAAAAGAAAAAATGATCCTCACGCCGACATATCATGTCATGGAAATGTACAAGGTGCACCAGGACGCAAAACGGATGAAAGTAAATTTCAAAAGTCCCGACTATACCTTCGGTTCGGAAAAGCTTCCCGCAGTGTCGGTGTCTGCCTCCACGGATTCTACAGGCAAAATGCATATTTCGATCACCAACATCGACGCTAAGATTGAACAGGCCATGACGATAAATGTCAATGGCAGCAGGTATTCTAAAGTAGCCGGCAGGATACTCAAATCGCCCCGTCTCCAGGATCATAACTCATTTAACGATCCTGAAAAGGTTCAACCTGTGGCTTTTACAGGCGTCCGCTTGAACGGGGACAATATGACGCTAAAAATTCCACCGTTTTCAGTGGTGGTACTGGAGCTGGAAAAATAGCCGGTCCCGCTTCCTTTTATGGTTTACTATTAGTAATTTTGAAACATACCGCCCGATATCCCATCTTTCGCCAACGATATCCTCTAATCCAAACTATTTCCAGTTTCCTGTTCAGGCCTAAAATTTTGTCCTGGCATGAAGTATTTATTACTCCCGTTGTTTTTGATTTTCGCAGATCAGCTTGCTGCGCAGGAATTGCTTGGCTTCGTCGGTGGCTGGAAGATGGACAGTAACTGCCAGCTTATTGATATATCCGATGAATCATCAGCCGACGGTGTGCTGGTTGATGTTACTTCAGGCCCCAACAGGGAGGACGTTCCAAATGCGGCATTGTCATTTAATCAATCCACTTCTTACATAACCCTGGGCGTTATTGAAAAGTTCAAGCTGCCGAACGATAAAACTATTTCATTCTGGATCAAGCCAGTTGCAACAGGATCGAATCATACGGGTAGCATCTTTTGTTATGGCACAGGTATCGTTATCCGGTACCAGGAACAAGGTTCAAACCTTCGACTGGTTGTGATGTTTGGCGGTACAACATACATCACGCGAAACCTTACTGCTAACCAGTGGCAGAACATTACCATTACATTTCAGAAAGATTTCAGCGCTTCGAGATCGAAAGTATTTTACTATGTAAATTTTGCACTGGCACAGGAAGCCGATCAACCCAAAACCACTCAAAATTTTGATAATTCCATTGTATTGATAGGCCCGCAGGACCAGGATAATCTCACCAATGGTTTTCGTGGAAGCCTCGACGATTTCAAAATATACAACCGTACATTAACAAGTGCGGAGGTCCAGAACCTGGCACTACCGGTTACGCTTGAATATTTCCGCGCTAAAAAATTAAGGGGCCCGATAGAACTTAGCTGGAAGACACAACTCGAATCGAATGTGTCGCATTTCGAATTGCAGAAGAGCACCGACGGAAATAATTTTTCCAACATCGAAAACATCGCTGCCGGAAAGTACACTTACACAGCATACGACGTGTTCGGCGGTACGGGAATGGCATGGTACAGGTTGAAAGTTGTTGACGTAGACGGAAAGATTTCATTTTCGAACGTTGTTCGTATCAGTACTAAAGAAGATGAAACGATGAGATTCTTTCCGAACCCTGTTAAAGGCAAATTGCAGCTGATGGGATCATCGGGTTACGGTACGATAACAATTATCAACAACTCAGGAATGATCGTAAAACAAAAACGATCGCCGGCTAACAACATCATCGACGTTTCTGACCTCGCACCAGGTTTGTATTATATTACTTTCTTCGATGGCAATAAAAGAATGAGTTCAAAATTCACTAAACTGTAACCTATGCGCTTCAAGATACTTTTTGCCCTCATTCTCATTTCAACATCTGTATCGGCGCAAACGCTCTCTGTAGATTCTGTTCAACCGAGCACTACAGACGTTGCAATCAACGAGTATAATTTTCGTCACTATGTGTACCGGAGCAGCGGACCCGCTAAAAATGAGCTGGTAGTTTTTATTCCGGGCACATTCAGGCAGCCAAACAACTACCTGTATATGATGGAACAGATTGCATTGCTCGGGTATCATGTAATTGGAATCGGTTATAAATATGATCCCGCTGTCAACCCGCTCTGCCGTACTACCGGCGATGTTACGTGTCACTGGCGCGCACGCATGGAAACAATTGACGGAACCGACAGGCATCCGGGCGTTTCAGTGAACGCTGCCAACTCCATTTTAAACAGGCTGCTTAAAGCGTTGCAATTTTTTGCGAATAAATATCCCACCGGGGGATGGGGGCAATATTTTTCAGGCTCCCAATTGCAATGGAATAAAATTATTGTATCGGGTCATTCGCAGGGAGCATCGCTCGCAGGTATCATGGGCAAAGAGTTCCCGGTAAAAAAAGTAGTGATGTGGTCGGTAATGGATTACCTGAACAATGGAAGTATTCCCGATTGGGTGAACAACACCAACAACCACGATAAATTTTACGCTTTCATACATCCGAAAGATGAACAGGTACCTTTTATGCGCGCACAGATCGGGTGGGATAAACTCGGTATGACGCAACATGGAAGTATGGTGGCTGCCGATTGCAATGTGTATCCCTTCAACAACACGCATATTTTATATACGAGTTATGTTCCCTCAACCGCACTCGTCGACAAATATCACAATGGTACTACTTTGGATATTTATATTCAGGGTGAAACGGCCTACAAGGCAATTCTTGCTGAAGCTATACGTTATCTCTACAAGGAATAACGCTCCCAATCTTTACCCTGATTAAGTTAGCATTAAACGTTAGCCGATTTACCGGTCTACCAGTTTGGAATAGTTGATTAATTGCGAAATTCGTCCAACCCTTAAATTCTCGCCGTTCTATGGAATTTAAACCGCTGTATTATTCATGCCTGGTACTGTGCGTGATTATTTTCTTTGAAGTACTCATTAACATCCGAAAGAACTCTCTTCTCAAGGTCTGCTTCCTGGTTATCGTCGCCTCGCTGTTCGTGATGAATTACTTTTCATATAACGACGTTTCGAACCGTGCTCAACTCATCCTGATAAAAATCTCACGGGGCGTTTATCTTACCAGTGTATTGATGGCGATCATTCACCTGATAAGTCCGAAGATTCCCCGGTGGATTGTATGGCTTTGCGTAGGCGCCCTGGTATTTTTTACGGGCGCGCGCATATATAATTACAACATCATCGATTTTGAGCAGCACGCGCATAACGCGAACCTGATATTTTCTTCCGGAAAAGAATTCTATTCGACGCAGTATTTTATCAGGGCAATGATATTTATGATGATTGTGATGGTATGCGGTATCACCAGTTATTACTATCATCGCTTTCTTAAAAAGCCGCACAAGAACAACATATATTACAAACAGCTTTCTGTGTGGATTACATTTTTTATCGCTCCCTATATCCTGCTGATTGTTTTCGGAATGTTGTGGATATTGAATATTATCCAGGAAACTCCGGCAACATACCTGTTTTCTTTCTTTAGCCTCACTTCGCTTCTCGCTATTCTCTTCAGGCCAAAGTTCCTGAACAGGGCCCAGGCCACGCTGGCGTTCCTCCCGATTCAAAAAATGGTCGGCCCTTCGCTTTCGTCGCAGTTGTTCAACAACCTGATGTTCCATGATTTTTATTATCTCCAGAAAGATGCCTCGCTTGCACAGCTCGCCGAAAAATTACAAACAACGGAAACTAATGTTCGCGAGTACCTGCAGCAGGAATACGGTATGGGTATTAACGATTTTCTTAATAAACAGCGCATCACCTACCTTCTCCAGCTATTGAACGACCCGGAGAACCGGCGGTTCACAATTGAACATCTAAGCCAGAAGGCCGGTTTCCCTTCCAGGTCCACCATGTACCGGGCCTTCGCTAAATTTCATGGTGGAAATCCATCCGATTATCTAGAAAAAATGCATTATGCGTAAAGTTGATTTAAATCAGTGTTTTATAAAATGAGACATTGATTCAGCCCGATTGAGCGGCTTCAAAACGTGTTTGATGCAATGGTAAACACTTAGGTCCCGTTAGGTGCAATTACCTAAATCCAACACCGATGAAGCTAAAAACGATCAGTATCCTATGCTGTATTTTTTTATTTCTTCATGATAAAATCTGCAGCCAAAGCAACGCTCTCCGGTTCGACGGCACGAACGACTATGTGCAGCGACCCAGCCAGGTTAATGTCGGCACAGGCAATTTTACATTTGAGGCCTGGGTTAAACCCGAAACGACCACCAATGGAGTGGTATTCGGGCAGGACATAAGTGGCAATAATAACCATATGTTCCGCCTCACTGTTCAAAACAACAGGGCCCGGTTTTATTTCCGCGGCGCCACTACAAACCCTAATATTCAGATAGCGACCGCTGCAGGCAGTGTGCCAACTAATGTATGGACGCACCTGGCTGTAGTGAGAAACGGTGGAGACGTCACCATCTATGTAAACGGTGTGGCAGGCGCAACGGGTAACACCGCAACGATAAACAACCAGAGCGGGGCCGATCCGACAAAGCCATTCAGAATAGGAGCACGCGGAGGTACGAGCAACGCCAACGGGCAAACGAACTTCGAAGGCTCCATAGATGATTTCAGGTACTGGAACATAGCCCGTAGCCAATCCGATATCAGGTCGAACATGTTTTATCCGCCATCTGCCGGCGCCACCGGGCTTGTTTCATGGTATAAGTTTGATGCCGGATCAGGTACAAGTGCAGTGAATTCAGGCACCAATTCTCCCGGAAATAATGGTACGCTCGTGAACGGTCCCGCGTGGGTCACCAGTCCGATTGTATATAGCCAGAATGCTATTCACCTTGATGGAACAAATGATGACATCGCGATTGGTACACCGTTGCCAACCGGCAGTTCTTTTACGAAAGAAGCGTGGGTGTATGCAACAACAACTTCAGGAAGCTTAAACATACTTTCCACAAACGGCAGTCCCTTCTGGATAAACAATGGTCATTTGAAAGCAGGTATCGGATCAAATATTGATGTGATCTCTGATCCGGGTAATTTTCCGGTGAACACATGGACGCATGTGGCCGTAACATTTCACAATCCTTCTAACACCATGCGTTTGTACCGCGATGGCAACCTTGTAGCCACCAACACATCGGTTACTGCAAACTATACGGGTGAAAGTATGTACATCGGATCGTGGCAGGGATCGATGAGTTTCTTTGAGGGGAGGCTGGATGAAGTAAGGATCTGGAACGTGGCCCGAACAGCCAGCGAGATTCAAAACAACCGCAACCTCGAAATATCACCCTCGGGCGAGGCGAACCTGGTGGCGTACTATACTTTCAACCAGGGAATAGTCAACGGAACAAATACGGGATTGACTACGGTGATAGACCAGAAGGGCAGTTTTAATGGTACGCTCGATAATTTTTCTTTGTCGGGAACCTCTTCCAACTTCGTTGCACAATATGCAAGCCTGGCGGTGTTGCCCTTGCGATGGAAAAGTTTTACTGCATCGAGGAAAGGAGACAATGTATCACTGGAATGGAAAACCGCAAACGAACAAAATACCACTTCATTTGTTGTTCAACGCGGCGATGATGTCCTGCGCTGGGCCGACATCGGTACGCTTGCGGCGGCAGGTAATGCAAGCGAAGAGCGGGTGTATACCTTTACCGACAGGTCGCCGGTTAAAGGCGCCAACTATTACCGGGTAATGCAGAAAGATATTGACGGAAAATACACTTACAGCGAGATAAAAAAGGTAATGTTTGAAGGAATTGCACAGTCTGTAGTTATTAAAAACAATCCTGTAACGAACAATACATTGGAATTGCTGGTAGAAAAACCTGTTATGCTTGCAATTTATAACACGCAGGGCAGTATTTTATTCAGGAAGCAGTTGCCTCAGGGCCTGCAGCGCGTGAATATTAGCGGGCTGCCGGGCGGTATTTACATCGCGCGGGCAGGCGATAAAGTCATGAAAATTCTTATAAATTAACATTACCCGAATGAGCAAAACTGAACGAACATATATCAAAAACGTACACTAAAGGAGCGTGCCGGCAACTATATTTTGCTGAGTTACAGTTACCTGTAATTACGGCATCGTGTTGGAGAGTTCAGTATGAATCTTTTCTGTATGTTCAGACACAACCTACTCATCGCATTTAGAAATCTTAAAAGACACAAAGGCTCATTTCTTATCAACCTGGTAGGGTTGTCTACGGGCCTCGCATGCACCTTTCTTATTTACCTGTGGGTTACTGATGAACTGAATTTCGACAGGTTCCACAAGAACGATGCAAGGCTTTACCAGGTGATGGAAAAAAGCACGGAGAATGGAAATGTAATTGTGCATGAGTCGACGCAGGGTCCGCTTGCTGCAGCGATGAAAAAAGATCTCCCGGAAGTAGTAGCCGCGGTGCCGGTTATGTCGCTCGACAAATATGAGTTGAAAGTTCCCTTGAAGTACGAAGATAAAGTGGTGAAGACAACAGGAATTTTTGCCGGCAAAGAGTTTTTCAATGTGTTTTCGTTCGAATTGCTTTCGGGTAACCCGGATAATGTATTACAGAATAAAGAATCGTTTGTGGTGAGTGAGAACCTCGCCAACGCGCTGTTTGGTTCAACCGAAAAGGCAGCAGGAAAAAATATAACATGGGAAATATTCGGGAAAAAAGTGAATGCCACGGTTACGGGAGTCGTTAAAAACCCTCCTGTTAACAATTCAATCAAATTCGATTTTGCGGCAACGTCGGAGATGTTGATGGATGACCTCTTCAAGAATTTTCAGAAATGGGAGAACACAGGCCCCGATACTTACCTCCTTCTGAAAGAAGGCACCGATGCGGCGCAGTTTAATACCAAGATTGCAAAGTTTATCGATAAATACGATGGCTCGAATATTTTTACATTATTTGTCCGGCCGTTCTCCAGCGGATACCTCTATGCCAGGTATGAGAACGGTGTCCAGTCGGGCGGAAGAATTGAATATGTGAGACTGTTTTCTTTGATCGCCATTTTTATCCTGGTGATTGCGTGTATCAACTTTATGAACCTGTCTACAGCAAAGGCTTCGAGGAGACTTAAAGAAGTTGGTATTAAGAAGGCAATCGGATCGACAAGGAAAACACTGATTCTTCAATTTCTGAGCGAAGCCGTATTTATGGCGCTCCTGTCTCTAATCGTGGCAGTAGCAATTGTGGTGGCGGTATTGCCTGTTTTTAACAGTATAACGCAGAAGCAACTGGACATTAATCTCAATCCACGAATTATTTCTCTTGCATTACTAACCACCTTATTAACCGGTCTTATTTCCGGAAGTTATCCTGCATTCTACATGTCGGGTTTCAATGTGGTGTCTGTGTTCAGGGGCAAGTTGAAAAAATCAGTGGGAGAGTTGCTTGCGCGAAAGGGATTGGTGGTGTTTCAGTTTATGGTTTCGCTGGTGATGATGGTTGCGGTGATGATTATCGCGAAGCAGGTGAAGTTTGTGCGAACCATGAATATCGGTTACGATAAATCGAATGTTATTCATTTCGATAAAGATGGGAGCCTCGTTACCAGTGGAAATTCATTTCTTTCCGAACTAAAAAAAATCCCGGGTGTGGTGAACAGTTCAACCGTAATTACAAATATCATACAACCGGGTAATGGTTCGTCTACATACGGTTTGGATTGGCCGGGAAAATCTCCCGATGCTTTAATAGATTTCGCCATACGCGATGTTGACTACGACTTCATAGAAACCCTGGGCATGAAGATGGTGGATGGAAGGTCGTTTTCAAGAGAGTTTGGCGCCGACGATAAGAAATTAATTTTAAACGAAACAGCAATTAAAATGATGGGATTGAAAAATCCCGTGGGTACCAGGGTAAAGCTGTGGGGCGAAGACAGAACGATAATAGGAGTAGTAAAAGACTTTCATATTTCATCGTTACATGAACCCATCTCTCCTTTTATTTTCAAATTTGATCCCTCCCGCACGTCAACTTTTATGGTGAAACTGGCCGCCGGCGAGGAAAAGAAAACGATTTCCGCGATAGAGGAACTGTATCATAAGTTTAACCCGGGTTTTGTTTTCCAGTATAAATATCTCGACGAAGTGTACCAGGCGCAGCATGTATCAGAGAGCCGTGTAGCTGAAATTTCAAAATACTTTGCGGCGCTTGCCATAATCATTTCATGTCTTGGACTATTAGGGCTATCTGCATTCAATGCCGAGGTGCGTACAAAAGAAATAGGAATCCGGAAAGTGTTGGGTGCCACCGTAAGTAATATAATGCTGCTGCTGTCGAAAGATTTCTTTGTTCTCATTGTTATCTCCATGTTCATTGCATTTCCAATTGCATGGTGGGCGATGAACGAATGGCTCGCGGCCTTTGCCTATAAAATTCAGATAGGGGCGGGCGTTTTTGTAGTAAGCGGATTGGCGATGATTGTACTTACGCTGGTCACGGTAAGTTTTCAATCGGCCAGGGCAGCCCTGATGAATCCCGTAAAAAGTTTGAGAACCGAGTAACACAGCTGTTTATTCGCTAATTTTAGAATATACCAATTTCATGGACCGATGAAAAGTATATTTTACCTGGCGACATTTATTCTTCTTGTTTCATGCTCCGAAACGACGCCTGATTCCTCAGGCACAACGCATACTGATTCAACCGGTGGTGATACCACTGAGATGCGGATTCAAATTCCGAATTCTGCATGCTACCAATATGCTACAAAGAGCGACACCATCTTCCTCAAAGTCGAAAAATTTCCAAACGTTGTTACGGGCCGACTCGAGTACAGTCTTAAAGAAAAAGACCGGAACACGGGAGATATTGATGGAGTGATGCGCGGCGATACACTTGTGGCCGATTATGCTTTTATGTCGGAGGGAACGCGTTCAACCAGGCAGGTTGTTTTCCTGCTTAAAAACAATGAAGCGGTTGAAGGGTATGGCAAAATGAAAGATGATGCAGGAAAGATGGTCTTTGAAAACATTGGCTCAATAGACTTTTCCAAAGGAACGAGGTTACCTATGGTAGACTGCGGCGGGAGATGAGCTGATTTTATCGGTATATTGTGTAATCACTCCCAAAAAACCCAATTATGGCCAGGCTATCTCTGTTTATCCTCGTGACATTTATTGTTATTTCCTGCGGCGATACGTCCGAAGCTACAGCCGACGCGTCCCGGCAACCAAAGCAATACAGTATAGAACAGTTTTATAAAAGCTCCCAGATTGGCGGAGGCGCCTTCTCGTCCGACGACAACTTCATGCTTGTCAGTAGTAATGAAAGTGGAATTTTCAACGCGTATGAAATAAACATTGCATCCGGCGACAAGAGAGCGCTCACCTCGTCAACCAAAGAGTCGGTGTTTGCAAATGATTATGTTCCCGGCACACGCAATATTATTTATAGCTCCGATAAAGGCGGCAATGAAAATGATCATCTTATTTTAAAGAAAGCCGGCGACAGCGTTGTGAAAGATCTTACACCCGGCGAAAAAGAAAAAGCTTTTCATGCGGGTTGGACAAGGGATAAAACGAAAATGTATTTTCTTTCGAATCGCCGCGATCCGCGATTTTTTGACTTATACCAGATGGATACAACTTCCTGGGTAGCTAAACTGGTTTACAAAAACGAAAATGGTTTTGATGTGAACGCTATATCGGACAACCAGCGGTACCTCGCTCTTGTTCAGAATATCACGTCGACTTCCACCAACATTTTTGTAGTGGACAGGCAAACGAATCAAACTGTCCGGGTAAATTCAGACAGCATCGAGACGGCCAATTCTCCGATTCAATTTTCCCTTGATAACAACGAATTGTATTACCTGACCGACGAAGGAAGCGAGTTTCAGTATATCATGAAATATAATATTCCGTCGAAAACCAAAGAAAAAGTGTATTCCACAAACTGGGATGTGATGGGCATGACGATTTCATATAACGAAAAGTACAGGGTAATTTATGTGAACGAAGATGCGAAGAACAGGTTGTACCTTTTCGATCATAAAACCGGCAAAGAACTCGAATTTCCAAAGGTGGCTGACGGTGATATTAAAGGCGTGGATATTTCGCGTTCTGAAAAGAAGATGCGCCTTACAATTGGAGATTCAAAATCGCCAAACAATATTTACGTTTACGATTTCGATTCAAAAGATCTCAAGCGACTCACCAACACACTCAATCCTGAGATTGATGCAAATGACCTTGTATCGGCGGAAATAGTGAAATATAAATCGTTCGACGATCTCGAAATACCAGCCGTTTATTACAAACCTCACCAGGCAAGCGCCGACAACAAGGTGCCCGCAGTTGTGCTTGTGCATGGCGGCCCGGGTGGGCAGGCGCGGGTGGGATATTTTTCACTTGTACAATTTCTCGTTAATCATGGATATGCTGTCATCGATGTGAATAACAGGGGTAGCAGCGGTTATGGCAAGACGTTTTTCAAGATGGATAACCGCAACCATGGCGACAAAGATTTGAAGGACGTGATCTGGGCAAAAAAATACTTATCGTCGCTGCCATATATCGATTCATCGAGCATAGGGGTAATGGGTGGGTCGTATGGCGGATATATGACACTCGCCGCACTTTCCTTTCATCCCGACGAATTTAAAGCCGGTGTAGACATTTTCGGTGTGGCGAACTGGCTCCGGACATTGAAGGAAATTCCACCCTACTGGGAGTCGTTCAAGAAAGCGCTCTACGAAGAAATTGGCGACCCCAACACGGAAGACACCGTGAGGTTGAAAAAATATTCACCATTACTGCACGCGTCGAATATCAGGAAGCCACTGATGGTACTCCAGGGTGCGAACGATCCAAGAGTGCTCAAAGTTGAGAGCGATGAAATTGTTGAGGCAGTGAAGAAAAATGGCGTTCCCGTTGAATATGTAGTGTTCGACGATGAGGGACATGGATTTATAAAGAAAGAAAATGAAATCAAGGGGTACGGTCAGATTCTTACATTCCTGGATAAGCATCTGAGGGCGTCCGCCGGGCAAACAATCAAATAATCATCTATTTTTTTATAAACGCTTTCAGCGCGCCTGGCTTAAGGATACGTATGCGTTTCCCATCGGTTGTGATAATTTTGTTTTGAGTGAAGTCTGTCATCAGTTTGAATACTGTTTCATAGGTGGTTCCGGCGTACGATGCGATGTCCTGTCGCATTATAGGTACGGCAATAAATTTATCGGGTGCCGTTCCAAAAAATTCAGCGATCTCCAATAAGGCGAGGGCCACCCGTCCCCGTACATTCATATGTACGAGATCGCGGAGACGACGCTCGGACCGCTGCAGCTCATCGGAATAAAAATGAAGGAAACCGTTAGTGAATGATGGATTCGTTTGAAGCGTTGATTCGAGAAAGTCGTTCGCGATGAAACAAACCTTTGCAGGTTCGA
>JAEUVS010000070.1 GCA_016786745.1 Chitinophagaceae bacterium | reverse complement strand
GGCATGGAAAATATTAACATGCTTAAAAAGTCTGTACAGGAATTTTTTCAAGATGCAAAGTTCAGGATGGTTAAAGGCGTCAAACAACAAATTCCGCAGCATCACCGGGCCGACTTCAATGGAACTACTCTTTTAATTACCACCCAGATTCCTGCGCTGAGACATAACCGTATTGAGACAGGATTCGATTGGTACGAGTTCGGGAAATTGGTGAAGTCGGAGTTATGATAGTTAAAACATTAAAGCGCTAATGACAAAATATTTCGCGCAATTTCAAACCTGTTAATTGTCTGGCAATATTAATTTTGGTACTAGAATCCCTTATGGCAAAGATTTCACATCTGCTGCGCGGGGATGAGTGGATGGTTTTCCGTTGTGATAAGTTTCTTTTTCCGGCAATGCCATCTTTTTATTGTTATGCGTCCAGCTTGAAAATTCAGTGGTAAGTTTATTATCGGGAAATTCCCTGTACAAAATTCCGGGAACACCTCTTTCGAGAGATTCAAGCGAACCATCGGGCCGTGCAATGCACGTTGGCCACGATGAATAATCGCCGGACGAATTGCTGGCAACAACCCACATCAGGTTATCCGAAGCCCTCACTCGTATTTCAGCCGGGATCACATCATCCAGAATGCTCTTCCCTTCGTGACGAGCATTATAAAACGAATGGAACATGATCGTTACATCCTTATGGTTGTATATATTGTACATCTCGGGAAAACAGGAATCATAACAAATTAAAAAACCAATCTTAAACCCGTTGATCTCTCTAATCACTATATGATTTCCGGGAGTAAAATATTTCAGATCGCCGTCGGTTAACATTGATTTATCGTACCGGTCAACAATTTTACCCTCGTCGGAAATAATATACAGGCAATTGAGTGGTTTTTCATTTTCACTGATGAAATGCGCCGAACCCAATACCACCCACATGTGAAGTTCACCCGCCAGAGCCATGATCTCTTTTGTTTCCGTCCTGAGTAAATCCCAGTCGTAGTTTTTAAATGTCGATACATCCACAGGCGGGTAGCCGCTAAGCGCGGCCTCGGGAAATTGAATAATATTTGCACCATTGCTTGCTGCTTCCCTCATAAATTTTTTGATGTAGTTCGCATTCTCTTTTATGTTACCTGAAACCGGGAATTGAGTGGCGGCAACTTTCAATTTCTCCGCAGCAGAAGTTTGGGCGAGCGTACTGAAATAAGATAATGAAAAGAGTACGCATAATGGCAGAACAAGTATACGCATCATAAATTCACGTTTGTTTATTTATCAGTTCATCTATCAAATTATATAATTTTCACTCGTTTTTATCAACCTCCAAAACAAATGGAAACTCCTGCCCTGCTCTTTCTTTCATTCCCGACCAGAAAGGTATTGTGATGGTTCCAATCGCACGCGCAAGGTCAACCTCCGGGCCACTGGTATATGGGTTGTATGGAAAAACCGGCCATTTAAGTATTGCATCTGCAGGCAACTGAAGCTTCCACCCGTTGTGATGTATCCATCCACCGAGGTCTTTACTATTCAATGTAATACTATCCCGCCCGAGCACAATAGTTTTTCCTGATCCCGTTTCAAGCGTTTGACCCGGCTTAAGCATTAACTGCAATGTGAGATTTGCAGTTGCCTCTCCCCATTTGTAGTTGGTACGAACGGTAAGTTTAAGTTGATGCTCCGATGGCGGCGGCACCTCCAGGGTAGCGAAAAATACATCATACGCCACTCCGAGCCGGTCCATCGTGTCACTCATCTGCAGGCGCGAATTCAGGGGCATGTTGCTGAGATGTGTTCCGATAGTTTCATTAAAAGTTGCGAGTTCCGGTTGCCATTTTGAATTTGCCCCGGATATAATCAGGCCTTTTTGTTCGTTGAACACACTGATGTTCGACTGGCGGTCGAGAAAAAAATTATTCAATACCGATTTAGGCGTCATCAACCCCGAATAAGTTACCACCCATGGACCTGTTTTCCGGATACCCGCGGTAATTTTCATTGCATGTGCATAGCGCGACTGATCCTGTGGAATCGGCGCGGATTTTCCTTCATGATAATACAGGGCATTTTGCGCGATCCGTCCCAACGATTGCATGTCGCCACCATCCGCGGGCAGGTTACCAGTTATAAAAGCGGCAAACCGTCGCCCGTCGGGAAAGTTTGAAAATCCGAAATGTCCCCACCGTGGTACCTCCCAATAACGGTTGCGGTCGTTGATGGTTTCTACGGGAGTTCCATCAGGATAAGTGTAGTACTTATGAAAGTCGGTAGATTTTCTTAGCGCCTCCAGGGCCATCGGGTCTTTAGTATACTCCCAGTAAAGCGCAATCTGCGTTTCTGTAAGATAATCGTACCCCGTTGTCGGTCCCAACTGGCTCTGTTCGCCCCAGTAACCGTCAATGGATTGTTCCTCGGTTACAAAACGGTGGAGAACGCGTGACGCCATTTCTTCCCAGTCCGGCTTGTTAAACACGCGCGCCGCAACGAGCATTGTTGAAGCATAAATTGCATAGTGGTTCGGCGACGTAATAATGAACGGCGCAGTGTACCATGGATAGTCTAAACATTTAGCCAGTTTGGGTTCGAGCAGCGCCACATTTTCAAGAATTGCCTTTTTCCAGCTGTTCCTCTGCTCTTCACTTAATGCTGTTTCAAGAATCCGGTAAGCCTCCAGCCACAGGTAAGTGTCCCAGTCACTGTCGTGCCGTGGCGTATAAGTTCCTTTCTCGTTTTCTGTTACTAACAGGTCACCCATGCGTTGCGCAAGTGCAAGCATGCGCTTGTCGCCATAGTGAGTATTGGCTTTATGCTTTTTTGCATACAATACAGCCGGGGCAAGTATGGCACAGGGAAAGTGTTTCCAACCGTCTACCGATTCAAGCGTGGCCAGCGTTGCACCCGGTTCATCTGCGAGCCGTTTTTCTATGCGGGGGATTCCTGCTTCAAGTAACTGGAAATATCTTGCCGGCAACTGCACGTTTATTACGGTATCGGGCACATTCATATTTGCATCCGACCTTGAAGAAATAATTAAAACAGCATGCAGAATTGCCAGGAACACTTTACGTTTCAATGTATTTATTTTTGTTTTTCCTGTGTGCGTATTATTTCGCCAATGAATTTATCCCGGTAACTTTCCTTTAGTTCTCTCAGCTTCGCCAGGTAGTCTTCGAGACCAAGTTTCTGCTCATCAAGAACCAGGAACGACATGTCGGGTGCGCGATTCGCAAAATGTATGGTACGGTCCTGTTCGAAAAAAAACTTTTTGTCGCTCGTTGACATCCCTTTTGGAAGTCGTGTTTTGTCCCAAACAGTAATGAGGTGATTCAATGTTTTTTCCCTTCTCTCCAAATGTTTCTGAATAATGTCTTCGGCTTTCTCCAGGTTCCGGTAACATTCCTCGTGATCCAGATGATGCTGCCTGTGTGCCTCTGCTACAGCAGTCTCAAGCGCGGATAAATCGAGGTAAGTAAGAGCGGTGTGCTTTACCAACTGAGCGATCGTTTCAAATATTTCAAAATCGTATTCGTTTTTGATACTGGTTTCGCTGTTTGCTTTACAGATAGCGAGCGCCTCATCCATTTTCACCAGCATCTCTCCTGCTGTTTTTACCTGTCCTTTATATTCTTCGTTCCAAAACGGATTATATTCTAAAACATCTCCTCTTGGCAAATCGGGGATCCTTGTTTTACCGATACGTTTATCGTGCCATAGACTTCTTTCGAATGTTTCCATGAAATAAATGCCGCCTTCGTTGAGCAGGTAAAAAAGCTTTTCAACATCCTTAGCTTCGCTGCCATAATAATTTTTAAAAAAGGATGAAGTAAACTCCGGCAGCGATGGCTTTGATGCGTTCCAGGAAAAAGCCGCAGCCGCTGCAAACCGCATCATCCACACCTGGTTGTGTAACCCGGAGTCATCCCACGAAGTGCAAATGACACCGTCAAAAACGCCCTGGCCCAATTGAGAAGAAAGAAAATTGTAAGAATTTTCCAAACTACCGGTTATCTTTTCCGTTGCAAATTCGCGTGGCTTGCGAAAGAAGTAAGGAAGAAAAAGCGGTTCCACACCGGGGTTTGGGTCGTATGCAAACACAGGAAAACCCAGCGCCTTTGCTTCTTTTGCGTACTTCAGATCTGGTGTTTCGTAACCGTAAGATTCAGTCAATACAATACCTTTCTGCGGTGAAATATTTTTATGTGTTGCATTTTCACCCATCTTCCAACCCATCGGTCTTTCCCAGATCATTACCTTTCTGCCTTTTGACTGCAAATGTTTTGCAGCCCTGGTTGTAAATAAATGATACAAACCGTTTTTACCGATTTCTTCCGCCTTCTTTTTACATGCCGCGCATTCGCCCAGTTCATATGTTTCGTCGGAACCGATGTGAATGTATTGAGAGCCGGGGGTGGCATTAATGGCATCCTCCCATAGATCAAATAACAGTTTGTACGAACTGTCTTTCAGCGGGCAGAACTCAAAATTTGAAGCAGGTATTTCACGCAGGCGTGCGAACTGCGGCCATTTTAAAATATAACTCGAATGCCCTAATCCCTGTACAAGGGGTGTAAGCTGAATGTGAAATTTTTTCGCGTACCTGGTAATTTCCTGCATGTCTTGCATAGTGAACGCGCCGGGCGCACCTATTTCGGGATGACTGGGATAAAGCAATTTATCTTCCCATTCCCAAACGATCATATTGATCTTATATGCCGCAAGATCTCTTATGAATTTTTCTACGTATTCCCGCTTATCCTGGTGATGCTTCGTGTCGTAATGAGCCGCACGGATTTTTGTATCGGGCCAGTCGGATATTTCAACTCCTTTTATAAACGTTTGCGCGTTTTTATTTTGAATAAGCTGGATCAGCGTTTGTACGCCATAAAAAAGACCCGCCTCTCCCGTGGCACTAACAATTACCCGGTCGGCATTAACTGTTAAAGAATATCCCTGCTCATGAAGTTTTTTGCCCTGCACTTTCCGGGTAAGAACAATTGAACCGGCGGATGATGGCGCTTGCTGTATGCTGCTTTTTATTTTGAAATCGTGTAAGAGGCGTTCGGATAATTGTTCCGCTGCAAACCTGTCGCTTTCTGAAGCGTTTTTATCTATGGCGATCACTACCTCCTCCGCCAATTTAAAATCAGGTGCAGTGATCTTCACTTCTTTTGGATAGGGAATAACATCCAGGCCGGCTTTAGCAAGATCCGTTTGCTGGGCGAACGCATTGTAAATACCGAGCAGGAAAATAATCAGAACAGAAAAAGGTCTGTATATAAAAAACCTAAGCGTCATAAATAAATTAGTTTGATGTCAATACCACTTTATATTCCGGACCACTTACATCCGACACGTTAACAGCATGGAAAGAGAGCTCAAGTGTATTCTTATCTAAAGCTAATGTTACTGAAGAATCGCATTTAACCCATTCTGCCTGTGGAGACAGCTTCACCTGGTATTCCTTGAAATTCGGTGTGATAGATGCAAGCGTGATATTTACAGAATCGGCACCAATATGCACATTGCCGTTTATGGTGTTAGGGGTCCATTCAATCGCCTTTCTTTCATCCACATATTTTACGTGTTCAGTATTGTATGCCCAATGAGGTTTACCGTCCCAGATCCACGTATGGTTTTTGAAATATTCGTCGTTGTACATAGTGAGCCTGCCATTGAAATCGGGCCACGCGGAATACCTGTTGTTATTCATATCCCACTCCAGCCATGTGTACCATTGCGCGAACTGTTCTTTTGTTCTTTTAACGTAGACACCTTTTTCGTTAGCAACGCCATCATCTGCGATAACCGTTCTGCCGGCTCCCTTTACCAATACAATGTCCGCCGCCTTATTCTTTAAATACTCTTCACGAACTTCGAGGGCCGACAGCGGAATTCCATTTTTCTCGAAGTGATGATTGTATTTCGCGTCCGACAAAAACCACTTTTTATATTTATTGACCCAGATTTCATTTATGCCATGGTGACCATCGGGACCACCTTCAACGCCCGGACCGGATCCCAAACATCTTGTTACATATCCATACGCATTCATAATAGCATTCTGCACCACCATGTAATGGCCGCAATGATAACCGTGGCCCTTCATAGCAGCATCCAGTATACCTTCCGGGTATCCCTCTCCGGGGTAGTCAGTTGCAAAATCGTTAATCCGGATCACGCTCCTGATCCAGTTTCGTAGCAGGAGAATCCGTGCGAATTCATCTTTCTCGCCATGAAAAACGGTATCCGGTTTATACTTTGTTCTGAGCGAATCGAATTTGGGCAATGACAGGTTTTCGTAAGAAGCAAAAACGGTGTTTGCCCTGAATTCAGGATTTTCTGAATTTTCAACGCGGTATTCTTTTTGTGTGCAGCCAATGATCAACGATAAAAACAAACAAAGGGGCCCTGCATTTTTCATATTGTCGTGATGTTATTAGTAAGCGCTTGATTGTTTAGTGTCTCAGTTTGAAAATTGCTTATCCGTTGATCCCTCACACAGGGCTTCGCCCTGGTTCGGGATGACAGTAAAGACCCTGACGTCATCCCGAACCGAGTTCTGCGATGACAGAAACGACTCCAATGTCATCCCGAACCGAGTTCTGCGAAGCAGAACGAGTGTGAGGGATCAGCGGAGATGCGTCGTTAAAAATAAAATTGCGACGCTACTTAGTTTTCTATCGGTCCAATATATTTTTTTGCGATCACTAGGTTGTCGAATTTGATATGGTGTGAAACGCCATCCGCACTTTTATCATCATAAAATTCTATCCAGACATAATTTATTTTGAGATGCTCATCGGTTCGCCACCTGAAGCCTTTGAAACCCCCGGTGCCACCGGCTGTAAATCTTCCATACAACATCGATCCATTTGGAAAGCCCTCACCCCAGTGACCCACCTCAATCCCGTCGTGCCATATTTTTAATTCGCCATTGCAAGCCGACACGGGGTTATTCATTTTCACCATTATCTCGACGCATGTCCATCGATCCCAGGGTACCGGTTGTGCAGACTTGCTGCCATTTACCATGTCATTACCCCAGCAATTACCTTTTGGATCCGACTGCATGTCTCCCCAATAGAGATAGCTTCCCATGCGATCGTTTACGGGTTCATATGCAATCGAGATCCTGCTGTTGCCAAGACCACAGACTCCCGCACGCGGATTAGGATATTCGGTTGAAGGATTATATCCCCCGAACCAAATGCCCTCGTGATGAATAAACCCTTTTGATGTTGATGGATATTTTACATAGTACCGGATATAAATAGTGCTGTCAAAACCTTCGGTGAAATTTCTGAACAAATGTCCGCCGGTATTTTTTCCGCCGGTATTTGTCATCTTAAGTGATTTAGACCCGGGGGTGGTTGTAACGGCATCAGGATCCGACAACATTCCTTCAGAATTATACACGTCGGTATAACGGTTGGCAATCGTTACCACCGGGTCATCGAATTTTTCAACATACAACACATTTGTATCTCTTTCCATGCCGATATCATTGGGATAAAGTTTTGCGAGCGGAGGATCATAATCAGCAACCTTATTTACTCCGAATAAATTTGCGATAGCCAGTGTCAAAGCATAAATACTAACGATCATACCGTGAAAGATCATTTTTAATTGCCACGATGCGCGGTGTTACCTGTGTCTTCAATCATTTTTTTTATCGCCATCTCGAGGGGATCGCGGGTGAACAGCAGGGTACCCCTGATCGTTTTTGATTCTCCTTTTGCAAGGTCGCCAATACATGCATCTGCATGTATGCACGGAATAACGGTATTCGATAAAATACTTTTTCCCGGCGTCCATGACAGTATAACTTTCCTGTCGTCAGATGATGATGTCAATGCGGTTAACGACATATCCATTCGTTGCTCTATCATGCCACCCATTTCCTCCGCCCACCAATTACTTTCAATTTTGCAATCTTTCACCTGGGCCATACGCGCCACAGCTCCAGGGTTTTTAACCTGGATATCTTTAAGCGCGACGGGCTTTCCATTCATCACGATAAATGTGTGAGCAAAATTGTCTGTTTGTTTCAGAGGAAATCCTTTTAAATGATGATATTGATAGCAGAACAAAGGGCTGATGCTTTCGAGGAATACATCCGATTTATTCGTCAGCGTCATTTCAAAATGAACCCTGTCGGCTGTTGCCACTGCTTTCACATCAAGGAAAACGCCTGGTTGTGTTAAGCTTTCAGCAGAATATCCTGCTTCTTTTCCATCGGCTGAAACTTTCCACACATTCTTACGTTTGTCGTGATGACGCGCGATTCCTTTTGTATCCGGCATGTACCAAAGGTGTTCGGGTAAATTGATGAAAAATGAACCGCCATCGCGCCACGGTGGCGTTACATTGAGTCCATACGCCATTCTTTTTTCCGGGTCATCGGAATTTGTTGCGGGGTCCACAAAAAAATGAATTCCTTCTTTTTCGGGCGGTGCCGTCTCCTGTTGCTCATGTGATAACATCGTAATAAGAAAACCGAAAAAGAAAACCAACTTTATCATCTGCATATGCTTTATAATTCTTTAATTCTGCAACCAATCAGTTATAACCGGGATTATTCCCTGCTGCCATCATCAGGGGATTACTGTTCATTTCCGAACTTGGAATAGGGAACAGCAAATCCCTGTTTACATCGAAGGCAAAAAGAGACGGATCAAACGGATAGCCGAAATCTGCTGGCGTCCAGTTAGCGAGGTTAATATAGCCGGCAATATGCCATCTTCTTAAATCGCTCCAGCGTATATTTTCTTCACCAGCAAGTTCGAATAACCTTTCATCCATAATATTCTGCATGGTAACGGTGCCATAGTCGGCGGGAACAGGAGATTCAGTTCCGTCGGGAGTTGAAAAGCGGCTGCGCTTGCGTACATCATTCACCTGTTTGGTTGCATTTACATCGTCACCCGTATTTAAATAGGCTTCTGCAACTGCAAGTTTCACGTCGGCTAAACGTAAAATGCGTGGGTTATTGGAAGACATGATCTGAAAGTCCACATCATACTTGTCGCCTCTTGGCCCGTTAATGTATTTTACGAATATGTATCCGTCAAAGAAATCCCATGTTGTACCGAGCCACCAAAGTTTACCGCCAACGTTATCTACGTTTTGAGCCAATTTGAAAGTTTCATTGATCCTGGGATCCTGTGGATCGAACATGGCCCTTAATTTAGGAGACGGACCGATGGAACCTCCACCGCAACCATAATTTCCCCAATGACTATCGAAGTAATGATACATTGCTCCAAACGAACCAACCGGACCGCCCATGTCGTTATCCAACCAGGGATTATCTGATATCTGGTTATGACTCGCCTGGTATTCAAATAACGACTCCGGGTTGTTTTCAGTCCTGTAATCGAAATTATCACCGAATGGTACTCCCTCGATCGTGCTTTCACCGGATATCTGTCCGAAAGCCGTTATTGCATTAGCATAATCTCCCGACTTGTCGCCACCTTCGTATTCTGAAGCGTAGCATGCCCTCAACACATAACATTTAACCAGCAATCCATACGCGCTGTTCTTAAATACGCGGCCCTTATTCTGTATATCCCATCCTGTTGGTAAAAGTGTTGCCGCTTCCTTTAAATCGACAATGGCTGAATCCAACATCTGGAATCCATTTGAAGGAGCAAGCACTGCTTCGCCGATAGATTGAACCCTTGACAGCTGCAGTGGCGCTTTCCTGAAATAATCCCACAACTTGTAGTGAGCATAGGCCATGAGAAACAAAGCCTCACACCTGTTAATATCCTTCAGACCGGGTGTTGTTATTACCTCGTTTACTTCGGGAAGCGCCAGCTTCTGCAACATGAAGTTGGCTCTTGCAATGAGGTAATAAAACTTCTGCCATACCTGGCCGACACGTCCATCAGATGGCGCGAAGCCGGAAAAAGCCTCATACTCTGCATTGGTGGTGCCGCTTGTGGTGAGATCATCGCCCTGTAACAACCAAAGCGGATGCAATGTTTGCCCATTCTGGCTCACCTGGCTTCCCAAATTAGCTCCGTAAACATTGGATAGCGAAGCATAGATGGAGCCAATTCCTTTTTGAACACGGTTTTCATTTTCAAAGTAATTCGATTCCAGTTCTGTAGTCGGAGGAACGTCCAGTTCTTTTTTGCATGAACCGGATATAAGTGCGCCCAGGATAAATAAGGGAAAACACTTTTTAAAATACAAACGGTACATATAAATAAGTTTGAAGGTTAATCAATTTTAAAATCTTGCATTAAGGCCAACGTATAAAATCAAAGGGGCCGGATTATTTTCGTCCTCAGGATCGAATCCGTTGAATTTTGTGATGGTAAACAAATTGGAACAGCCGGCGTATATCCTTGCGGACCGCAGAATATTTTTGATGCCGATATCAGGCAGCGTATATCCGAGCTGCATGTTTGATAACCGCAGGTAGGCGGCATCTTCGATCCAGTAATTTGAGAACCTGCCATTCGACGCGGGATCCTGCCAGATTAAACGTGGCAACGGTGTGTTCGTATTTGAAGGCGTCCAGTAATTGAGCGCATCCCTGGTGTGTGTTGATCCTTCTGCATAAATGTTAAGCAGGCTCGTCTTCACGTTGTTCACCTTTTGTACATCGCCCACTCCCGTAAACGTTGCGTTGAAATCAAAATTCCTGTAGTTCAGGTTAAAATTGAACCCATAGAAATAACCCGGAATCGTTTTTCCCAGGTACACCTGGTCGTAGTCATCAATAAAGCCATCGGGAGAATCAGAATAAAACTTATCGCTGGAGGTTGGTGCGCCCCGCAGATCTTTAAAATAAAAATCACCTGCCCGCACGTTTGCATTCTGGTATCTCAGATCATTGTGAGAAGTCAGCCACTCGGCAACTTCTGCGTCTGTCTGGAATTTACCGTCGATCTGAAAGCCTTTGATGTAGAATAATGGATAACCTTCTTCAATGTTACCCATTGGTATACCTCCATAAAGTTTAACCACTTCATTTTTCACTGTCGTGAAATTTGCACCGGCTGAAAAATACAGCTCGCCGAATTTGGTATTGTAGTTCAGGCTCAGTTCAATGCCCTTGTTCTGCACCTTGGCCACATTTCCAACGGGTTGTTCTATCAGGCCGACAGATGCGGGCAGCGTAAGTGTCTGCAGAATTCCGTCGGTCATTTTATCATAATACTCGAGCGAAACATTCAGCTTGTTGAACATTACCGCATCGAAGCCGATATTTACGGTAGAAGTTGTTTCCCATGTAAGATCGCGGTTGGGCATGCCATATACCGTTGCGCCGGTGTTTGTATAACCTCTTCCAACATTCGCCGGGTTATTGCCCCATGCAAACGATGGTCGTGTGTCGATACCCGACAGGTAGGCCATATCCTTCACTTCCTGGTTGCCCAGCTTACCCCAGCCCGCACGAATTTTCAAATCGTTCAGCCACGTAGCATCTTTTAAAAAATCTTCTTTCGTAATTCTCCATGCGGCAGACGCTGCGGGGAAAGTGCCGTAACGTTTTTCAGGCGCAAACCTGCTGCTGCCGTCGCGCCGAACAGTGAGATCGAGATAATACTTGTTGGAGAAATTATATCCTGCCCTGAGCAGGGTACCCTGTAATGCGCCTTTCTTCATCCAGCTGATTGCAGAATTGTAAATATTATCACCACCGAGGCCCACCAGGTTTGGATCCCTCGAGGTTACATACACAGTGTATGTATTTAGATTATCCACCGAATAATTCTGCAGCATCGTATTGAAGAGCACATCAATATTGTGATTGCCGAACGACTTGTTGTAGTTAGCAGTAAATTCTTTAATGATATTCAGGTTATCGATGCTGCGTCGTTCGTAGTCGCCCACAGAACTCGCGCCGCCTCTTGCAGTGGGATCACCCCCGTCGATCTGGAAATATGAAGCAAGATATTGTGTACCTCCTCTTCCGCTGTTGTCGAACTTATCAATGCTTATGGTTCCCCTTAACGTCAAACCCTTCAGGGGTTCCAGTTCCACATAAGCATTACCCATATTCCTGAGTGATGAAATTGGATGATCGTTTAGAGAGAGATATCCGAGGTCGTTTCTGCTTGTTGCGTTACCATACAATTTGGCGCCTGTCCAAACGCCATTCGCGTCATATCCATTGATAGCAGCGGCATACCCGTTGATGAAGTTAGGATCGTAGATCGGTTGCCACGGCGGAGTGAGCGCTGCATCGATTGGAGATTTGGAAAAATTATCCCCTTTCTGCGTGCTCAGGCGGTAGTTGATCCCGGCCCTGAGGAAACTGGTAACATTTACGTTCAGCTTTATTGAACCGCTGTACCGTTTCATGCGGTTACTAATATACACACCTTGCTGATCGGAATATCCAAATGAAACAAAATAATCGGCCCTGTCGGTTCCACCCGATATGTTAACAGAATAATCCTGTATTAAAGCGTCTTTGTTTCTCACGGCCGTTTGCCAGTCGTATGTAGGAGATTCACCGAGATACCCGGGATCAGACGGATCGAATACATAATTCAATCCATCCCTCGAGCCGCCCGAATTCGGATCGCTTGCATAAAGTGCATTCGTAAAATCGGCATACTCTTTTGTATTCAGCACATCGAGTTTTTTTACGACGTTCTGAATGCCCAGGCGTTGTGAATACGTAACAACGGGCGTTCCTTTTTTACCTTTCTTGGTGGTGATTAACACGACGCCGTTCGCGGCGCGAACACCATATATCGCACCGGCGGTTGCATCCTTCAGCACGGAAATAGATTCAATGTCGTTCGGATCTATCATCGACATAATATTCATGTAACCGCGCACGTATTGATCGGCCGCTCCCTCGATACCGGCCCCGTACTCTTTCACCGGAATTCCGTCGATAACATACAAAGGGTCCGATATTCCCCAGGTATTTGTTCCTCGTATACGCACGGTTGGACGCGCATTGGGATTACCCTGGTTACCTATTACCTGCACACCTGTCATTTTTCCCTGCATCAGCAGTTCGGGGGATGAAGGAACAAGCTTTTCTATTTCATCTGCATCGAGTGTTGAAATAGATGTGGTGATATCGCGCTTTTGACGCGTTCCGTAACCAACAACCACAATTTCAGAGAGACCCTGGTTGTTAAGCGCAAGGCTGACGTTTATGGTGGTAGAGTTCTGGTTTACATTTACCTCGCGGGAAACGTAACCGGTTGACGAAAAAACAAGTGTGGCATTTCCATTCGGCACATCAATGGAAAATTCTCCATTATCGTTAGACATTGTTCCCATGTTTGTGCCACGGATCACAACAGAAACATTGGATAGCGGTTCTCCTTTCTCATTTGTAATTTTTCCTTTTATAGGAATGAGAACTGGTGGCGGCTGAACCTGCGCCAGGCCGCCTGTTCGGGGTTGTTCAGGTGGTGCGGGACGGCTGACAACTATGGTATTCCCCGTGATCTTATATACCAGCGGGCCGTCTTTCAAGATTTTGTTGAGAGCACCTTCTACCGTTTCGTGTTTTAAGGATACCGTTATCGGTTTGGCGGCATCCAGGTCGGCCTGGTCGTAGAAGAACACATAACCGGTTTGGCGCTTGATGACCGAGAACGCTTTCTCAAGCGACACGTTCTTAGCGTTGTAGGTGATAGTTTGTGCCGTAACATTTGCACTCACCTGGATTACTGCCGCTAGTAAAATGATGGTTATGAAATTCATCACTAATGCAGTTTTGATAAATTGCATACTTTTGATATTGAGGTTAACAAATAAGCAGTTTACAACAGACTTTTTATGAGGTTAACCTTAAGAAAACCGGGGAAGGCTACCAACTTAACCCCGGTTTTTCGATTAACCTCAACTACTCTTGCCTCTAAGGCATTATGGTGATCAGGTTGCCCTGTTCTATTTTATAATGTATCCGTGTTTGGCTGAGCACATCCAATACCTGTCGCAGCGTTAAATTCCTCCCGATCTCACCTGAGAATGCGCGTTTCGGTATCGCACCTTCATACTTTACTTCAACATTATACCACCGGGATAATTGCCTCATTACCGCCGGAAGGTCAGTTTTGTTAAAGGAGAAGAATCCATTTTTCCATGCCAGGTCCTGCTCGAGGTTTGTGCTCGTAATTTTTCCGTTCATATACGCCTGTCCCGGCTGCAATACATTTCCGTTGATCCATACCGATCCTTCAAGAAGCGACGTTTTTATGATCGGTTCATCCGGATAACTGTTTACGTTGAATGAAGTGCCGACCACAGTGATATCTTCAGCATATGTTTTAACAATAAATGGCTGGCGGGGATTTTTTGCAACCTCGAAATATACTTCTCCAGTAATGGTTACGATACGCCGGTCTTCCGTAAATTCTGTAGGGAACCGGATGCTGCTGGCGGCGTTCAGCCATACTTTCGATCCATCCGGCAGGATTAATTTATACTGGCCCCCGCGCGGCGATGTCATTGTGTTATACGATACAGTTGTTGCGCCGGCTTTACTTCCACTCGATTGCAGATTGTAAATTACCTGTCCGTCTTTCTTCACAATATTGCTGTTCCCCTGCTTTGCGATAGTGCCGTTTTCAGTATTGTCAAGTGCAACGATAGTGCCATCGGCGAGAGTCAGGATCGCTTTATCGCTCCCTGGCAAAACATCATCGGCACCTGTTACGGGTTTTACCGCAGCTGTTGCATTGTGAGGAGGATTTTGATTCCGTGTGAGATAGAGTGCGGCCCCGGCTATGATAACTATGGCAGCAGCATATTTAAACCATGCATTGCCGGAGAAATGCAAACGCCGAACACGTGCAGGTGTTTTTGTATTGAGTATACTTTCCACCATTTGCTCCCAATCCGGCTCCCGGGTTATTACCTGTTGCTGATGATTGTGGCCGATATGTTTCCAATTGTGCCGTAGTAACTCTGACAACTCTGTGAATTCCGATTCCGTCAATGTTTTATCCAGGTATCGCTGTAATAAGTAGTTAAGTCTCTCGTTTTGCACATCCATTGTATGGGGTTATACATGAAGGGACGGCGCGATAGAATAGATGTACTAGTTTGCACAAATATTTTTTTCGGACGTGAGATCAGAAAATTTTCAGGAATAAAAAGAGAGAGGTGAGTTTTCCATGCTTCCGGAGATACTGGCGGATGGTATTAATGGCAACGTTCAGGTGATTTTTTACGGTGTGTGGACTGATCCTAAGCCGTTGTGCAATTTCTTCGCGAGGGAGCCCCTCTTCTTTACTTAAACGGTACACCACCTGCTGACGCTTCGGAAGGTGTTGCAGCGCCGTGTGAACAAGCTCATAACTGTCTTTATAGAAGATGGCATCTTCTGTTGAATTGGACATTGTGGAAAGTTTGCCTGACGCAGACATTTCCTTCCTCTTTATTGTGTTGTTTTTATCGAGCTTGTCGAGGGCGAGATTCCTGGCGATCACGAACAAATAATTTCCCGGGTCGATGATGTTTTCCAGTTTGGACCTGCCGATCCAGAGCTTTAAAAAAACGTCCTGCGTTAACTCTTCGGCATCGCTTTGCTGCTTTACGATATGGTATGTGAAAAAAAAGACTTTGTTGTTATAGCGATAGAAGAACGATCTGAAAGCTTGCTGGTCTCCTTCGGCGATTAAGGAAAATAGTTTCTTATCTGTATGGTTGGCATAAGCAGACATGAACAAGTTTCCATATAAATATAATAAAAAAGAAACATGTCCCTGAAAACTTGTCGAACGACGTACGCGAGATACTATTTATTATTATTTATTATTTCCTTCAGTACACTGATACTCATACCTAAGCTCCTTACCCGACTCAACACCTAAGAAAAGTGTAAAAGGCCATGCGGCATCATGAACCGGGTAACCGTAATAACCACTAACAACGTTATAGTCCAATGATTCCGGTAAACCTTGTTCGTTAACCGTTTTCACTGGAACCTTAAGCGAGTTTTTGCTGTAGTCTTTATGAATTAATTGCCAAACCGGGTGCAAGCTGTACAAACTTGGATTGTCACTGTATTCCAGCGGTGGCGGTGTTTTTCCTTCAAAATCAAGCGTCACCTGTTTATTACCCTTTGCATCGTAAGTATATCTCGTTTCAAGGTCGTAAGAGGCATCTGTAGTGAGCTTCCTGAAAACCCTGTTTATCCTGCCGGCAGCGTCGTAATACAGCTCTTCAATCTCGTTGCCCCAGGTAAAGTCGTTACGAAATATGGTATCCCGCAGTGGTACCATCGAATTGCCCTCGTAAACATATACCACACGCACAGGTTTTTCATACAGATCTTTCTGTGTGATAGAATCAATTACTGGCAGGATCTCAATCAACCTGTCTTTTTCATCGTAAATGTAGTGGACAGGAATGTGAAAAATGCCATAGTGGTCGAATGTATAATTTACAAGTACCGGGTTGCCTTTATCGTTATAATGTATGCCTGCTGCAGTAGTACGATCCAACGCGGGTATACCGGGTTCTACCGGGTATACAGTGTCGAGCCTGCAGGTGATTTCGTTTGGCTGGGGTGGGTTACGGTAGTCGTCTAAAAAGTCTTTTATTTTACTGCAACCCGGGAATAACATTACAGTAATAACAAGAACCAGGAAATATTTCATAATAAGGTTTAGTATGAGCGAAATGGTATGATTAGTGAAAATGGCGGTGTTCGCAGGAAGGAGGATAAGATGATTGAATCTTAGGCAAGATAGTGACAGAAAACCGCAGTTGAAAATTAAAGTACTATTAGAATTGAATGCTGAATGATGTGACTTACCGTTGCCTAAAGCTGCCATCTAATTTGACAGCTTCTTTTAAAAGCTTTTTTATCGGCTTTTCATCAATCTCTTCCGGCGCGTGGTAGATTTTATAAAAGATCTGCTTGTTGGTTCCACGTTCCAGGAAGCGATCAACATCGTTTAATTTGTTTCCATACCAAAAACCCAAAAGAACGCCTTTCCTGATACCTCCTCTCGGAACCGTCGACGGCCAGATGATACATATGCCTTTATTACCGTAAAAGAAAGGAACATTGTATGATATTTTCTCGCTGCAATATTTGGGAAGGGTTTCAATAATTATCTGCCGCAACACATCTACAATTATTCTTTCATTTTCCGGAAGAATACTAAAGAGATCAACCAGGTTCTTAATTTTCATGGTAGTCCTGAAATGACGGAAGCGATGTTAAAACTGGCGTCTCCTGAATTGATCCTGTATGAAGTTATGCAGGCTCAATAAGTGTTATATCTTGAGTTCGCGCTAGCGGCCTGCCATATTGCATCAAGAAGCGATTTTCTGCCAGGCGCATCATACGTAAGTTCCCAAATCATAATTCCTGCACATTCTTTCATCGCCAGTTTCGTTTTATTTTTAATAGTCGGGATGCCATTGTAATGCATGATATAGCCATTTGGCAAATGCCAGTGATCCACCCATTCGGCTCCCGGGTAAGTTGCAACAATTTCTTTGTAAATCATCCAGGGAATTACAGGATCGTTTAAGGCCGGACCAAATCCATGACCATAAAATGGTACTCCAAGAACCAGCTTATCCTTTGGTACTTTCAGCGTATTGAGATAGTATTTCAGGTCGTCCATCGCATCGGAATATGACGCATGATTTTCTGCGCGATCAGGTGTCCATGGACCAGTATGATCATACGACATGATGTTGATAAAGTCGAATTGAGTGAGCACGTCGTGACTAACAGTATTTCCGGGTTGGCTCGGTAATGCTGCAGTGCACAGCTTGCCTTTTGCTTTTAATGCTTTAGCCAGTTCCTTTATAAAAATTCCGTAATTGGGGTCGAGGTTGGCTCCAAAAGCATAGCCTTCCTCCAAATCAACATCTATTCCGTCTGCATCGTGCTCGGTTACTTTTAGCACGAGATTTTTAACAAGCTCCTGCCGTTTACCGTCTTTTAAAAGTTCGTGGTATTGTCCAACGTACGTACCGCCGCCAATGGAATAAAGAACTTTCACATTCCGGACGTGGGCCGCTGTGATGAATGATGATAATGCCGCAAAGTTCTGCTTAAGGTTTCCTGAACTATCAGGGTTAACGAAAGCCAGCATAATGTGGGTAAGCCTGTTAAATGGCACCTGCGTCGTGTCTGCTTTCATTGCCTGGTTGAATGGATAATACCCAACAATCTTGAACGACGGATCCTTTTGACCTATCACTGTGAACGATGAAATAGCTGTAAAAATGAGAATTGGCAGAAGTTTTAGGTTCATGTTTTTACCCGTTTAGATGTAAGAAGGATTGTTAACAAACCTAACTAATTTTTTTCGCCTACAACAACCTGCGTTTTGGTTACATGCATTGTTTACCGGGGTTTGAAATTTGCTGAATGAAAAGACTGCAGCTTTTCAACGACATTAAAAACAACTTCTAAAATGCAAACGAATAAAATAGCACTTATCACCGGCGGGAGCCGCGGACTTGGCAGGAATATGGCGCTGGCGATAGCCAGGAAAGGAATAGATGTTATCATTACTTATAATTCTAATAAACAGGCTGCCGATGATGTGGTTGCTCAAATTGAGGAGTTGGGACGGAAAGGCGCCGCGTTTCAGCTGGACACAGGCGATGTTCAGGCTTTTGAGCCTTTCGTTAGTGATTTGAAAAAATATCTTACCGGATCGGGACGGATAGATTTTCTTATCAATAACGCCGGAACGGCGCTATATGCTCCCGCTACTGAAACAACCGAAGCCCAGTTGGATGCGATTTTTAATATTCACTATAAAGGCGTGTTCTTCTTAACTCAGAAACTTCTGCCCCATATTAATGATGGTGGTGGTATTATCAATATTTCATCGGGCCTAACGCGTATTACTAATCCGGGCTCGTCTGTATATGGTTCTATGAAAGCCGCTGTAGAAACGCTTACGCGCTACCTCGCCAAAGAACTTGGTTCGCGCAAAATTCGAGTGAATGTTGTGGCGCCCGGCGCTGTTGAAACTGATTTTGGTGGTGGATGGGTTCGCGATAATAAAGACCGGAATGCTTCTATCGCAGGTATCACTGCTTTGGGTCGTGTTGGACTACCTGATGATATCGGTCCTGTTGTTGCGTTTCTTTGCACCGATGATGCGTATTGGATAAATGGGCAGCGGATAGAAGTGTCGGGTGGGCAGGCGATATAGGTTTGCTTCCCGGCTGATCCCTCACACCCTGCCTTCGGCAGGGGTTCGGGATGACAGTATTCGGTTATCCCGAGCAAAGCGAGGGATCGGCGGAAAAACAAAGCCTTCGGCAGGGGTTCGGGATGACAGTTGCAGGGGTTCGGAATGACGACAAAACGAATAATTTCGCTTAAATGAAGCCTACCAAAATTAAATCTATCGCTGAATTTCATAAGCTGTTCGATATGCCAAAGCCGGAACACCCGCTCATAGCCGTAGTGGATTATGCGGTGCTCGCGGCATCTAAGAAAAGAAGTGAAGTCTCCGCCACTATAGCCGACTACTACTCTATTTCTGTTAAACGCGGTCTCACCGAAAAGATGCGCTACGGTCAGCAGGAATATGATTTTGATGAAGGCATCATGTACTTCATGGCACCAGGACAGGTGTTGCATGCCACTCCTCCCGGCAACGGCACCACGCAGCCTTCAGGATGGATTTTACTTATACATCCTGACTTTTTATGGAACACTCCACTCGCGAAACGCATCAGGCAATATGAGTTTTTTGATTATTCAGTAAATGAGGCGCTTTTTCTCTCCGATAAAGAAGAAGCCATTCTAAATAATATCATTCAAAACATAAAGCAGGAATATCATTCGAATATTGACAGGTTCAGTCAGAATATCATCATTTCACAAATCGAAACGTTGCTGAATTACGCGGAACGGTTTTATCAACGGCAGTTTATTACGCGTAAGATTACCAATCATCAAATTCTCTCCCGTTTAGAAGAACTGCTCAACGATTATTTCAATAGTTCTGATTTGGTAGTTAAAGGCTTACCTTCTGTTCAGTACATCGCTGAAAACCTGCACGTATCTCCTACCTATTTACGCAGCCTGCTGAAAGTGCTTACCGGGCAAAACACCCAGCAACACATACACGATAAACTCATAGAAAAAGCAAAAGAAAAATTGTCGACCACGTCGCTGTCTGTGAGTGAAATCGCGTACGAATTAGGATTCGAGCATTCGCAGTCGTTCAGCAAGTTGTTTAAAACGAAAACAAAAGTTTCTCCCTCCGAATTTCGGGATTCATTTAATTGATGTGAGAAATAAGGAGTGAAACAAACAACATTTCTAATAAACAATGTTGTACCTTCAAATATGCAAAAGAAGATAATTACCGTTTTTGGTGCCACTGGCGCCCAGGGTGGTGGACTGTGCCACGCCATATTAAGCGATACCGCCAGTGAGTTTTCTGTTCGCGCGGTTGTCAGAGATCCCAATTCCGATAAGGCCAGGGCATTGAAAGATGCAGGCGCTGAATTGGTACAAGGGAATATCGATGATAAGAATTCCGTTTTGAAAGCCCTCGAAGGAGCTTACGGCGCTTATTTTGTCACTTTCTTCTGGGCGCATTTTTCACCTGAAAAAGAATATGCCGAAGCCCAAACTTTTGCTGAATGTGCAAAGGAAGCAAATATCAAACACGCAATCTGGTCAACCCTTGAAGATGTGCGTAATTACGTTCCCCTGTCGGATAACAGCATGCCAACCCTTCAGGGAAAATATAAAGTCCCTCATTTTGACGCCAAGGGAGAAGCTGATAAACTGTTTACACAACTCGGCGTACCGGTTACTTTCCTCCGCGCATCTTTTTATTGGGACAATTTCATCTATTTCGGAAGCGGTCCGAAAAAGGGCGATGACGGAAAGTATTATCTCACATTCCCGCTTGATGATAAAAAAATGGCCGGCATAGCCTCGGAAGATATTGGAAAATGTGCCTACGGTATTTTCAAAAATCCTGACCTCATTGGAAAAATCATTGGTATTGCTGGTGAACACGTTTCCGGTGAAGTAATGGCCTCGAAGATGTCTGAAGCGCTGAATATTCCAGTGATATATAACAACGTTTCTCCTGATACCTATCGTGCTTTTGGATTTCCGGGCTCAGATGACCTCGGTAATATGTTTCAATTTTACCGCGATTTTGAGGAAGAATGTAACCGCGTGCGCGATATCGGGATGTCGAAAAAACTGAATCCCGAATTGAAGTCATTCGAACAATGGCTCCGTGAGAATGCTGCCCGCATCCCGTTGTGACGAGAGTCTTAGTACCAATGTCCCGCCTAAACCCGGGCAAAGTTGCAACCCTTAGGGAACGTTAGTATTTTAACTGACAACCATAACTGAAACAACATAGAAAATTATTCCCTGATCAACAGTGTGTAATTGCTATAACTCCGAAAGCTGCATTCTGGGAGCAAACTTATATCTTGTTCCTGATTTCGAGAACGAACAAGATATGATTGGCGCCTGCCCGCTCGTCCTCATGGAACATTTTTTGCATTTCAATCATTGTTATTCTAAATCAACATTAATATGCAACAACTTTTAAAACTAACACTACTATTTCTCCTAAGCGCAGCTGTTTCGTGTAAAAGCGGACCCACAGATGAACAAATCAACCAGGAAGTATCATCTACTCTTACCGGAGGTGTAACAGCTTCAGTAAAGGATGGCGTCGTAACACTGAGCGGCACATGTCCCGATGAACCCTGCAAAAGTTCAAGCGAAACATCCGCTAAAAATGCAAAAGGCGTTAAAAGCGTTGTGAATAATATTGTAGTCAGCGCACCGCCCCCACCTGTAGAAATGACTCAAACAGATTCATTGAAAAAGTCAGTGGACGCATTGGTTGCCAGCTATAAAACCGTGCAGGCAACAGTAGACAATGGCGTAGTAACGCTCACGGGAGAAATCAAACGCTCGCAACTTACCACACTGATGCAGAGTGTAAATGAATTGAAACCAAAAAAAGTAGAGAATAAACTAGTTATAAAATAATCATCATGGCACTTCAAGATAAATATGCATCCCTGATCAGCGCCGCAAGGGCCAAAGCAGTGGGCAACCTAAACGTCACAGAACAAGATAACGTATTGTATATCGACGGAAAAGTGGGTTCATCTAAAGATAAGGACGAGATATGGAGCATTTACAACACAATAGATCCCGATTACCGGGCCGGCGACGTTCGACTAACCCTGGAAGTAACCGACGCTCCCACATCTACCGAATACACCGTCAAATCGGGGGACAGCCTCAGTAAAATTGCATCGAAGTACGATTTGAAATGGAAAGATATTTTTGAAGCTAATAAGGACCTTATTAAGAATCCTGATTTAATTCAACCAGGCTGGAAACTTAAAATTCCAGTGAAAGATAAATCGTAGTCTTAAGCATCGCTACAGGAGCTTTGCAAAAAGTTCCTGTAGACTCTCCAGGATTTGTCCTGCTTCATCCATGCCGGTGTTGGTTGCAATTATCAAACTATTAATACACAACCATCTTACTTACCCGC
This sequence comes from Chitinophagaceae bacterium, assembly GCA_016786745.1. Lineage (GTDB taxonomy): Bacteria > Bacteroidota > Bacteroidia > Chitinophagales > Chitinophagaceae > Flavitalea. The sequence goes on along the minus strand of JAEUVS010000070.1, from coordinate 2,101 downwards.
TTGCGACGCCCGTCATGTATCGCAATAGCATAAATGCCAGGTAAAAGTTTTCGCACATCAAGCCTGGTTTGAGTGCTGCCCTGCACCAACCTCACATTAATAACATTTCTGCCATTTATATCCGCCACCCTGATAAATGAATGTTCAGACGCGGCATCATGCTTTATCGTAATAAACTGGGATGCCGGATTTGGATAAATGCCCAACAACACAGGTTCGTCAACACCCGGCGGCGAATGATTTTCTGTCGTAACAAAAAATCCACTAAATCCCTTAACATCAAAAGTAATTTCCCACAGGCCGGTTGTGTCGTTCCAAACAATTTTGCTGTCATCCGGATCAATCATCACGGTATCTCCACTGTAACCCGCCGGTTGATTGTCAACGCTCGTTCCATGATATTGCAATACAAGCAGATTACTTATCCCTGCAACATCGCTCGCACCTGTGGGCAAATCATTGCCATGATTCGACGCAGCGTTGTAGTTGTTGAAGTCCTGCTGCGAAAAATATAACGTTACTGTAGCAGTGGCCGAACCAGGATTATTTTCCGGTTCAATATGATAATGACGTTGCACATAAGTACGACCCTGGTAACTATTCACTGAGGAATCCATAGCAACCTCCTGCACAATCTCTCCCGTTACTGCGTTGTCGCCAGACGACAATATCAAAGCATCTCCGGACTTATTTTTGTAAATAGATATCACATAACTATACGGATTGGTCACTGCGATATCCGGTTTGCCATCTCCATCCAAATCACCAAGGCACGATCCACTTAACAATCGGTCTGCCGGAACGGTGAGAGGAGTTCTCAATGTAACCGGATTTGCGGATACATTTTTAATCATTGAAATAAATGACAGTTGCTGCGACTCATAATCTACAGTAACAAAATCCAGTTTACCGTCGCCGTCAAGATCGGTGGCGTTCATATCCATCGGTTTTTTAGCGAGTGGAAATTCTGTAAAGGGCGCAAATTCATTCAGCTTACCCGACACATTCTTCAAAACAGATATCGCATTTGAATTGGTGTTTGCAGCGATGATGTCCATCCACCCGTTACCGTCGATATCGGCCACTACAAGTCCGTGATATGGTCCGTCACCTATTAGGTAAGTCACAGGTTCACCAAGGATGATAGCTCCCGGAACGCTTGCGTTTGGATATATGTTTACAATGTCTTCGGTACTATTGGTTACAATAATTTCAGGCCTTCCGTCTTTGTTAAGGTCGTTCAGCGCAATTCTTTTCTGGTAACCCGCAAACGTCACATAGAATTGAGGATCGAACGAAATATTATCTACGCCACTCGTGTTGCGCATCACAGAAAACTCGTTGTAGAAATTGGCGGTTACAAGATCTATTCTCCCATCTCCATCAATGTCGCCCGACGCCAGTTGAATTGCAGGCCCCATTGGAAATGTAACGGGCGCCTCCAACGAAATTGCTCCTCCACTGCTGGTATTTTTATACACACCGACAGTGTAAGATGTTTGATTAGCCACAACAAGTTCCGGCTTGCCATCTCCATTAATATCAGCCGCAATAGCAGACATTGGATTATTGGATGCGATGAATGTTTGAGGATCGCCAAGTAATATTTTTCCAGCGGAACTTAAATTCTGCCATACTGATACAGATCTTTCGTCAACGTTTCCCTGGTTGTTTACAGTAAATATGTCGAGTCTGCCATCTCCATCAAAATCTGCTTCACTGATCTCGATATTACCCATGCGGGCGGCATAATCCTGTTTTTGTGAAAGCATCTGGCCGGTAAATACTAATGCGCCAGATGGAAACGTGGTCGAGAAATTTTCTCCTGATACGCCGCTTTTGTGATCAACGGCAACAGTGATGGGGCCAAACATTGATCCCGCGGGCGATTTCACTTTAATTTCATTACTGCTCGCCGAAAGCACTTCCGCGCGGATTGAACCCGGAAAGTAAACCGCATTTTCGGCAACAACTGAACTAAAATTTGCGCCTTTGATGGTGACCGTGGTGCCTACCGGACCAGTGGCAGGCGAAATGGAATGAATGAGTGGAGTTGAGTTAAAAATAAATCCCTGGGCACTGCCTGTACCCCATTCGCCGA
>JAEUVS010000033.1 GCA_016786745.1 Chitinophagaceae bacterium | reverse complement strand
AACTGGCGCCATCAAAAAGATCGGAGCCGGGATGCAATTCATATCCAAACGTAATTCCATGATCGGCTGCAAAATTCAACAGCGGCATCCATCTCCTCACCAGCTCGTCAAATGCTTCGTCAATCAGGCCCTCTGGACGTTGGGGCCAGGGATACATATATGGCCACGCATAGCCGCCCGACAATACTGATATGTTTTTTGTTCCGAAATTTACCGAAGCCAAAACCGTTTTGCGCAGTTGATCTGTAGCCCATTCCGACCGCTCATGAACGTTTAACCCCGGGGGATGAAACGAACTGAACAGTACATCATAAGCCGGATGAACGGCAACAAGCTGACCCTGCAGGTATGAAGCCAGCTCAATAATTTCAACGTTTGCTTCTTCCCTCAACATACCCTTGTATTCATCGCAATAATCTTTGGAGGAAGCGGCATTCGCGAGGTTAAATAATTTTGATTCCCAGGTCGGAACCTGGATACCTGTAAAGCCCAGGGAAGAAATCCATTTCGAAATTGACCTGATATTATTATAGGGTTCGTGATCCCTAACTATCTGCGCTAAAAAAATCCCGGGTCCCGAAATAGTTTGCATGATAACAGTCAGTTTCTTGCTCTGGTCTGTTTCAAAGGTAGACGCAAACGAAGCCGTACACTTCTACTCAATTATCTGTCTTTTGCACTATTTTGAATTGATTAGCTAAATTGCTGTGGGATTGTGTCTATATACTTCAACTAACGATTATGAACCCCATATTAGAAAAGGTGCCAACGTTTCCCAGCAACTCGTTTGCGCTAAAAGAAGAGATACTTCCATACATCAAGATAGGATGGCACTTTCATCCTGAATTCGAGCTGACACTATTCACGGAAAGCACCGGCAAACGTTTCATTGGTGACCACACAGATAATTTTGGTCCTGGTGATTTGTTGCTGATTGGTCCGTTCCTGCCTCATTACATGCGAAACCATGAGATTTATTACAAGGGTGAGCCCGATCTAAGGATTCGCGCGATTGTCATTCACTTCGCAAAAGATTTCGTCGGCGAGAAATTCTTCGATACCCCGGAAATGGTGTCGATCAAAAAACTACTGCAAAATTCGGCGAGGGGAATTCACATCTGGGGGAAAACGCAGAAAAAAATAGCGAAAATTATGGAGAACATGTTGCACCTTGAAGGTTACTCCAAGCTTATGAGCCTGATCGATATTCTCCAGATTATTGCCACATCGGAAGAGACAAAACCACTATCGTCGCTGGGATACAGAAATTCATTTGCCCCACACGATGCAGATAAAATAAATGCGGTTTTCGACTACGTGCTTCGGAATTTCGAGGCAGAAATAAATTTATCTGAAGTGGCGGAAATTGCGCACATGTCGGTTTCAGCGTTCTGTAAATTTTTTAAAAGCCGTACCGGCAAAACCTTCTCACACATACTGAATGAAATAAGGATCGGGCACGCCTGCAAATTGTTCATTGAACAGGGAAGTTCTGTTTCGAACGTATGCTATTCGTCAGGCTACAATAGCCTGTCTTATTTTAACAGAAAATTCAAAGCTGTCACAAAATTCTCTCCGCTCGAATACAGGAACAGGTTTTATAAGGAGCCCAAGGTGTAGCTAAAATTCAAGGACCTTATAAAATTCGATCCTGAAATCCTTGAAAAGGGGACGTTGGAGCTCGCATAATTTTTCATGTTCGTCATCACCACGGAAAAATTGTACCGTAGCGTAAGCTTCTTCCAACGAATCAAATTGTTTTTCCCAGGTAATGGAATTGCAAGGCATTCCAGCTGAAATTGGCTGCATCCTTACGCCACCTTTCGGATAGTCGGGTCTGCGTGATTCGAGCTCCACAAATTGCTTTTCCAGCTCCATGAATCGCGCTTCTTCCGTGATGTCAAATTGCCACAGCATTCGCATGTAAACTTTCATATGTAATCGTTTTATCTTTCGTTTTATATTTTTGACAGGTATTGTGCCACCCCGGGTGAAAATCTGCCACCGCTTCTATTTAAAAGTTCCAGCACCTTATGGCGGTTCATCCCAGGATGGATGGTATGCTGCGATGTTACGGCAACGGCGCCTGCAAGATTTCCAAGCTGTTGCGCCTGTGCCAGATCCAGCCCGCCATTCAGGCCGGCGATAATCCCGGATATGTGGGCGTCGCCCGCTCCCGCCGAACTTTTAACTTCCACAATCACTGCGGGAGAAAAGTTGAGTTTTGATCCATCCCAGGTCCAACTGCCGTTTTTCCCTGCGGTTACCGACAAACATATCTGCGGATTAATTTTTTTTAACCGGGAGATTAGCTTTTCTATTATGACAAGCGGCTCTTTTTTAGTTTCATCCAGATCTGCAAGCATCGATGCTTCTTCGATATTCAGTGCCAGAAGGTGTACCAGCGGCAGCATATTCAATTTTACTATTTCCGGCATCTCGCCTGCGGTAAAAGATGCCACGCTGAGTCCTCCATACTTTTGGGAAAGGCGGAGCAATGCGTGCCTGGCTTCGAGCGGAACCTCTGGTGCGGACAACGCAACGAACCGTCCCTGGTTTTCACGGAAAATATTTTCTGTGGACTCAATATATTTCGCGTCTACCTTGCTGCTCGCCGATTGCTCTGTTGTAAGATTACCGCCTGTTCCATCGGGATACAAAAAACAAAATCCAAACATTGTACTGTCACCCTGCGATATCCCTACATACCCCGTATCAATTCCAACGTCCTGCATTTCCTGAACAATCTGTTTGCCCACAACGTCGTCGCCAACTTTTCCAATGGCAAAAACCGGAAAATCGTGATCCGACAATTTTCTCACGTTGTGCGCAATGATGTGCAGTTTGCAGTAGTCGCGCGCGTCGAGATATTTACCTCCGCGACTTTCTTCCCGTCCGAGTGTGTGGTTTCCACTAAGTAAAAAAAGGGAACCGGAACCAATGCCACCGGTTCCGATCATGGCCCTAAAATGATGTGGGGGAAATTTCAGCATTATCTAATATCCAAAATCCCATTCAGGGTGTTCTTCAATCGGGTGTTTAGCGGTAGCCGTTGTTGCGGTAAGTAATGCATCGGGGTGCTCCTGCAGTAAAGTTATCGGAAACTCAGCATCAGGGGAGCTGAAAAGCGCGATACGCAACGCTGTTTGCTTCCATGCTCCCGTATCAGAAAACAATCTGACTTTTTTTGCCGACAAACATTCCCTTATTCCCAATGTTACCGACATCGGCGCCACCAATTGATACGCGGTACCGAACGAACGATGTGCCAAAGCTATCACGGTGTCGATATTATTATTCTGAACCCTTGCACCCGACTTTCGAAGTTCTTCGATCGTCAGCGGGCTGAATGGTTCGCGTCGTGCCTGGTTAAAAGCAACATGCCCGTCCTGACCCCAACCACCGTAAGTGATATCAATTTCTGCAGACATTATTTTTTTGCTCATTTCGTCGCAATTTCCGGGATACAGGAAATGCCGGTTCTCATCAGGTACACGAAGATCGGCCGCTACGGGAGTATAAAAATTGTCCAGCATATAGGTTCTGAAATTCTGTGGATGTTTATCAGGCAGCAGTTTGCCTTCCCAGTCGAGACACTCATCCATATGAAACACCACCAGGTTTTTCAGAGAAACCTTTTCCGTGTTTACCAGGCTGGTGAAGGGCTTATACCAGCCCAAGGGCCCACAGGGTAAAATAGCATGTGTTTTCTTTCCAAGTTTATTGTTCGACGAAATGATATCCAGAAGTTCAACCGCCATGATCCTGCCCATTTCTTCCGGGCCGCTACAAATTCTCAAAGGAATTTTACGCGAGGGATGATCGACCAAATTGTCATGCTTTATCCTGCACCAGTCAACTAATTGTTTCTTATTAATTGCCACTGTATTGATTTTTTAAACAGCATTGTTCCACCAAACATGAATCGTCCAGTATTTATCCCATGCAATGCTTACAATATCCAGGTCACCGTCTCCGTCGAGATCTGCAAGCTTGGCTCCGTCGTGGCTTTCTTTGCCATGATCCAGTATGTATTCCCTGAATTTTCCGTTGCCAACATTTTCCCAAAGTGTAAGCCTCTCAGGTCCGCGATGTTCAGCAGTAATAATATCCACGTCTCCGTCTTTATCGATATCTGCCACACTCATCGAGTTTGTTGTGTATTGTTTTGTTATCACCTGTAATGGCCAGTCGCCTGAAGTTTTACCAGGATTCAAAAAAAGAATAACAGACGCAGGGCCGCCCTGATTTTCTTCCGTAATAACAATGTCAGGACGTTTGTCTGCATTAAAATCAGCGGAGGCGATACGATCGAGGTAGTTTTTAGGATGATCTACTGTCGCCACTTTATGCATCGTCCAGTCATCTTTAAACACGCCGGAGCTTTCGAACCATGAAACTTCATGGCTGTCGCCGAATGTACCCACCACGTCTGGTTTGCCGTCGCCATTGATGTCCGCAACGTCAACCGCTTCATCGGCCGTTCTTTCGGTAATATGAACAACGGGCCAATCAGAAAGTATCTCCGCAGGTACTTTGAACGCGTAGGTCCCTTTGCCGGCGGTCATAATTATTTCATAGTTGCCACCAGGAATTAGTTGCGCTTTAATATGCCCCTGCGCTCCTATCCTGTGACTTGCTTTTGGAACAGATCCGATCTTGTGAACCTTCCAGGCGTCTCTAGCGCCGACGCATAAAAACACATTGATATTGCCGTCGACGGCGATGATTTCATCGCGCCTGTCACCATTTACATCTATGGTTAACACCGCATGCACATCTTTTGAAATCAGGTGCTGCTTCCATTCTGCATTCTTTTTCCCTGGATTTTCATAAACATAATTTCCTGATACAATATCCTGCTTGTTATCACCGGTAACTTCCCCAACAGCAAGTCCGAAAGTCTGCATGTGCCTGTCGGTTATCTGGTTGTACGACCAGCTGTAAGGGTTTAATGTTTTGATTTTTGAAACTGGTTTTGATTCATTGATGAAAAGTTTCAGCGGTGGGTGATTAAGGAAATCGCAACTGATAATATCGAGATCTCCATCGTTATCAACATCCCCGGCAGTGGCGTTATGTCCACCCGTGGGTGAGATGATGGTCTTTTTAAAAGTACCTGGCCTGCCGGGTTGCTGGTAAAGTATGCCCAGCATTTTTAATTCCTGGCCGAAAAGTATGTCTGGAAATCCATCACGGTTAAAATCATCGATCACGATTTTATGGGTGCCGCAATTGGGATCTATCTCGGTTTTTTTCCAAATACTGTCCGCAGGTGAGTTTATGCTGGTAAACAGGAACATTTTCCCGCTCTTGTGAGCGGAATCAGCCGCGATAATTTCAGGTTTTCCATCTCTGTCGATATCGCCCGCTTCAACTGTTTCCGCATTCAGGCCAGCAATAGGATGGAAAATCCATTTGTCGTTCAAGGGATCCTTCGGACATTCCACCCAGCCTTTAATGGAAACAATATCCTGGTCGCCATCTTTATCCATATCGAAAACATCTACTGCACCACCTCCAGAATAAGAAATGTCGACTTCCGACCATTTATCATTTCCAAGGTTTATCCAGATGCGGGTAGCTCCATGCCCGCTACTGATCACATCTACCCGGTTGTCCATGTTAACATCGCCTATTCCCAGGTTGTGCATCCAGTTTCCGTGTGTACCAATAATATGTTTTTTCCACTCAAAAACTTTTGTGGGAGAGTTTGCGGGTAGTGGATTTTCGAGCCACATAACATTGTTTGTGTCTTTGCCATCGGCCATGAAAAGATCAAAGTCGCCATCATTATCAAAATCCGCTACGTCCATATCAGTGGTAAATTCAACTTCAGGATCATTGAGTTTGAACTTTACGTAGGTGCCGTTGATCATTTTGTACCATGCGGCTTTTGTTCCGGCAAGAACAAGGTCTTTCACGCCATCGTTGTCAATATCGACTATTGCTTTGTTGTCGCCGGAAGCGAGGCTATCGATTAAAATTTCTTTGAAAGCAACCTGTGCCGTAACAACGTTGGCGAGCACAAGCATTGCAAGAAATGAGGCGATTTTTTTATACACGTGCATCGATTTACTGTATTAATTGATTATCTCCTTTATTTAGTTTGCATATTAACTTCACCATTTTTCCTTCAGTTCTCGAAGAAACTATACCGGAAAATTTTAAATTTTTCGCCACCGATTGCGGCACCGCGCAAACCCATTTCTTCTCTGAATCGGAATATGCTGTAAGGGCCGTAACTTTCCCGTCTTTCACATTTCCCGAAACAGACACTCCCTGCGACGCGAGCAATCGGTTGAAAGAACAGTTTTTCAGTTCGGGTGACAGAGCAGGAAATAACACCGCACCTAATTGATCGTCGTAAACCTGGACGAACATTCCGTTAACCGCAGCCAGGTATGCACCTGCTGCAGTAGTGTGCCACGGAAGATAGGCGCCATCCTGCCTGTTCCAGTGTTCAGCCGGAGTTTGAAACGAACCCACAGTATAACCTGCATCCTGAAGAATTTTAAACCCTTTATCTCCCTCTCCTGCTACAAAACAAGCAGAAGCAAGATTTGAGAGGCCCCACAACCAGGTAGTTGTCGAAAACACCAGGTCTGTCGTTCTCTCCTCTTTTGCTTTGAAGAAATAGTTTACTGCTTCATTGAGTGTGTTCATAGGAATCCTGGAATCGATGTCTACAGCAAAAGGAAAAATAGAGCCCAGATGCGCCACGCCATACGTATCATCCATATTTTCTGATATTTTAAACACGTTTTTGTTCGCATCAACAGGCATTAGCTTTTTTATTTTATCAGAAAGACTCAACCATTTTGCTGCATCATCTTTGTCTGTCTTAAGAATATTGGCCGCGGTGGCAGCGACTTTGAGGGCTCTCGCAAACGCACATACGGTGTACATTTCGTTTTTAGCGGGGAAAACGTGTTCTACCGGCGAAACTACCGGGCGGAGATAAATTTTACCGTCTTCATCATATTTCAGTATGTCATGAATTAACCACTCAACATTTCCTTTGAGTACCGGGTAAAATTGCTCAAGACTTTTTTTATCTCCCGTATATAAATAATATCGCCAGACGTGTTCGGATATTTCACCGTGTATGTATCGTTCATCGACCCATTGACCCATCGGGGCGCTCTCCAAACCTGTTTCCGTACTTTCCCACGAGTAAAACGTACCATGACCCTTGCTGCGTTGCATGGCATACTGTCGCGTTAACCATCGCCAGTTCGGAATTGTTCGTGCAAGTTTTGGATGATTTGAAGAAATCAATCCAAAGAAGATGTACATTTCATCGTGCAAAAATCGCCCTTCCCAGTTAGATGCAAGTATTCCACAGGATGAGCTCCATTCTCCTGAATTGCACCTGAGCGTGTAAAGCGAACTTTTATAAACGTTTTCAAGTGTTGGGTTGCCCAATTTAACCGAACTCGCCAACCAGAATTTTTTCCATTCGTTCAGGTGGCTGTTGACCAATTCTTTCAATTCTTCGTACTTCGGAAAATATGTGTAACGGTACCTGTCGCTCATTACCATCCAAAACCACAGTTCACGGCTTTCGCCCTTTCCCAGCTTAATATCATGTATAAAATTTCCGCCCTGCAGAGTTTTTTCAATCCTGCCTCCAGGATATCTTCCCCAATGTATCTGACCCAGGTGGTCCTCTACTTCATATTTTATCAATAAGCTTTCTTCTACATGCGGAGCTCTTGATTCAACATCCGGGTCGGTGCTGAATTTTCCATCGACGCTTCCGAATAGTTTATCTGTTGGATAGGGACGGAACACAAACAGCTTCGTTCCCGTTGCCAGGTTGCCATACGCATCGCCGAATTCATATTTTAATGTAAATTTTACATCAACTTCTTTTGATGATGTGTTGGTAAGTGTAGTGTGAAACAGCATGATGTTCTGTGATAACAATATCATGCTTTCTGTCACTTCATTTACCCCCTGGTGCTTCAATTCGGAACGAACCAACGCCTTGTCGTAGTCTAAAGTCTGGCTCCAATCGTCGTCTGTAGCCGTTTTACCGTCAATTACCAATTCCCTGATTGTACGGCCAAACCTTACGAGCGGCTGGCTGGCGCCAATGGGAATGTCTTTATCAAATCGCGGGATCCATGTGAGCGCCGTACGCGCGTCGCGATGCCTCCTTCCTGCCCAAAATACAGCCCGGTTTACAGTTTCTACTTCAAGACTTTTTCCATTGTGAAACCCGTTGGGACCTATAATTGTCTGGATATTTCCGTTGCCAATCATTGGCCAGTTATATGACGTGTCCTTCGAGGTTGCGGTGTTCCAGTTTTGTTGGCCCGATGCGCTCACGGTGAAAAATTGAAATCCCGCGAACAAACAAAGAAAAATGCCGGTTTTAATTTTATGAATCATTCTTTTTTATTTGACGATGATGACATTACCGATCGAAATTCTCAAAGATTTGTAAGATGAATTTATCAGTCGCTTCACCGTATTGAAGTCGGAACTCTCGGAAAAACCAACCGTCAGCTGTGCGGGGGCTTTCGTCAACTGCTGCCAATGTGTTCGATCAGGCCCACGTCCAAATCCAAACACAGTCATGCCGCCCTCACCTGAATGCCAGAATACATCATCATACTCATAATCTTCGTGATGTATGTAATACATCACCCGTTGAATCCTGTGATCTCCAAAGTAAACCCACTTTGGAGAGGGAAGCTTACCTGTCCACTGGCTTTTTAACCGGTAAGGTTCCATAATTTTTTTCTGACCATCGGACTGCACCCAAAAATCCTGTTCATTAAATTCCCCTCCCGGTGTTCCTTCATAAAGAATCCAGTACGGCATCGTGTCTTTTTTCAAGAGAGACATCGTGGCGTAACCGGGATAGATATCCCATTGCGATTTCCATTGACCATCTTCGGTTACAGAAACAATGGAAACTTTCAAACATCCCTGGCTTACCACGACCGCAGGCTTTTTTCCTTTAGGTTCGCCAGGATGAAATTCGGGAGGGGCAATGTTGGGTATTCCCCGGTATCTGCCCTTGAACCCTTCGATGTTTTCGTCGGGATGATAACTTATCCAATCGTTGTTATCCCTGTCTTTCAGACTGGCAAATCCGCCACTGGTCTGGTGATAATAATATTCTGAGTTGGGTGTTTTTATCTTAAAAGTCGGCTGACCCTCGTAAACACCAATATCCGAAAGGTGGATAAGATTCTTTGTGGGTCTGGTTTCACGACGCTCATTGTCAAAATACAATTTAAAGTACCTTGATTGGTATGGCCTGGTAGTACCCTTCATTAAAAATACAAGGGTGCCCAGGGCGTTTTTAGAATTATCATATCCGATTGCGGTATCGAACTGGTACGGAACGTCAGGGTCGATGACCTGGCCACCTGAATTCAACTCATATAGTACAAGTGAACTTAGGCTCACGGAATCTTTGAGTTCCGCTCCCGCCAAAAGTGCAGTAAAGTTTAGCGGAACCTCAACAGGTTTGTCGATTCGCTCAAAACCATTCGCGTCAACCGTTATATCCAACCCGAATTTTCTCTTCGTATTCCGGTTTGACACCTTTGGAGGGACGGCGTCGTTTCTCCATAGGTGAAGAAGTTTGTAGTCGCGCCATCCGATACTTACGATGTCAGGATCCCCGTCGCCATCCATATCTGCAACCCGGGTACCCAGATGACTTTCCTTACCGAGGTCCACCTCAGTGGGCTCAAAATTTCCCCTGCCATCGTTCTCATAAATCAAAACGCGTTCATCATGGGGCAACGGTTTTTTATCAGGCCCCGGCATTTCATGTTCACCAACTATCAGGTCTATATCACCGTCATTGTCCATATCGGCGCCATCCATGCTGTTCATCGATTTGGAAACAGCTATCACATTTTTCTTCCAGGCTTTTTTAAGATTTCCCGGATGATGGTATATGGTGAGATAGGCGTTCCTAACATTGCCGGGATAACGCTCATCACTTGTGGCAACGTCAGGCTTTCCATCGCCATCTAAATCGGCTACTACATACCGTTCAGGACTTGTGCCCTTCCCCAGATCGAAGCGCTTCCAATTACTGCTTCCATCTCCGGGATTTTTCCACCAGGCAATCATCCTGTTATTTTTTTTTACGTCCCATGTTCCTTCCATTACTTTTCCTTCGCCGGGTAACGCATATCCTCCAACAAGATCTATCCAGCCATCGCCGTCAATATCACCCGTTGAATAACCGCCTCCATCCGATGATATCACCACCTGTTTCCATGGTGTGTTCGCTGGGTTTGCAGGAATTTCAAAATAGTATTGGTTAACTTCATCGTAGAGTAGAAACTCCGGCTTTCCACCGGGAACAATTTGAGCAATAGAATATTCCTGGCTGTTTGCGTGACCGGTTTGCAGCATGGTACCTACATGTGTATATGACCATGAGTTGCCCTGCAGATCATTTGCTTCGAGCCAGTATACTGCGGGGAAGCGCAACCCGATAACATCGGCAAATGCATCGTCATCTACATTGAACGCCAACACGGCATCTACATCAAGAGGAAATGTGATTCTCTGCCATTTCTGAGACATGTCTCCGCCGGGATTGCGATAGTACCATTCACCTGAAACGATATCGCAGAAGCCATCGCTGTTCACGTCAAACATATCGAGTCCGAAATATCCCCACCAGGCCTGTGCGCCGGGAATAACATATTTATCCCTTGCGTTGTCTACTTCGATGTATGACCACTTGTTCAGCGCAAGTTCTTTCGCAGCTGGAGTGTTTTTTTTGTTGGCAATAGTTACTCGTGAAAGTGTATTCTGGGCCGCAGCCACGTTGAACAAAAGACTAATCACCGCAGCAGAGAATATTATCTTCATGAAACGTCTTGTGATTTTTGGAACTTGACGAAATTATGTGTTGACACATTCTCATTCAGACTTTCTTTTCGCAGAGATTTGCACTATATTGAAAGAAAAAGAAAAAACACCCGACACCTGCGGTTAATTAGTGCCTGACGATTCATCAATTATTGATTTTCCGAGCGCCTCTACTTCTTCTGCGCCCCTGGTGATAACGAAAAAATATCCGGTATAGGCCGGGCGGACCGGTTTTGTTGTATGCGTTACTCCTACTTTTCTCCAAAACGGAAAACCTTCGAATCCTCTTCTCCATAAGAGCTTGAGGTAGTTGATCGCGTCGGCGGGCATTACGCGCCCATAACCTCGTCCGTTCTTTTGATTATACAGGCCCATTATCAAATTTCCCTTATAAATAAGCGGAGAAGGAGCCAGGCTGTCCCAGTCCGGTGTGTCTATCAGCGGAAATGGGTAGTTAGGATAGAGAACTTTTGTGAGGCGGTGGTGTTCGTTGGGATGATTTACAAAAGCGGGTGCGTTAATTGAACTTCGCAGCTGCTGCCATTTTTCACCATTATAGAACTTATAGACGCCCGAATCGCCCCCGGGATAACCAATGTCGACTACGTTGATTCCATACTTGATGTAGTCGATTTTTATGTATGGCTTGTCAGGAAAAGCGGTTATTTCCTGGATCACCTGCCCGTCGCCCCATTCGAGGTGCAATATTTTCCTGTCGTTGCCATCGAATTTAATGTGCGATCCGCTGGTAAGTGGGCCTCTTCCCTTTCCAAATCCCATCCAAACTCCGTCGAGTTGACCTTCGGCAGCCTGGTTTTCCGTACTGCCATTGATATATAATTCAGTAATCACATTGTTCACCGCGCTATCCTTAAAAACCTTGTGAGCGTATTTCATTTTGAAAACGCTGTTTTCGATCACTGCATATTGCCTGGAAATATCGAGCTCTACTTTAAAACCGGGATTGCCGGAAGCTGTTTTGGATGAATCATCTTCATTTCTCAACCTCACGAGTATTGCAGGCCCCGGGTAATTTATTTCGAACATGTGCTCCTGCGTTTCGGAATAGATGTAAAAGGTGTTATCACCCTTGCGAAGATATTCTAACGGCACCGGAATCATGCAATACGCCCAGTCGTGAACTTTGCCAGGACTTTCGGCAAGCATCCTGCCATTGATGCCAACAGAGTGAAATAATCCATCATCGGGTGCGCCCGACCATGATGAGAAAACGAGATAAGCGGAAACAGCATTTGAAATATCTTCATTGATATTGATGGTGCACTCCTTTCTCCTGCTTACCCGCGATGCAAAATTTTCTCCCAGGTCGTTTGTCTCAAACATTTTCACCGAAAAATTGTGCTGTTTTAACCGGTCAAATGTTACAGGCTCCGTAAGGTAACTGAAGCCATTTTTAGCGTTTATCTTCGCGATTACCCTGATGGGGCCGTTTTGTTCGGGAACCCAAAAGTTATCCCAACTCTGCTGATAGGGAGACTGCTTTCTTTTGCCTATTATACCTTTCCATTCACCATCTTCAATTCTGAATTTCCATCCGCTTCTTTCACCATCACCATCAAGGTCAAAGTCTTCATAGTAGCCGATATATTCCACCGATTCAACAAACGCCGAATCGTCTACCGTTGTCTGAAAACTTACCAGGTTGTGCGCCTCTGCATCGCCCCTCGTTTTTCTTATTTGCCCCTTAACAAATTTCTTTGAGCGCTGGTTATAAAAAACGCGAACAGTAAAAGAATTTAACCAATAATGCGGCCAGTTAAATCCATAGCACACCTGTTTGCCGCAATAGAATGTAAAAATATTTTTGCCTTTCTTAAGGATGGATGCAGGAATTTTTACGGCAGGATTTCCATGAACAAACCTGAAGTAGCATACAGGATTTCCCTTTGTTTTCGGCTGCGGAAACTCAAATTTCTCACTCCCATTAATGCTAAACATCTGTTCGCTGGTACCGATGTGCCCACCCCAATAGTTGATTGCAACTTCAGCGTTCTCAGCGTCTTTGACGTCATCCACATACAATACCGCCTGGAAGGAGTCGTAGTAGGCGAAGTCGCCCTTCATGGGCGTAAGCTTGTTTAAATAAGAATATTCCTTAAACAAACTTCCTGCAGTGATAAGCTCGTTCTGCGAAAAAGAACGATGGTTTAAAACCAGCGCAAACAGTAAAAATATAAATGTGCCTGTAAATACTTTCATCAGTAACCTGGATTCTGTACGAGTTGCGGATTAGAATTCATTGCCGATTGCGGGATAGGATAAACATTCTGATGATCGCCCTCTGCGGAACGGTCAAAGAATTCCCACGTGCCTCTTACAAATTTGCCGAAACGAACAAGATCGTTTCTTCTTACTCCTTCAAAATAGAGTTCCCACGCCCTTTCCTTTAATAGCTGATCGAGGGTAAGCGTGGAAGTATTGTAACTATGACTCACAGGGTCATCGAAAGCTCTTTCGCGGACATTATTTACCAGGTCAACTGCTTCCTGTGGGGCCGCGCCGCCATTTTTGCGCATCAATGCTTCTGCCTTCATCAGCATGATGTCGGCAAGGCGGAAAATAACCCTGTCGTTCTCCATGCACCATGAAGGATAACGCGTGATTTCATATTTCACGAATCGTGCACCATGATATTCAAGCGCGTTAACATGGTTGTAGGTTGCGGGATCAGACGGGTTGTAGATATTTACAAAGTCCACTGTAAGATTCAGGTCGTGAGGAACACTTTCGTATGCACATTTCAGTGGTGTTCCTGTTGATGAAAACTGCGGACCAGCAATCCAGCCGTTTCGCCTTTTGTCTTCTGCATCAAATGATTTATAGTGAGAGGGTAAAGCGCACAGCCCGTTCCATGGCCCATTGGTTGTATTGTATTTCGCCTTCATCGAAGGGTGAAGGCTTGTCCAGTAAACGATAAACTGCCAATCTGTTTTCGAACCGTCATATGGAATTACGAAAATGTTTTCGGCAGAGCCCTCGTTTTTTCCGAGGAAATTATTGAAGTAGTTTGGCTCCAGGTTGTATTTACCAGAACTAATAATTGCATCACACGCTGCTATTGTTTCATCCCATTTCGCAGTACCTGTCCAGGTTTCCGCATTAAGATACAATTTCGCCAGCAGGGCATATGCGGCATACTGGTTAAAACGACCATAGGTCGATTGATTTTTTTCGTCAGAGAGTGCAGCTACATTCTCGAGGATGTCTTTCTCGATAAAGTTGAACACTTCTTTTCTTCCCTCTTCGAAGTTGCTGTTGTTTTTTGGTAAAAATCCGTCCGGCACATCGAATTTGTCGAGTACCGGTACGTTACCGAAATGATCTATTAACTGGTAATATCCAAATGCCCTTATCAGTTTCAATTCTGCAACAAATCGGCTGTACAGTTCGGGAGAAACTTTATCCTGAACGGTCGCAAGCTGAAAGAGCAATTGATTGGCCTTGTTAACACGTCCGAATCCATAGTTCCAGATGTTGCCGAAGTACGACAGTTCTGGTTGCCAATTATGCTCATGTAATCGCAGGTAAATGCCTCCATCATACCAATCCTTGCCCCTTGTTGGTATAACTGATTCATCGGTAGCGAGTGTAGTCGCTTCCAATAACGACTCAATACCTCGCAGGTCGCCGTACGCAGGCGCCAATGCAGCAATTATTTCCTGCTCGGTCTGATAAAATTGATCCTGAAGAAGATCGCTGTAAACGGTTTCATTCAACTTTGTACATGAAGTGTGCAGCCCCAGAAAAACAGTTCCTGTAACCAGCACTTTCTTAACTATGTTCATACAAAATGATTTTAGAATTTAGAATTTAAGCGTAACTCCGAAAGAAAAGGACCTCGTACTGGGATAGTCTCTCAGCAAGTCAATGCCGCTGTTTTCCTTTTTATCATATCCCGGAGTAAGGCCGTTTATATTTAACTCAGGATCGTGACCCTTGTAGTCGGTAAATGTGATCAGGTTTTTGCCGGCCACATAAATCCTTGCACTATTCAGATACTTCGATTTGAACGGGATAGTATATCCGACAGATACTACATCTATTTTTATATAGTCGCCTTTTTCCACATAGTAGTCCGACATTTGCGGATCATCGACAACCGGGCTGGTTAATCCTGATTTGAGAATGTTGCTTGGAATAAGTTTCCTGTTCTCATAGAACAATCGTTTCACATTGAGAATATTAAATCCGAATGCGCCGCGTGTCATCACGTTTGCATCAAAGTTTTTATAGACGAAACTATTGGTGAACCCGATCCAATATTTTGGGAGACCGTTACCGATTACCCTCTTGTCATCATATTGCCCTTCAGTTGCGGAAATTGTTTTGCTGTTATCGGCACTCCAGAATTGCCACTTTCCATCGTCAGTAAACCCGGCGAATTTAAATCCGTACATATTACCAATGGGCTGACCTTCCTCAAGACGATATGCATACACAGCACCGAGTCCCGGCGCACCCAGTTCGGCGAGGTCCTGGAATTTTGTCTGATACTGATCGTTGGATAGCGAAACGAGTTTGTTTTTGTTATAGGATGCGTTGAAATTTATTTCCCAATTAATGTCTTTGGTTTTAACGGCATTTACAGTCAGGCCTAGTTCCACACCCCTGTTCTTGATGCCTCCAACGTTAGTCCAGAGTGTAGTATAAAGATTGGGTGGTACAGGAACAACGTACTCATACAAAAGATCGGAAGTAGTCCGTTCATACAAATCAAGGTTAATGATTATCCGGTTATTTTTAAGCCCGAGATCCAGACCGAGATTCTTTTCGGTCTTCTTCTCCCATCTTAGGTTTGGGTTCGGGTTGCTTGAAGGGGCATATCCGGTAATCCACGCGCCGTTGTACAACATCATTCCCGATGGAGAGAGCCGTTCGAGCGATACGTATTCATCGATACCCTGGTTGCCTGTTACGCCATAACCCACGCGGATTTTCAAATCGCTGATTGCTGAAATGTCTTTCATAAATTCTTCCCCGCTGATTCTCCATCCTGCTGTAACAGCCGGGAACAAACCCCATTTATCATCATTACCGAACTTGGAGGAGCCTTCGCGACGGAACCCCGCTGTAAGCATATACTTGTCTTTGTAACTATATATGGCTCTTGCGAAAAACGCAATCAACCGGCTGGCGTGCTTGTTACTCCAGATATCGTTGTTTCTATATAATCCTGCTGCTAATGCGGCTCCGGCGTTCAGATTATTGTAGGTAAATGCGTCGGAGATGAAATTCCTGTTCCCTGCACCGAAACCTTCCGCCGTAAAATCCTGGAAACTGTAACCGCCAACTGCACTTAGCTGATGATCTTCGCCGATAAGCTTGTCATACGATACCGTTGCCTCGAGCGTTCTGTCGAGATTTTGCTGGGCGCTCCGGCTGGCTTCGCCATTTAAATCCCGGGTGCCACCGATTACGGGTGCCAGTGCGTTCCTGTAATAATAAATGCCGGAAATCTGGTTGTAACGCTGCAAGCCGCCCATGAGGGAAAGTTTCAAGGAATTGGTAACAAAGAATGTTGCCCGGGTATTGATAAGGTTCTCGTTGGTTTGTACGTCGTTTTCGTATAAATAAATTTGTCCAACAAGATTGGAACCGGCGAGGTCAGAAGTCTGGTAAAAACTTCCGTCCTCATTGTATACAGGCAGAGTGGGATTACGTAGCAACGCCTGTGTAAGCATCCCGTAATTCGAGGGTCTTGATTTTCCGTTCGTGTTCCCCATGCTGAATTCCAGCCGGAGCCTGTCGTTAAAAACAAGATGGCTCAGTGACAGTCGATAATTTGTTAAGCGATTGTAAGATCTCTTTAAGATACCCTGGATGTCGCGGTAGTTTACCGATGCGTAGTAGTTTGTTTTTTGAGAACCACCGGAAACTGAAAGGCTGTGAACCTGGCTTAGTTTATTTTGGGATATGGCTTCGAACCAATTTGTGTTTCCGCCATAATCAACAATCGACTCCGCCTTATTCTGCAGAATCGGATTGTCTGAATTGGCAAAATCCGTTTTTAGTTGCCTGAATTCATCACCATTCAATACGCGTACCCTGTTGTGATACTTTTCAAAGTAGCCATAACCGTTATACTGGAACGTTGGCATTCCCGATTTTCCTTTTTTAGTGGTGATGATCACCACGCCATTGGTTCCTCTTGTACCATAGATCGCAGCGGCCGATCCATCGCGCAATACGTCTATTGATTCGATGTCTTCCGGCACAACAGTATTGAGGTTGCCGCCCGGAATGCCGTCAATCACGATCAGCGGAGAAAGATTACCTTTTACCGTAGACACTCCGCGTAATTGCATTTGTATTTCACCACTTGGGTCGCCGCCGCCAGCTCTTGACAGTGCAAGACCGGGAACTTTACCCTGTATTAACTGCAAAGGTGAATTGGCGACAGGTCCCTGATTAAAATCTTTTTCTTTTATACTTGTAACCGCACTTGTGAGGTCTTTCTTTTTTTGGGACCCATATCCCACTACAACAACCTGGTCGAGTTCACTTGCACCTGCCTGCAAAATAATCTGCATGTCAGTTTGGTTTCTGACGATCATGGTCTGGGTTTGGAAACCGACGTTAGAAAAAACAAGAACGCTCTTTGCATTTTGAACACGCAGCGAAAAGTTACCCTGGTGGTCTGTCACAGTTCCATTATTTGTGGACTGTTCGACTATATTAACCCCTGAGATAGGTTGGCCATTCTCGTTTCTGACTGTACCCCTTACCGTTTTTGATGCAGACTGGGAGTACCCATCCAGGGAAAATACCAGCGCAATTACAGCAAGCAAACCGTACAGCGTGATTCGTTGGATTAGATAGCTCATATTAGTTTGGTTAAAGTTTCCGGTTCTATTAAATAAAAGTACATTTGACCTCCCGGCACTTCCTCCCACTCTTTTAGCAGAGTTTTGAACTATACTGAAATCATAAAGCCCGGGTATTCGATCGTCGTCAAGAAAATTGTTCAAATGGAACTACTATTTTGCCGGAAGTTTGAACTGTATTGAAATAGCAGCGATCTGATTTTAATTTCGTGAAAGGATTAGGTTATGCGGTGATGTCGCTGCCGGCAGGTTTGCCACTCGAGAAATATTTGCAGAAAAAAATTTATCCTGGCTGGATTTATTGCAGCGCTTATAACTGAATGGTAATCTCTTCGAATAGGACAATCGTGCTCCATCAAAACAGCTTCGCAATTTGCCCCGCTATAGTTTGCCAGAAAGGAGTTTCGCGCAGGTGCCAGAATGTTGTATGCAGCGCCTCAAAAATGAACACCAGTAGAAAAGGGCTTACCTTTTTAGTTTTTACTGAATCAAAGATCGTAACCGCTCCAATAATCGACAGTTCGATAATGCTACCAACATCGTACCCCGGCAATTGGAAATTGATTATCAGCATCCGGTCCAACGCAGGCGGAATAAATAAAAACGCCGTGCTCGCCATGAAACGCATATGCAATTGCGCGGTGCGCCTGTACCTTATCGCCAGGAAATATAAAGTACCGAAGAAAACAAAAGCAGGAAAAATCAACGCCAGAACTGCCCTCGCCTGCGACTCTCCCGCATTTTTTAATACCTCGTTGTAAGCATGCTTATTGATCAAAAAGATCGATAATAAAACCAATGGGGCCAGTACATAACTTAAGCGTCCCATACGCCGGTGCACGTTCATCCTGCCGGTTCTTATAAGAATCGGTTGCAACAATAACATAAACACCCAACCCATCATCATCATTCCATGAAAATGTTTCACCCAGGTAAAATGCGCAGGCCGATATCCCGGAATGTCGGCATCCTGAAATTTTGGAAAGTGCTTAATATAAGTATTGAAGAAGCCTACGTGAATCAATATGATCAACAGGACTATTCCAATAACCATCGTGCTTATATATGCAGGATATGAGTGCTGACTCCGATCAGAACGAAGCTGGGTTTGGCTTTCGTCGCTCATAGTTTTCTGAAATAGATCTGGGGTTGCCACGGTGGTAGTTTTGGTGGGAAAAAAAATCACCACCCTGAATATAAAGATTATATTCTATTTTTTAATATATGTTTTCCCTTTACCGGATGATCTTAGTCGACCCGATTAAATTTGCACCAAGAGAGCTATTCCAAATATTGTGATTCGCGAATTGGATGCAACGCCTGTTCGTGCTGGTTTCTTTGGGGTCGTTGATCTTTAAAAAGATATCATAGTCACCAACAGGGATTTTACCGAATACATGCATATCGATATTAAAGTTCAGATTTCGCCACGCTGTTTTATTGTCTGCCCTGCTATCCAAATCGGGTCGCCAATCGCGTGCATCCAGATCGGTAGCAACCATGAAAGAATTAGTGGCATTTTTCGCCTTCAGAATAACAGAAACTTTTTTCCTGTTCACTATATTACCAAAGCCAACGTTTTGAAGCTTCCCAACAAATTTTAAAGTGCCATTCTGCTTTACCGATTCACTTACTTTAGCCTCACGCAACACTAACCGGTATCCCAACCTGTCACGCATATATTCCATCCCACTTCTGCCGTCATATAGCGGATCAAAAATCGCCGTCCTGGTAACGCCATCATGCGGAGGCGTAAACGGCCCGGTAACATTTTCCTTGTTATAAATGAAGTCTCCCCAAAGTTTATATGTGCGTTGGTTCCAACTTGTATTCAGGTGCGTTGTTTGAGCATAAGCCGCTTCATAAAGAACATTCGGACACCTCGGGTAGATATTGTCTTCCGAACCGGGCCCCACTGTTTCGCCGCCATAAAAGTTATCCTGATTCCTTATCCACATTAACGCAGCGTTACGGCTAAAGTCTTCCGCTTTACCTGATCCAATCAACGCATATCCTTCGGAGAGGGAGCCATTATCATTATATCCACCGCTGTTCGATCCCGCTGAATAACTATCGTTGAACATACCAAAACGCTGAGCAGGCGTGCCAGGTGCAGGCGCTGGCATTAAATTAGTAAAGCTGTAATTGGTATTATATTCCACGTTGTGCCACGCCATCACACCGCCGGCATGCGCCAATATTGAACGCGAAGCAGGAACATAACCAAGCAACGCTTTCAACAGCCAGTGATAACCCTCTTTCGTTCTTGCATACGACGACGAATGCATTTCTCCCCATGGACCAAAAATGCCCGCCTTAACAGTCATTATGCAATCTTCAAATTCACTAAAAACATGTCCAAGCTGCCAAAGATGATATTGCACCCAGTTTTTATTTTCATGGCCCGGTACATTACACAAATCAGATTTGTTTACAATTCCTGTTTCATACCACTCCCTGCCTTTTGGCGCCCCTGGTTCACAATCATGAATGAGCTGGTTGAATTTTTCGTTATCAACATACGTATAACCACGTCCGTCGTAGTTGAATTTCACAATGGCCACGGCCTCGCTTTCTCTAACCTTCTTAAGCGCCGCTCTTATATAATCAAGCGCCGCCTGTGTTAATGGTCGAGTTGTTCCATAGTCAGGCTTGCGATCACCACTCTTGCTCCAGGGCCCTATCGGCTTTCCATTAAGGGGAGCGTTCGATGAAAAGTTTCTTAAATCGAATTCCATATAGATTATGCGGACTTCAACGTACACTTTCGTTCCACTTATCGTTGTTGCCAGCTCAGGAAGATGTGGTGTTCCGCTATCTACGGGAACAACAAATTCTGCGGCCCTGTAAAATCCCCTGTCGGGATTTGGAATGTCTATAGGGTTTTCGGTGTAGTTGAGAGATTGTAATACAATTTTGTTATTACGTTTTATAAACGCAGAAGTTAGCAGAGCCGCGAAAGCAAAGCTGAAAATTAAGATGGTTTTATTTAGATATTTTTTACAATGCAAGACTGAGATTAAGATTTTATTTTTTCAAAATATTTTTTTGTAAAACAAACATATCA
>JAEUVS010000020.1 GCA_016786745.1 Chitinophagaceae bacterium | reverse complement strand
CGTCATTGAAAAAATCAAAAAGCTGTGGCAGCAATACGGGTAATGAACCCACATCCGGGGGAATATGAACTTCCCCGTTGGAGACATCAACGACATTTACTTCATTGTCCAGCCTTATCCGTCCTTCATCTGCATGATTGGATAAGGTGTTGCGGGTGATTAATAAATGGATCCGCAGCAGTGTTTTGAAATTTAAAGGCTCGTCTTTGATTTTGAGAATTTCTCTTATCGTCAGAAAATTATTGTAAATCATCTGCTCAGACTTGTCTTTGGGCTTTATATTCTTCCTGAGCATTTCCTTGGCTTTCTTCCTGGAAGTGACAGCACCCTCGATCTGGCTTGACGCGATTGCTTCTTCCATGATTGAACTCAACAGGTATTTGTTTTTATCGCCTTTACTCAGATTTCCGGGAGATTCCAGCGAACCGCCGATATTCATATCTAAAAAATGCAGGGCCTCCTGGATTCTGCTATTTTGATTCCAGTAAAATTGATGGCTGCCAAATGCGATCCTGTAAGGAGTGTTCAGGCGTCTTGTCTTAACAATCGCCCAGATGTCTTCAATACTAATGTCTGCAGGTACCTTCTTATATTTTAGCTTATCCCAGTATAGATAATCCTCGTTGACCTTTGTCAGAAAATCGGTCATTTGGGGACTAACCATGGTGACCAGAACATCGTCTTTAAATTTACGTCCTGCTATGGTAGGCGCTCTTTCTAACCTTTTCATTTCTTTATAATTCTTTATAAAAATAGTCTTTTTGAAAAGAAAAAACCTCCTAATTCTTTATAAAAAATAGAAAAATATAAAGAAATATAAAGTATTGAAATGATTTTGAAAGTTAAATATTCTTATTAACTAATTGATATTAAGAGTATTACCGAGGGTTGGATAGTAGGCATATCGTAAGGCCTTTGACGCCGTATGCATTTTACAGTAAAAAAAGCGGGAATCAACCATTTTACAGTGCTGATAATGTATTTTTACAGTTCCCTCCCGACAGGTTATTATTTATGCGTTTTACAGTGTATGTGATGTGCTTTACAGTAAGTTAGCCGGTATGCACTATGTCCAACAGGGAACAGTTTGCGGAACTGACTGACGACGAAATCAAACGGGTGCAGGCGGCTTACCGCGAAGTTTACGAACTGCCGGAGCTGTGAGCAGACACCTCGCCAACCAGTCCCATCCTTCACTCCAT
Source organism: Chitinophagaceae bacterium (assembly GCA_016786745.1). Classification (GTDB taxonomy): domain Bacteria; phylum Bacteroidota; class Bacteroidia; order Chitinophagales; family Chitinophagaceae; genus Flavitalea. Next base: position 13,567 of record JAEUVS010000020.1, on the reverse strand, counting down.
TCATCAGTAATCATCCCGCCTTTGAGTTGAAATATATGCATGACTGTTCCATTGATGTGTTTATTGTTCTCTCGATTAACTGCTGTCCAGGATTCGCGGGTGATTACTTTGTTACCAGTTGTGATTATCTCATCAATCGATAAATTCACGTCGGCGAAGGCGCTATGTAAGTCTTCAATACTTTTTTAATCCGTCCCTCCCGGGCAACTGCCCCGGCCAGGCACTGTGATCAATTACATCAGGCACATAGTAAAGCCCGATATCATTTGCTTTCTTTTCGTTTATCAATCTCTTAAACACATTCACTACAACTTCGTTGTTTTTGACTTTGTTCATTGTTGTTTTGCCTGCATCCGCAAACGACAAAGAACACGAATACCATGAAAATGATTTTTCTCATAACCGGGTTTTAGGGATATAAAAGTGTGATATCCGTCATGTCAAATGACCGCAAGTAGATCGGGGGAGTTAACAAACAATTTAGAAAAATGGTTTATGCAGTTGCATTGGGAACCGCATCTCAAAAGAAACACTGCAAATATGAAACCCCTATTCCTTGCCATCACCATGGCCCTGCCATTCCTTTGCTTTTCACAATACACTTATGATCATGTTAAGGTCGACTTCAGTACCGCCGGCATCTACACCTATAAAAACCTTCGACTATATCCCGTGCGAGCGAAAGAAAGCTTCAAAAATCAATTCCGATCTGTCGGCACGTACCTTACGTTACAGGAAGCGATAGCTAAAAACAAAATTAAGATTGCAGAGAAGGATGAATCAGGAACGGTGGAAGAACTATCAATGGAAAATATTTCAAATGACACGATAATAATCCTCCCGGGCGAGATAATCAAAGGAGGGAAGCAGGACAGGATCATACGTAAAGATGTTGTTCTCGCTCCACACAGCGGTAAAAAACGCCTTGAAGTATTTTGTGTTGAAAGCGGACGATGGTCGGATAGGGAACCTGTGAGGAAAACTTCGAGCGCAGCAGATTTTAAAAGTTATCATAGTAAAGGAGCAGTGAGCCTCCGCAAAGTTGTAGAGAAGGAAAGCGACCAGTCGAAGGTTTGGAATGAAGTTGAAAATATAAATAAGAAGAATAAAACCGCAACGCGCACCAAAACATATACAGCAATAACGAACTCCGATAATCTCAACAAAGAAATGGCGCAATACATTAAATTTTTCTTGGGAAAACTAAAAGCGGAAAATGATGTTATCGGCGTTGTCGTTGTAACTGGCGGCAGAGTAGTGGGATGTGACCTGTTTGCCACACACGAATTATTTGCCGGGCAACTTGAAAGTTTGCTGCAATCCTACGCAACGGAAGCTATATTAAATGGAAATGTGGCAGTTATCAATACTCAAACAGTAAAGGCTTATGCTGATAAGCTATTTAAGAGTGAGAGTGTTCAACAAGCGACACTAAAAGCAAAGGGAAGTTCGTTTACACATAACGGTAAGAAATTGAGGGTGTCGAATTTTGATTAGATAAGCAATGAAGACCCCGCTATAATTTACGAATGCGGTTGATAAAGATTTGCGGAGTCAATTCACCATCCCTTTCAGGGGCCGCATACATGCGCCTGACCACATCCATTCCCTTAATCACCCTTCCAAACGCAGCATACCCCTCGCCGTCGGGGTTATTTTCGCCACCGAAATCGTAACCTGGCTGATCTCCTACGCAGATGAAAAATTCGGTATGAGCCGAGCCGGGAGCCGTACGGGCCAGGGAGATCGTTCCATCGGTGTGCGACAGTTTTGTTTCGCGTGTCGTCTCGTGTTTAATTCCCGGGATTCCGCTTAATAATTGATTATTCGCCTTCCATATCCCACCCTGGATGATCTCTGATTTAGGTGCATAAGAGGGCTGATTTTCATCCACCAACACCCGGTAAAAAGATGATTTTTCATAATAACCCGAGTCGATGTACGAAAGAAAGGCAGCGACCGTAACAGGTGCCTGTTTTGGAAATAGTTCTATCTCGATGTCGCCGAAACGAGTGCTGATACCGACATGCGGATTCCCTGTTCTTGGGCTCGTGCAGTTTGCGAGCATGAGCATTGCAACGATAAATAATCGATAGTTCATCATAAGGAACCTAATACATTATCCGTACCGCCTTATGCAAAAATGCGTCGTCGGAGATCTGCTTAAGCATAAAGTGAGCCACATCTTTCCGGGACATAGATGGAAGAATAGAAGTTGATTTAATGGCCTCGCCACTCCGGCATGAACCTCTCTTTGAGCCATTAGTTAACTTTGGAGGGCGGACAATTGTGAACGCCAATGAACTTGAAGTAATTAAACGTTCCTTCTCTTCATGATCTTCGATTTCGTTACGAACAATCCTTGATATAATGTTCCTGATCATAAAGCCTGCATCTACGGCCCCGTCCACTCCTAAAAATGATAAATAGATGAATCTTTTTACATTCATCTTTTCCATCGCCTTAATGATATTGCTAACACCTTGCACAACTACAGGATCCTTTTTTAAAGGCCTCGAAACGCCAAGAGCGGACAGAACAACATCCTGGTTTCTAATGGTCCTCTCCACCGCTGCATAGTCGCCGACATCGCCCTGGATGATGGTTAGCTTTTCGTGATGTTCAGTTAATTTTTCCGGCGTGCGCACAAACGCCGTAACTGTGTGCCCGTCACCCAACGCCTGGGCGACTAACTCTTTACCGGTTTTACCCGATGCACCGAAAATTAAAATATTCAAATTTGAGAGTTTTGTTTGTTAGCCTGGCAAAACCCATTTGGTGTATTATCTGTGCGTCGATACCGTTCGAAGCCGACAGGGCAGTTAATCCAGTCTCGCGACGTCGACGCCTCCCACGCTGATACCTTTCACAATCTGAGCATTTCCCCTGTAACGAAGTTTAGCCTCACCGAATGAAGTGATCCTGATCCGTTCTGAGACATTCATTCTGAAAGAAGACTCGCCGTAAGTGGTAAGCTTTGCTTCTTCGCTGGATACAGCACTTGTATTGACTTTACCCTCACCATAACAGGTATACGATTGCCTATTGACAGAACCTGACTGGATCTCGACGGAACTCTCACCGTAAATAGCAGTACGCAGATCGTTGATATGAACCTCTGCAAAAGTGATGGCGGACTCACCGTATAACTTTAAAGTAAAATGCCCTGTCGACAATGGACTTACAAATTCGAAGCGCTCTTCTCCGCGCAGGGAAAGAGCATCCAGCTTTTTATAGTAGATGATGGCGGAAACCGCACGGTTGGGATAAAGCTGGCGGTCACTGTTCCTGATTTCACACGGATTGCTGGGAACTACTTTCGCGCCTTCGAGGTAAATTCTTAAAGTGCCATTGCTGGTTTCGATATGCAGTTTGCCGGGATCAACGATAGAATGATCGATGACAACACGCTCCTGGTCGCCCTGGATGAAGGTAGCTTCGATGAACGGGCTGACGATCACTTTATGAAAAGGACGGGTGTTAATAGTTTGACTATAAAGGGCGCTGCTGGCAACAATAAGCAACGCAGCGGCAAAAAAGCGGGTAAAATTGACCATAAGGCAATGTTTTGTACTACTACGCTCGGGACAGTGCAAAGGTTACACAAAAATCAGATAAACGGTTTAACTTAATAACACAGAACCCCCTAATTCGCTGTTTTCAGATGCAATCTCGTCCATGGCCCGTCGTAATTATCTGCCTGCTATTCCTGATCGCCGGTTGTGTCGGCTTTATTTATCATTTTACTGAAATGTTTGAAGGTGGGTCGCATGAAGCGATCTGGGTCGAATTGCTAAGACTACTCGCCATTGTTTGCGCGATACTTTTATGGAAAGGAATTAACTGGGCAAGGTGGCTGGCGATCGCCTGGGTGGCGTACCACGTAGTGATCAGTGCAAAGCACTCGACGGCGGAACTTATCACACACATCATTGTTCTTATACTCGTTGCTGTACTGCTATACTTACCAAAATCGGCTGTATACTTTAGTGGTGCCGGGCCCCATCAAGCCAGTATAGATAGCGTTCTCGATAAAGAAAAGCCGGGTTAATTCTCAATTTTTTTTAAATGAAATCATTACTCAAAATCGAGGAAGTTGCAATGACACTTGCCTCTTTGTACTTTTTGTCACTCCACAATCTCGGGCTGCCGGTATGGATATGGTTTTTATTGTTCTTCGCACCCGACATCAGTATGTTGGGATATCTTTCAGGTAACAAAGTCGGGGCGATATCTTATAACATCTTCCATCATAAAGGCGTCGCGTTGGCTATCGCGTTTGCAGGCTACTTTATGAACAATGAAATACTGCTGGCAGGCGGGACACTTTTATTCGCACATTCAAGCTTCGACCGTGTGATGGGATACGGGTTAAAACATTTTTCAGGATTCAAACACACTCATCTTGGCAATTTATAATCCTACCACACTACGCCATCATTGGTCTTAACACCATTCGCAGGAAACGGGTGTTTTGCATCGAAGGAATAGAGCGCCTGCTGCTCTTCGATAACAATTCCCTTTTCATTTAGCGTGCCATCGGAATTCATCGCTTTGGTAACGTCCAGTCCGAGATGTTTGGCGAGAAAAGGGTAAACAGCGGCACGTTTGCTGTCATCGTAGCCGTGGTCCTCCGAAGGAAAATGTGCATTCTCTACCAAATTGCCTTTGCCGTAGAGATCATATATGTATTTACAATGAGGATATTCATCTTCAGGATTATTTTTTGTCCAATCGCCTCCGCACGAAACCAGCAGCATTGGCCGGGGAGCCGCGGCCGCAGCGATTTCAACGTTGTTTGTCTGAAAGTTTTTGCTTTTGTGAATGGGCATGCCACTTTCACAAATACATCCACCAAAAAAATACGACGATACCATTACAACAGGTACGGACACAGCAATACGGTCATCAACGGCAGCAAGCAGAAAAGTTTGTGTGCCGCCGCCCGAAGCGCCCGTCATCCCGATTCTTTTTGGATCAGCGCCCATCGACAGAATAAAGTCGACGCTCCTGATACTGTTCCAGAGTTGTTGCTTAAGCGCCATGGGATGTGTATGCTTCCAGCCGAAATCAGCAAGCTGGCCATACCCTACCATATCGTACGACCACACCATCGCGCCCATACGCGCCAAAGAGGCAAAACGTTTCTGCGCTTCTACCCGGTAACGGCCGTAATCTTTCGGATCCGACCAATGTCCTTCCGCGGTAATAATACCTGGCAATGTACCTTTCGATGAAGTTGGAGTATACAGGCTTCCGGTTACATATACGCCGGGTAGACTTTCAAACGCTACATTCTGCACCTGGTACCCATCGAATATGCGCTTTTCGCCGAAGATGGGATTGAGCGGATGTTTCTTTGGAAATTTCTCTAAACCAGCGCCTTTTAGAATATGCGCGCGTATTTCTTTCGCGCGTTTCTTCCACTCGGCTTCCGTAGTATACTTTTTTCGCATCTCTGCGAGAAACTCTCTTCCCTGCGCTTCTGTCCAGTGCGCTCCCACACAAAGCATTGTATCTTTTTCCGTGGCACTTTTGCCTTGCGAAAAAACGCTGAAAGTTGTCAGCATAAACCCCATTGAAAAAAGAGCGACGTAGTATTGTGTGTTTCTCATATAGCAAAAGGTAGTTGTGGCATCAAACTTATTTAGCGGCAGTATATTTCTTTTCAATGCCGGGTATCATTCTTTCCGCATTCTTCGCATAGATCTTATCAACAACTTCTTTGGGAAGATGTAGTCCTTTGTAATGCATTCCATCGCTGTTGGTGAGGCTATCATCCGTTACAAGAAACTTCCAGTCTTCAACCCATTTATCATGAATAGTCGCTGCCATGCTTTGCGTATTCGATTCCTGTTCAACATGATCAGTGCCATACAATAACCTGTCCTGGTACTTGATACAAAAATCGTAAATTTTTTGCCAGCTGGTTTGTGCCGCATATTCGAGGTGCTCAATACGAGCGGCAATATCAACAGACATATTCGGAAATTTATCGAGGCGCTTTGCAATTTCATCAACATCCCATTCCAGGCTCGCGAGGTGCACACTCACAATCCTTAGGTTCGGATGTTTTGCCACCATCCGGTCGCGCGCGTTCACCTGGTCCTCATACGAAGGATATTCAGGGTGAAGGAACATATGATATTGAGGATGTTCTTTAAAATAATTCTTATCGCTGTTTACTGTCATTTTCTCAATAGGCAACCAACAGTTTTTCGGCTCACCCTGGTGACTTAAAAGAGTAATGTTATTCTTTTCTATAAAATCAAAAATTGAATCGAAGCGGGGGTTGTCGATCATCACGAATTTTCCATCCTTATCTTTCAGTTCCATTCCGATATTCTTCCACACCTTAACTCCCACTGCTCCTTTTTCGAAAGAATTTTTAAGATATGCGATGGTCTTCGACACAAAATCCGGATCGTTATAATTTTTAGCGCTGAAACTGGCCGCAAATGCTACCTGCTCAGGATATTCCTGCTCAACTTTCAGGGCAATTTTCTGTTGATCGGGAACGTCAATGGGTCCCCAGTCGCCGTTGATATTTAATAAATGAAAATTGTCCTTGATGGCCTGCGGCACCATCGTTGTTTTTTCCACCTCGAGGTGAATGTGGGTGTCGTATTTTCTTACGGAAGCAAAATCATTTACATCGTAAAATTCATCCTGTTTTTTGGTTTCAGGATTTTCTTTTTTTTCTTGCTGCGCGCATGAAAAAGTTACTACCGCAATTACTAAGGTAATGATTGAGCGTGAGTGAAAATGAAGCATAAGTATGAATGTTCTGGTTACTAACGAAGATAAGAGTTCTGCATGACGATCATTGCGCTCCAGGTTTCGCAATCGTTTGCTTTAATCATCCTGGGTGATTTTTCTTTTTAATAATTCATTTAAATTTGGAATGAACCGTTTTAATTCTGACTGCAAGAGCCATCCGTATATGCCCCGGCATTGGCACAGTACCATTTCAATAATTATGAATAGAAACCGGGTTGGCAGGGCAGCACTCGCAATACTGTATTCTTAATAATAAAAAAGAGGCTATCATAAATACTCATATGTATGAAAAGAAGAGATATTCTTAAAGGGATCACGTTGCTGCCGCTTGGCGGAGCCAATTTACTTCCCGTTCAATCGAAGGCAGGTGAGCCGGTGAAAATCCCGGGATCACCTTTGGCGCCTCGTCCAAACATATTTCAGTCGATAGGCGTAGAACCTGTCATCAACTGCATGGGTACGTTTACGATAATCGGCGGATCTCTTGAAAGGGAATCGGTGCGTGCAGCGATGGAGTCTGCGTCCAAAAATTTTGTACAGTACGATGAACTTGCATACGGTATAGGCCAGCGGCTCGCCGAACTTACAAAAGCCGAGTGGGGTATGGTGTCAGCGGGTTGTGCCGCGGGACTAAAGCACGTAACCGCAGCATGTGTAACCGGTGGTAATCCCGAAAAACTGATACGCATTCCCGACCTCGCAGGTTTTGAAAAAACGGAAGTGGTAGCCGGCAGAACTGCACGTAACGTATACGACCATGCTGTGAGAAACGTTGGCGTTAAAATGATCACCGTCGATACGCTCGAGGAAATGGATAAGGCGCTCGGCCCAAAAACCGCCATGGTGTATGCGACAGCACATTCAAGAGAACCGTTCACCGTGGAAGCCATTGCAAAATTGACACGGGCAAAAAATATTCCGCTGCTGGTAGATGCAGCGGCTGAAGATCTTACCATTCCTTGTGTACATCTTGAAAAAGGCGCAGACGTAGTTGCATATAGCGGCGGTAAAGCTCTTTGCGGACCGCAATGCGCAGGAATTCTGCTTGGCCGGAAAGATATTCTTCAATCAGCCTGGCAGGCAAGTTCGCCCCACCATGGCCCGGGAAGAGACAATAAAGTAGGAAGAGAAGAAATGATTGGCGCGCTTGCGGCCGTAGAAGCCTGGATAACTTTTGATCACAAGGCTCAATGGCAGAAATGGCTTTCATACCTGGACACCGTTGCCAAAAAGTTAGCCAAAGTTGAATCGGTAAAAACGTCCGTGCGCACTCCTACAGGTTTAGGAAATAACAGCCCCGGCCTTATTATTTCATGGGATCCATTAAAACTAAATATTACCGGCGAAGAAGTAGCGGAAGAACTTGGCCGTAACAAACCGCGGATAGCGCTTGCAGCAGGTACGAAGCGCAACGCACCGAGCGAGCCGGGTCTTACCTCCATCAATATAACGGCCGGACAAATGCAGCCAGGAGAAGATAAAATTGTTGCCGAAAGAATTTATGGTGTGCTTACTGCAAAACGTGATCCAAAACCAACTACAATGAAGGCGCCTTCGTCAAATTTAAGTGGCCGGTGGGACGTGGCTGTTCAGTATTACAGCAGCAAATGCAATTATACCTGGACGATTGAGCAGGATGGAAATTGGTTGCAGGGTGTTCACACTGGCACTTTCTCTACGCAGAATCTTGCAGGTACGATAGAAGATAACGTGATGCGTGTGCGGAACAATGACAATCCCCCGGGTGACCATTTAACTTTTACATTCACGGGGAACGTTTCTGGTGATATGATCTCCGGATCGGTTTATCTTGTTGAATATGGAACAGCAACATTTACTGCTACCAAATACAAATACCAGGAGAATCGCGCACCGCTAACTGTTCCCGGGGGTCCACCCCTTGCCACGTGAGAGGGTAAGATAAAATTTACGCTACTTCGAGGGGATGTCGTGTTGCATCAAGCACTTTCTCATCATCCCAGGGTTCAAATGCATTATTCACATTTGCCAACCCGGTTGAGGCGAGTTCAGGATAATGCCTTAGGATGACAGATTTCAAAGAGGCCCTGTCTATCCATTCCAATCCCTCTTTGGTATAATATTCTTCGGTGTAGCAGTCGGTATAAAACCTGTCGGCCTGAAGTCGTCTTGTTGCATTCAAAATGAAAATCTGGAACATCGTTTCTCCGAATCCAAATCCTGTTGGCCGGTGACCTTCTGCAAGTGTACCGATTAAGAGATCAAGTTTCTCTACAGCATCGGCATCGTCACCATACACACTTTTCAACAATGCAACCTGCTGCGCATCTTCTGTTAAATCTTCAAAACTCCTGATGGGATTCAATCCTAACTGGCGCCTGAATTCATTATATCTTGGCACGCCGCGTTCCCTCGCCCTTAAAATATCTACGGCTCCCATGTCGTAAACAGGATTAAATGGAATGCTCAACTCCTGCATGAACTTGGGATAGTTGTTCAATACCAGTTGTCCCGGATGTTGTTTCCCAAATGAAAAGAGAATATCAGCATGCGAAAATTTCTTCAATAGCTTCGGCGTACCTGCTAACCTTGTTTCAATAAAGGGCACATCGCTGATTTGTTCGCTCCTGAGATTTCTGAAGTGAAGTTGTTCGGGCAACAACGAATGAAGGCGGTACACTTCCACAAACTCCTGCGTAAGCGCATAATGTGAATTATGTTTGTTGATAGGGTTGCCAACAACTCCACCGAGCTCAGGGTTCCTGACATTTATTGTTGCAAGTGTCTTTTTCCTGTCGTCACTTCTCAAAAGGTTTGTAAGAATTCCGTACCAGTTTGCATTCAAAGCCATGTTCAAACCCTTATTTGGAAGAATTGCCGGTGTCCATTCAACGGAATGAATTTTTGCGGTAATCGCGGCGTTAATTAGCCTGGCAACATTGAAAAGCCTGTTGTCATCCCAGTCAGGATAGTACTTTTTCAGATGATCGCATATGGCGTTGTGTTCTTTTACAAAAAGTGTATGTAACATCGACAGTCCAATCCACCAGTTTCTTACAAAACCGGTTTCTTCATGTCCTTTCTGATTTACGGGGAGTGTTCCATCGTCATTCAACCTGAGTTTACCATCAATTCCACTTCTCAACCTGTTTACAGTTTCCTGGTCGCTGCCATAAATTTGCGACGCATCCCACCAGTGTGTTACTTCGTTGATAAAACTTACCGGCGCAACTTCCCTGCCTTCCATCCTCGTGGGGTCAGCCTGCGACTTTGGTATAAACATCTTTGTTTGCCAGAATTTTTTCACCGCGGGATCGTCGTCGGCCATTGGAATTTCGATCAGATCGGACAATTTGTTTTCGCCATGATTAATCCAGTCGTGATTTTGAAATTGAATCCATGCCGCTGCAATCATGTTGAGAAACGGCACTTCCTTCATTTCACACTTGCGTGTCAGCAAGTGCCTGCTTATTTCTCTCGGGTTAGGCGAGAGCAGCTTTTCTCCCTTTTCAGGTATTGCGGTCTCCAGTGAAACGTTCCGTGAAAACCGCGTTCCAGCAGCGCCTTCCAGTGGGTTTTGCAGATTGTTCCAGCTGCCGTCCGCGGTTCTGTAATATTTTACCCCGTCAGGTATTTTTTGATCCTTCGGCTGAAAGCCCACAAGGGCATCCGAAGGATAGGTAGATACGAGATTGTTCTTATTTAGCTTTTCGCGCATGTACGACAATGTCAGGATGCCAAGCATCATTGGTCTGCGATACCAGTTTGTCCATACTTTGTTTCTGTAACCCGCGATTTTGCCCAACAGTGATGTGATCACGTTCATTACAACCGTCGCAAGGGCACCAAAACCATTGCCAAATACGAGTAGAAATCTTTTGAAAACATTTTTTCGGGATTGAGGCAGAAATTGGGAAGGAAGAGTTCCCGGCGGGATTTCCGGTGAGCGAAGGAGCTTTTCTTTCTCAAAATAATATATATCCGGAACCGGTACCTGCACCTCGCAAATAGAGTTTCCGAGCGAGAGCGCAAGCATTTCCTGTAAATACTGATTGGAAGGATCCTTTTCGAGCGCTTCCTGAAATGTCCGTGCCGCCAGTCGGTACTGTTCGGTTTTATAGTACTCCAGCGCAATAGCTATCGCGGGATCTACAATAGAAGGCCCGGCGACTGTTGGCGCCGACAATGAGGTTTCATGAGACATGGTTAAGGTTTGGGGTGAGGAGGGGCGTTGACTCTATTAAATTATGAAGAAAAAGGTAAACAGGTTAAAATATCTGTTTGTTATGCTTCAATCCTGTGTAAACTTTTCAAAAGCACACGTTCCGCCGAAATCATTCGAAGTAATGTATTGGCAGTAATACCTGTTCCCGGTCCAATTGACAACTCTTACTTTGATGAATTCCCGGTGTCCATCAGGCGCCGGCTGAGCAAAGTCTGTAAAGATGACGCGTTGTTCGTTAGGATAGATAATCATTATGGGTCGTCCGGTTTCTTGTCGTAGTAATTGACGATTCGTTTACCAAGAGGAGACTCTGCAAGGACGGTATAAAGGATTTCATTTTCGGGTGTAATCAACTGTGTGAAAAATTCCACCGAATGGAGGGAATCTAATTTCGTTTCACTGCCATAACTGTCTATCGCGCGTTGAACAATTTGAGAAGCTGTTACATCAGGATCCTGACCTACATTGTGTTCCAAATTAAAATTGATATGAATATGGAAAAACTATACTGACGCATGTCGTTTTATTTCAACTCTACGATCATCTCAATCTCAACAGGAATATTCGCAGGCAAAGAACCAACACCAACCGCAGACCGGGCGTGCTTTCCATTCGCGCCGAACACTTCCACCATAAAATCGGAAAATCCATTGATAACTTTCGGATGCTGATCGAAAGTTGGAACCGCATTCACCATACCGAGCACTTTAACTATACGCTTAACCTTGTTAAGGTCTCCTATCTGCCCTTTCAACGCTTCCAGTAATCGAATCCCTGCGAGCCTCGCCGCGGCCTGCCCCTGCTCGAGCGTTATCTCATCCCCAACTTTTCCCTTCGTAAATTCTCCGTTATCATTTAACGGACCCTGGCCCGACAGGTAAACCATTTTACCAACCTGCACTGCGGGTACATAATTCGCTACCGGAACAGGCGGTTTCTTCAACACTATACCGAGTTCTTTCAACTTCTTTTCAGGATCCGTTTTCTGGGCAATTGTGTCAACCTGGAAAAAAATAACTACTGCCAGTAATAAGCCAATACCTTTCATCATATTATTCATATTTTTTATCGCAATTTATTGCATAATGTTAAATGTAAATTGTAAAAAACAATACTTCGTATCTTCAAAGAGTGAAGGAAACCCAACAATATCGTAACTCACTGAAAAGTGAAAAATACATTACCATAAACGTTGGCAACCGCTTCATCTGTTCCTTCCAGGAATTCGCCCCGTTCTGTCCTGCATTATACTTCATCTCCAGTTACAAGCAATTCGTCTGCCCTGCGTAGCAATTGCTTTTTAACATTTTCAACGTGGATCCTCGTCCACGAACTGATCGTACTGCAAATAAAAAATTAAAAAATCATGACACGGAGAAACAAACATTTTCAGCAGGAGCTGAAGAAAATCGCGGTGCATTTCTCTTATAAGATTTCACACTCACAAATTCTACGCCACCAGGCGATCGCAATAGATGAAGAAAAAGAGAAAATGATCGTGCTTGACCACCGGAAAAATCATCATTTCAAAATCGTAAACCTTGCCAAAATTATCTCATCAGCAATGAAAGTGACATTTAAAAACATCGGGGCTGGTGAGCTCGAACACAAGAATATGGACGAGTTTATCCAGAAAATGTCGCTAAGCCTCGATCATGTAAACGAAGCAAAGTCGGTTGAGTTTGACTTTTTCAATGCTGATGAAAATGCTTCGAACGAGCTAACACATCTGCGGCTGAAGCTAAACAACCTGAAAAATATTCTGGCCGTCATCGCCCGCAAGCAACTCGCAACCCCCGCCTAAATAACATAGCCATGGAACGACAAACACATAGAACTCAAACCGCTTTTCTCACAATACTCATACTACTTACGGTGATCAGTATCAAGATGGCGTTTATTCATTCATCGGAACTGCTGGCCCTGTTGCTGATCACCATTCCGGGTATACTGGTAGTTATATATCTCAGCAACAGAAGCGATGAAATTGATGAGTCGCCGTAAAAAATAGTACTTTCCGATTTCGAACAAAGTTTGATATCATGTTTGAAAGTCCCCATCCTCCCCCTACCCTTATCTTTATTTTTGGCGGCAGCGGCGACCTGAGCTACCGCAAGCTCGTTCCTGCTCTCTTCAACCTGTTTCTCGATGGCAGGTTGCCCGAACATTTTACTGTGTACGGCCTGGGCAGAACGCCTTACACCGATGAACAATATCATGAGCATGTATTGAAGGGAATCGAATTATTCAGCAGGAGAAAGAAAGAGCACAATGGAACCTGGGAGGCTTTTTCGAAACTGGTTAAATACCTGTCTATCGACGTTTCGGACGCCTCTCAATACAGCATCATCACGCAATCAATAGATCAGAAGCATGCTGAATTCGGCACAAAGCCGGCGGTAATTTTTTATCTCGCCGTAGCGCCGCAGCTCGTGCCAACCATTCTCAAAAATATGCAGGTGCTGCCCGCCTGTCTCGATCGCGAGAATACGCGCATTGTAGTTGAGAAGCCGTTTGGGTCCGACCTTGAAAGCGCGCACGAACTGAACCGGCAATTGTCGCTCCAGTTCAAGGAAGACCAAA